>NZ_JAPZSY010000024.1 GCF_027532025.1 Inhella sp. | reverse complement strand
CCAAGCGGCCGAGCGCATGCGCGGCCCCGATTGAACTGGCGTCCCCCCAGAGTTCCCCCGACATGAAACTGATCCTCAGCCTGCCCCCGCTGCTCACCGCCCTGGCTGCCTCGGCCGCGCCGCTCAAGCTGCACGTGCCCTCGCCCGACTGGCGCGACCAGGTCATCTACTTCGTGATGACCGACCGCTTTGCTGATGGCGACCCGCGCAACAACGACCAAGGCGTGGGCGCCTACGACCCGCGCAGCAACGACCGCTACAACGGCGGCGACCTGGCCGGCCTGCGCCAACGCCTGGACTACATCCAAGGCCTGGGCGCCACGGCGTTGTGGCTCACGCCCCCCGTGCGCAACCAGTGGCTGGACCCGACCCTGGGCTTCACCGGGTACCACGGCTACTGGGCGCAGCACTTCAAGGAGGTGGACCCGCACCTCGGCACCTTGGCCGACTACCAGCGCCTGTCGCACGACCTGCACAGCCGCGGCATGTACCTGGTGCAAGACATCGTGGTGAACCACGTGGGCAACTACTTTGGCTACGAGGGCGGCTGGGACCCGACCGACCCCACGCGCTTCTACACGCCCAACACCCGCTCCAAACCCACCACCGCACCCACGCAGTGGCCGTTCAACCTGAACGACCCTCGCCGCGCGGCCGACCGCCAAGCCGGCATCTACCACTGGACCCCAGCGCTGGTCGACGTCAAGAACCCAGACCACGAGCTGGCGCACCAGATGTCGGGCCTCGACGACCTCAACACCAGCAACCCGGTGGTGATGCGCGCGCTGCGCGACAGCTACGGCTTCTGGATCAAGCGCGTGGGCGTGGACGCCTTCCGCGTGGACACCGCCTTCTACGTGCCGCCGGCGTACTTTGAAGACTTCATGCACAGTCGCGACGCCAAAGCGCCCGGCATGGTGGAGGTGGCGCGGCGCACCGGGCGCGACAGCTTCCTGGTGTTCGGCGAAGGCTTCGGCATCGACGCGCCCGGCAAAACCGTGATGGCCGAGCGCATCGAAAGCTATGTGCGCGGCCAAGCTGGCGAAGCGCGCATGAACGGCATGCTGAACTTCCCGCTCTACGGCAGCATGGTCGACGTGTTCGCCCGTGGGCGGCCGACGCAGCAGCTTGCCGATCGCATCGACGCCATGATGAAAGTGCACAGCCGCCCGCACTGGCTGCCCACCTTCATCGACAACCACGACGTGGACCGCTGGCTGGCCGGCGGCAGCGAAGCCGCGATGAAGCAAGCGCTGCTGGCGACCATGACGCTGCCCGGCATCCCGGTGCTGTACTACGGCACCGAGCAGGGCTTCACTGAACAGCGCGCCGCCATGTTCGCCAAGGGCTATGGCAGCGGTGGGCGCGACCACTTCGACACGAACGCGCCGCTGTACCGCCTGACGGCACAGATGACCGCGCTGCGCAAGGCCAACAAGGTGCTGAGCCGCGGCAACCCCCAGGTGCTGGCCGGCAGCCCCAGCGGCCCTGGCGCCATCGCCTGGCGCATGGCCGACGAAAAGCAAGCTGCGCTGGTGGTGTTCAACACCGCCGACACCGAGGTGCTGCTCGACAACCTCCCCACCGGCGCGCCCGAGGGCACGGTGCTGCGCGGCCTGTTCAGCCTGCACGGCCCGGCCAGCGACGTGACGGTGGGCGCCCAAGGCCGCATCAGCCTGCGGCTGGCCCCGCGCAGCGGCCTGGTTTGGCAGCAGACCGGCACCGTGCAGCGCCTGGCCGCCACGCCAGCCACCCCGCGGCTGGACCCGCTGCCCAGCACGCCGGTGCAGGGCGACTTCCAGGTCAGCGGCCACACCGCCGGCCAAGCCGACCTGCGCCTGGTGATCGACGGCGACCTCGCCCGCGCCGTGCTGGTGCAGGTGAGCGCCGACGGCCGCTTCACCGCCACCGTGCCCACCGGCCGCATGAGCGACCCCGCCGTGCCGCACCGCGCCGTGCTGTGGTCGCCCGGCAGCGGCATCGCCTCGGCGCCCGCCACCTTCCAGGCCGCGCTGCCCTGGGTGCTCTTGGCCGACGAGGCCGACCCGGCGGGGGACGACACCGGCCCGACCGGCACCTACGTCTACCCCACCCACGAGAGCTTCCTGCCCGGCCAGATGGACCTGACCCGCACCCGCGTGTGGTCCGCCGGCGGCAGCCTACGCGTGGAGCTGACGCTGCGCAACTTCAGCACCGTGTGGGGGCCGGCCAACGGCTTTGACCACGTGGCCTTCACCTTCTTCGTGGAACTGCCGGGCCGCAGCGGCTGCGCGACCGCGATGCCCGACCAATTCGCCAGCCTGCCCGAGGGCATGCGCTGGCACCACCGGGTGCGCGCCCACGGCTGGAGCAACGCCCACTTCGGCCCCGAGGGCGCCAGCGGCCAGCATGACGGCACGGCGCAGCCCATCGGCGCGCAGATCAGCGCCAACCCTGACGCACGCACCGTGACCTTCACCCTGCCGGCCGCCGCACTGGGCGACCCCGCCACCCTGGCCGGCGCGCGCCTGTACGTGACCACCTGGGACTACGACGGCGGCTACCGCGCCCTCGCGGCGCAGCCCGGCCCCTTCGTCTTCGGCGGCGCCCAGCCCACCGACCCCCGCGTCATCGACGCCACGCGCGTCATCACCCTGCAGCAACCATGACCGACCTCGACACCCCCTACGCCCTGAGCGCCGCCCAGATCGACCTGTTCCACCGCGACGGTTTCATCAAGCTCAAAGACGTGCTTTCGCCCCAGACCTTGGCGCAGTACGGCGCCGAGATCACGCGCCTGACCATCGAGCTCAACACCGAGCAGCGCCCGCTCGAAGAACGCAGCACCTACGACAGAGCCTTCTTGCAGGTGATGAACCTGTGGGAGCAAAGCCCGCTGGTGGGCCGCTTCGTGATGGGCCAACGCCTGGGGCGCATCGCCGCCGAGCTGCTGCAGGTGGGCGGCGTGCGCCTGTACCACGACCAGTCGCTCTACAAAGAGCCGGGCGGTGGCATCACCCCCGCGCACGCCGACCAGACCTACTGGCCCTTGGCCAGCGACCGCACCGTCACCGCCTGGATTCCGCTGCAGGCGGTGCCCGAGGCCATGGGGCCGCTGGGGTTTTACGCGCGCAGCCAGTCGGTCGAGTTCGGGCGCGAGCTCGGCATCAGCGACGAGAGCGAGGACAAGATCAGCGCCAACATGGCCCGCCACGGCTTCGAGTTCGTCAGCGGCGCCTTCGAGCTCGGCGAGGTCAGCTTCCACCTGGGCTGGACCTTCCACAAGGCCGGCGCCAACGTCAGCGATCGCCCTCGCTCGGTCATGACGGTCATCTACATGGACGCCGCGATGCGCCTGGTGCCGGCGCTCAACCCCGTGCAGGCCAACGACCGCGACCAGTGGTGCCCCGGGGCGCGCGAGGGCGAGGTCATCGCCACGCGAAAGAACCCCGTCGTGTGGCACCGGGCTTGAGGCCGCCATGCGCCTGCGCAAAGACATCCACCTGGGCACCTTGCTGGCGCTGCCGCCGGCCTCGCGCGGCTGGCGCGCCAGCCTGGACGAGCAGCTGCAGTTGCTGAAGGCCGAGGGCTACGAAGGCGCCCAGGCCTGGGATGGATGGGGTGCCATCCAGCGCGCTGGCCTGGACGCCAGCGGCATCGCCCGCGTGACCCGGCCCGAGCAGCTCGACCCCCTGGCCCGCCAGCACCGCGCCGAGGGCCTGCTCTACACGAACTTGCACCTGGGCACGGGCTTCGACAGCGACGCCGAGATGGACGCGCTGGCCGCCGCGCTGCTGGAAGCGCAAGCCCGCCACGGGCACCCGCTGCTTGTCGAGACGCACCGCGCCACGGCCACGCAAGACATCTGGCGCACGCTGCGCTGGGTGGAGCGCTTCCCCGACCTGCGCTTCACCGCCGACCTGAGTCACTGGTACACCGGCCACGAGATGACCTACGGCGGCGAGTTTTCCGAGCGCATGGCGCGCTTGCAGCCGGTGTTCGAGCGGGTGCGCGCCTTCCACGGCCGCATCGGCAACAGCGGCTGCCTGCAAACCCCGCTGGACCGCCCGGGCCTGTACCTGGACCACTACCGCGCGATGTGGACGGCCTGCTGCGCTGGCTTCTTGCGCCACGCCGAGCCCGGCAGCGCCTTGAGCTTCAACGCCGAGCTGCTGCCCATGGCGGTGGGCGAGGGCGCCCACGCGATGTGGCTGCACTACCAACAGGCCACCCAGGCCGCGCCCACCGACCCCTGGCAGGGCGAGCCCTGCGACCGATTCGCCGACGCCGAAGCCCTGTGGGCCATCATCTGCGCCTGCTTCCACCAGGCCTGCCACGACACCGCCACGGAGACCCCCACCCCATGACCCGACGCACCTTCTTGGCGATGGCGCCCGCGCTGATCGCCGCCCCGCTGTGGACCCCCACCGCCGCCCCGGCCCAGGCCTTGCAAACGCCCCGCGCGGGTCGCGTGGAGCGCCTGGTGAACTTCCCTTCCCGGTTCGTCGACCCCCGCCACGTCGAGGTTTGGCTCCCGCCGGGCTACGACCCGCAGGCCAAGCGCTACGCCGTGCTCTACATGCACGACGGCCAGATGCTGTTCGACCCCAGCACCACCTGGAACCAAAAGGCCTGGCACGTGGACGAGGCGGCCGCGCGCCTGATGGCCACGGGCCAGGTGCAGGACTTCATCGTGGTCGGCCCCTGGAACAACGGCAAGTTCCGCCACGCCGAGTACTTCCCGGCCAAGTTCTTGCCGCACCTGCCCGAGACGCTGCGCCAAGGGCTCGTCGCGCAGGGCCTGCAAGGCCGCTCGCAAAGCGACGCCTACCTGCGCTTCTTGATGGAAGAGCTCAAGCCCGCCATCGACGCGAAGTACGCCACCCGGCCCGAGCGCGAGGCCACGTTCTTGATGGGCTCCAGCATGGGCGGGTTGATCAGCGCCTACGCGCTGTGCGAGCACCCCAAGGTGTTCGGCGGCGCGGCCTGCCTGAGCACGCACTGGATCGGCACCTTCCAGCGCAACGACGAGGTGCCCAGCGCCGCCATCGCCTACCTGCGTGGCGCGCTGCCCGAACCGGCGTCTGTCAAGTGGTGGATGGACCGCGGCACCACCGAGCTGGACGCCCAGTACGACCAGGCGCAGCCGCGCATCGACGCGCTGATGGCCGACAAAGGCTTCGTGCCCGGCGCGCGCTACCAAACCCGGGTGTACGAGGGCACCGGCCACAACGAGGTCGACTGGGCCCGGCGCCTGCACGAGCCCTTGACCTCCTTGCTGGGACGCTGATGCGCACGACCCTGGCCGTCCTACTGCTCGCCACCTTGGGGGGCGCGCACGCGCAAAGCCTCACCCGCCACGTCGACCCCTTCATCGGCACCGACGGCACGGGGCACGTGACCCCCGGCGCCACGGTGCCCTTCGGCATGGTCTTCCCTAGCCCCGACAACGCAGACCGCGGCTGGAGCTTCAGCGGCGGCTACCAGTACCGGGCGCCGCGCATCCTGGGCTTCTCGAACACGCACATGAGTGGCGTGGGCATCGGCGACCTGGGCGACCTGCTGCTGCAGCCCGCGCAAGGCCAGCGCTGGACGGCCCAGACCACCGACTTCAGCAGCGCCTACGACAAGGCGAGCGAGCGCGCCCGCCCCGGCCATTACGCCGTCACGCTCAAGGACCTGGGCGTGCGCGTGGACCTCACCGCCACCGAGCGCGTGGCCTTCCAGCGCTACACGTTTGCCAAGCCCGGCCGCGTGCAGGTGCTGGTGGACCTGCAGCACGGCATCCTGTTCGGCGACGGCCCGCGCGTCACCCAAAGCCAGCACGCGGTGGACGCCGCGCGCGGCGAGGTCACGGGCACGGTGCACGCCAAGAACTGGGTCGAGCGGCAAACCAGCTTCATCGTGCGCTTCAACCGGCCCATCGCCGCGCAGGCGGTGGTGGCGCCGCGCGAGGGCGACAAGGCGCCGCGTTTGCTGCTGGCGTTCGAGCTCGGCCACGGCCGGCAGCTGGAAGCCCGCGTGGCCGTCTCCACCGTGGACGAGGCCGGCGCGCGCGCCAACCTCGACGCCATCGGGCCGCTGCGCTTCGACGCCGCCCGCCAGCAGGCCGACGCCACCTGGAACCGCCTGCTGTCGCGCATCCAGATCGACGCCGACGCCGGCACGAAGCGGCTCTTCTACTCGGCCCTCTACCGCACCCTGCTGCACCCCAGCAACATCGCCGACGTGGACGGCCGCGTGCGCGGCCCCCAGGGCGGGGTGATCCGGGCCCCCGGCGGCGTGTACTACTCGACGCTGAGCCTGTGGGACACCTTCCGCGCCAGCCACCCGCTGTACACGCTGATCGTGCCCGAGCGCGTGCCCGGATTCGTCAGCACCCTCGTCGCCCACCAGCAGCAAATGGGCTACCTGCCGCTGTGGACCGTGATGGGCCGCGAGACGCACACCATGATCGGCAACCCCGCCATGCCCGTCATCGCCGACGCCATCGCCAAGGGCTTTGCGGTGGACCGCGAGGCCGCGCTGCAGGCCATGCTGGTCACCAGCACGCAGGACCGGCCCGACGCACCCGCCTGGGCGCAACGCAGCTGGCAGTGGCTGGACCAGTACGGCTACCTGCCCTTTGACCTGGCGCCGGGCGAGGCGGTCAGCAAAACCGCCGAGTACGGCTACGGCGACGCCGCGCTGGCCCAGGTGGCGCGCCTGACGGGTCGCAGCGAACTGGCCGAGCGCTTCGCGCGGCGCGCCGGCAGCTGGCGCAACCTGTTTGACGAAGGCACCCAAACCCTGCGCGGCAAAGACAGCCAAGGCCGCTGGCGCGAGCCCTTCGACCCCGTGGTGGCCACCAGCCCCATGAACAACCCGGGCGACTACACCGAGGCCAACGCCTACCAGTACACCGCCACCCCAGCCCTGCACGACCCCGAGGGCTTTCGCGAGCGCCTGGGCGGGCCCGAGGGCCTGGGCCGTTGGCTGGACCGCTTCTTCACCCTGCCCGTGCCCAACCCCGACAAGCACCTGGGCCAGGAGGCGCTGATCGGCCAGTACGCGCACGGCAACGAGCCCAGCCACCACATCGCCTGGCTCTACGCCTTCAGCGACCGGCCCGAACAAGGCCATGCCCGCGTGGCCGAGGTGGTGCGCCGCTTTTACAGCACGCGCCCTGATGGCATCGTCGGCAACGACGATGCCGGGCAGATGAGCGCCTGGCTGGTTTTCGCGCTGCTGGGCTTCTACCCCGCGCAGCCGGCCTCGGGCCACTACGTGCTGGGCCAGCCCCTGGTGCGCGGCGCCACCCTGCAGCTGGCTGACGGCCGGCGCCTGCGCTTGAGTGGCCGCGGCCCGGTGGCGCGCCTCAACGGCCAGCCCGTGGTGCCCACGGCCCTGTCACACGCCGATTTGTTACAGGGCGGTGTGCTCCAGTGGGGGATGTGAACGAGGTGCCGGGCCGGTTCGACCGGCCCATTGGCCCATTGGCCCATTGGCCCAGCGGGGCGCGACGCCGTCGGCAGCCGGCGGCGTTCTGTCGCCCTGCAGGAGACTCACGCCTCGCGGACTTGCTTGCCGACATCCGGTCGCTCGCCTTCGCAAACACCTCCGCGGGGGAGCTCGACCGCGCGCGACAACAGCGGGCTTCGACGGGCTGGCGCCCACCGCAAACGTCTCCTATCGTTGGGTGCTGCGCCGCTTGTTCAAGCGGCGTGCGCGTCTTCGAGCACGGTTTGGCTGGGGTGATCACACGCAAAGGTGAGGTCATCGTCAGCCACCTCGATCGCGACACCCAAGGCCAGCAGGTTGCTGGCCGTCAGCCCAAACATGCGTTTGAACGTGCTGCTGAGATGCGCTGAGCTCGAAAACCCGGCGGCGTGGGCGGCTTCGGTCAAGCTGCCGCCGGCAGCGACCTTGCGCATCACGGCGGCCATACGCCGCCACAGTCGGTAGCGACGGAAAGGTAGACCAAGCTCCGCGTCGAAGCGTGCCCTGAAGCGCGATGGTGACAGGCAGGCCAGCGCGGCAGCGTCTTGCAAACGTGCGAAGGCCTCGGGCCTGTGTTCGATCTCGCGCACAACTCGGGCGATGCGTGCATCCTTCGGGCGCTGAGGCCGCAGACCGAAGGCGATAAAGGCGTTGTCCAGGCTGATCCGCGGGCCCGCCAGCTGCAACTGCTCACGACCGCGCAGCAGCTCCGCCCGAGACAGCGAGCGCCGGCGGTCCGTCAGCGGGTCAAGGTAAAGGAAGGCCATCGGCCCGCGGCTCTTCAGGTGATGAAGCGTCTCCGACGGAATCACGCTGACCACGTCTGAGCGCCATGGCGACCAGGCCTCTGACTTGGCCCAGGTTCGCAACTCGAAGGGCTGCCGAAGAGAAACCGCGATCGTCGTCGCCACGTTCAAGTGGGGCGACAGGTCCAGCCCCGCACCGACGTAGAGCGCACGCGCCGAACCCGCCCAGATGCGTGGCATGACAGGCGATTCTTGAAAGCCAGAAGCGACCTGCTCCGACACGATGGCGGCATCGTTTTCGTTGTGGCTGTCCCCCATGCAAGACCTTCCTGTTTATCTGGCGATGACCGGATTCGCCCTCATGGGCGTGGGCGCGATCGTCAAGCCCGTCCTTGTGACGAAGCAGTTTGGCATCTTTGATCTCACGCCAGCGGGCCGCAACGAGGTGCGGGCCGTCTACGGGGGCTTCGGCGTGTTCATGGCGCTCGCGTTGCTGGCGGCCCTGCAACAACCTGGACTTCGCGATGGCGTTCTCTTCGCCGTGGGAGCGGCGCTCGGTGGCATGGCTGCTGGCCGCTTGGTATCGGCTGCGATCGATCGCACCATTGACCGCGCCCCGTTGGGCTACCTCGCGCTGGAGGTCATCGTTGCCTTTTTGCTTCTGGCGGTAGCGTGAAGGCCGGGACCGGACAGACTTCGGCCTGGGCGCTGCCCGGCATGGTGTACGCGCTTTGGCTGCTCGCCGGCACTGCCATCTTTCTGGCCCCCGAGCAGTTCTACACACGCATCCCAGGCGTCGCCCTCTTCGGGCCGTTCAACGCGCACTTCATCCGGGACGTGGGCTTGGTGTACGGGGCCAGCGGGCTTGTTGGGCTGTACGGAGTGCGGTCTGGAAGCTTGTCGACGAGCATCGGGGCGGCATTGTGGTCATGCCTTCATGCAATGTTTCACTTGCACGTTTGGGTCGAGCGGGGCTTGCCACTGGACGGCATCTTTCTGTTCGACTTGAGCTTCGTGATCACGCCGCCATTCCTCGTCGTCCTCCTGTTGCTGAGAATCCCAGGCCAAAGGGAGATGCGTCCATGACGCCCACCGTTGGATCAACCGCAAGCGTCAATGGATCGAGGCTGGGATCGGCCGCTTGGGGCTGCCTTGCCGGTGGACGCATGACAGTTGCGGAACAGTGCCGCTTCGCGTTGTGGACCGTGCTCGCTCAACTGCGTCTTCAGTGGCGTGGCCATGGTGCTGAGTCCGACGACACGAGGCGGCGCTGGGGTCGACTGGATCCTGGACGAATCGAATGGCCCGACACACCAACGGTCTCTCATGCGCTGGAGTTGGTGCAGCAGTCCGTGCCGGACTGGTTGTTCCGCCACAGCCAACGGACGTGGGCTTGGGCAGCGCTGCTCGCCCAAAGGGATGCCCTGAGGCTGGACGCTGAGGTGCTGGCCGTTTCATGCCTGTTGCACGATGTTGCGTTGCTGCCGAGCGGTCGGCCGCAAGCAGGACTGGGCTGCGCTTGTTTTGCGATTGACGGCGGCAAGCGGGCGCTCCAACTTCTGCGAGAGCAGGGGTGGGCACAGAGCCGGGCCCTTGCTGTGGAGGACGCGATCTGCCTCCACATGAATCCGCATGTTCCGAAGGGCGCCGGCATGGAGGCTCACTTGCTCCAACAAGCAGCGGCAATGGATGTCATCGGGGCGCGTATGAACGAGATCGACGCCGCGTCGAGACACGCCGTGCTCACCCGCTACCCACGCACGGGCTTCGCGCAACAGATGGCAGAGGCCATGCGACAGCAGGCGGAACGCGCTCCGGGTACGCGCACGCGACTGCTCTGGCGGATGGGTTTCGAGCGTGCAATCCGACGACCTGCCTGGCCGGAGTGACCGTCCCCCCACCGCCTCACCGTGCCGTTCGTCCTGCCGCAAAGCCCCAAGCGACTTGTTCAACCCTGAGGAAACCCATGAAGTACATCTCCATCGTCGCCCTGCTCGTGGCAGGCATCATTCACCTGCTGCCGGTCCCCGGCGTGATGGGGGTGAGCACCCTGGCCCGGCTCTACGGGATCGAGGTGAACGATCCGAACACGGCCATCCTGCTGCAACACCGGGCGCTGCTGTTCGGGGTGCTGGGTGCGCTGATGCTCAGTGCCATCGCGTTGCCCTGGCTGCGGGTCACGGCGCTGTCTGTCGCGCTCTTCAGCGCGGCCAGCTTCATCGTCGTCGCCATGGCGGTCGGGGGCTACAACCCGTCCATCGAAAGGATTGTGGTCGCCGACATCGTGGCCTCGGTTCTTTTGTCGGCCGGGCTTGTGGCAGAACTTTGGCTGATCAACAGGAAGGCCGCTTAGGGTAGCGAACCGGCTCCTTTGGCTTCACGCGGGGACAGATTCAAGTGGTGAGCTGAGCGAAAGTCCGGCGAGGCCCGGTGCCATCGGGCGATGACGACGAGCTGCCCTTGGGGCTGGATGGCAGTCATCGGTTACGGTCGGCTTTCGGCCAGCAGACCTCGCGAATCAACCGCCTGACTGGCCATACCCCTGCCAGCCGGTCTACCGCACAACCGGGCTGATCAGCCCGCCTTCACCACCGCGTACCGCGCCAGCGTCTTGGCCCGCGCCTCGGCGTGGTCCACCACCGGGCGCGGGTAGTCCACGCCCAAACGCAGACCGCCCAGCTCGATCGGCTTGGCCGCCCAAGGCGCGTGGATCGCGCCATCGGTCAGCCGCGCCAGCTCGGGCAGGTAGCGGCGAACGAACACGCCCTTGGCGTCGAACTTCTCGCTTTGGGACGTGGGGTTGAAGATGCGGAAGTAGGGCTGGGCGTCGCAGCCGCAGCTGGCGGCCCACTGCCAGCCGCCGCTGTTGGCGGCGAGGTCGAAGTCGAGCAGCTTTTCGGCGAAGCAGGCCTCCCCGCGCTGCCAGTTCAGGCCCAGGTGCTTGCACAAGAAGCTGGCCACCACCATGCGCAAGCGGTTGTGCATGTAGCCGGTTTGGTTGAGCTGGCGCATGGCGGCGTCCACCAGCGGGTAGCCGGTTCGCGCCTCGCACCACGCCGCAAAAAGTTCGTCCGCTTCGGGGCCTTCGTCCCACACGACGCGGGCGTAGTCGGTCTTCAGCGGGCCGTGCACCACAGCGGGGTGATGGTGCAGCACCTGGTGGTAGAAGTCCCGCCAGATCAGCTCGTTGAGCCAGCCGCCGGCGCCCTCTTGCGCGCGCAGCGGCCACGCGGCGCGGGCCAGTTCGCGCGGGGCCACCAGGCCGAAGCGCAGCGCGGGGCTGAGGTAGCTGGGGCCTTTGACGGCCGGGAAGTTGCGTGTCTCGGCGTAGCCGGCCATGCGCTCGGTGACGAACTCGGCCAGCTGCGCGCGGGCTTGCGTGGCGCCGCCGCGGTAGCGCTCGTGCAGGTCGGTGGGCTCGAAGCCCAGGTCGGCCAGGCTGGGCAGGCCGGTGGCCAACGGCGTGGGCGCCAGGGAGGCCAGGTTCGGCACGCGCTCGGCCAGGCGGGCGGCGCCTTCCGCGGCCATGGCCTTGTGCCAGGCGTTCTTGTAGGGCGTGAACACGGTGTAGGGCTTGCCGGCGCCGGTCAGCAGTTCGCGGCGCTCGAACACGGTCACGTCTTGCACGCTGTCCACGCGCACGCCGGGCAGGGCGGCGCGCACGGCCTCGTCGCGGGCCAGGGCGAAGGGGTCGTCGTCGTGGGCGAAGACGAGGCGCTGGGCCTTGAGTTCGTGCACCAGGGCAGGGATGAGCTCGCGTGCGCGGCCGTGGCGCACGATCAGGCCCACGCCACGCTCGCGCAGCTGGCGCTCGATGTCGGCCAGGGCGTGCCAGATCAGCTCGACGCGCCGGTCGGCCCGGGGCAGAGCGTCCAGGATGTCGCGCTCGAAGACGAAGGCCACGAACACGGGGCCGCCGGTGCTGCAGGCCGCGTGCAGCGCGGCGTGGTCGTGCAGGCGCAGGTCGCGCCGCAACCAAACAAGGGTCGGGGTCATCGGGTCATTGTGGGTCGGCCCACAATCCCCCGTCTTTCTCTCAGGCAGTCCCTTGAACCACGACCTCATTGCTTTCGACTGGGACGGCACGCTGTTCGACTCCACCGCCTGCATCGTGCGCAGCATCCAGGCCGCAGCGCGGGAGATGGGGCTGCCCGAGCCCAGCCAAGCGCAGGCCCAACACGTCATCGGCTTGGGGCTGGAGCAGGCCCTCTTGATCGCCGCGCCCGGCCTGCCGCGCGAGCGCTACCGCGAGATGGGCCACGCCTACCGCAAGCACTACTTCGCCACGGTGCACGACGTGACCCTGTTCGACGGCGTCGTGCCCCTGCTGCACGCCCTGAAAGACCGCGGCCACCGCCTGGCCGTGGCCACTGGCAAGAGCCGCCGGGGCCTGGACGAAGCTTTGGACCAGGTGGGCCTGCGCGCGCTGTTCGACGCCACCCGAACCGCCGAAGAAACCGCCGGCAAGCCCCACCCGCAAATGCTGCACGAGCTGATGGACGAGCTGGGCGTGGCCCCCGAGCGCACCCTCATGGTGGGCGACACCACGCACGACCTGCAGTTGGCCCTCAACGCCGGCACGGCCGCGCTGGCGGTGAGCTTTGGCGCCCACCCGGTGGACGAACTGGAAGCCCTGCGCCCCCTGGCGGTGCTGCACGACGTGCCCAGCCTGCACGCTTGGCTGACCACCCATGGCTGACGCGCCCAACTCGCCCGAGGCGGGCCTGCTCGTGTGCCGCAGCGAAGCCTTGGCCGAGCGCGGCCTGGGCGTGCAGTGGGACCTGCTGTACTGCGGCCGCGAAGAGCGGGCCTTTGCCCTGCGGTTCGACGGCCGTGTGGTGGCGTACCTGAACCGCTGCGCCCACGTGCCCACCGAGCTGGACTGGCAGCCCAACGAGTTTTTGGACAGCTCGCGCGAGCACATCCTGTGCGCGGTGCATGGGGCGGTGTACTCGCCCCGCACCGGCGCCTGCGTGATGGGCCGCTGCGGCCGCGCGGGCCTGATTCCGGTGACCGTGACCGAAGACGCTGGGGAGGTGCGTTGGTACCCTAACGCCCACCAGCGGCCCTTGCCGCCGCCCGAACTTGCTGACCCTCCCGAGCCTCCATCGCCATGACGCCGTCCGACCCCACCCCGCCGCTGCCCGACGCGACCCCGAACCCGGACGACATGCTGCGCGCTGCAGCGTCCCCTGCACCGGCCGCCGAGGCCGCCGCCCGCGGCACCGAGGCCCTGCTGCTGGCCCTGGCGCAAGACTTCCTGACCGAAAAGCGCCGCGAGCGCCGCTGGCGCCTGGCCTTCCGCTGGCTCTGGTTGGGCTTGGCCGCGTTGATCTTGTGGAGTCTGTGGGCGCCGCAGCACCCCACCGTGGCCCCGGGTCGCCCGCACACCGCCTTGGTGGAGGTGCGCGGCGAGATCGCCGCCGACACCGAGGCCAACGCCGACCACATCGTCTCGGCCCTCAAGGAAGCCTTTGCCGACCATGGCGCGCGCGGCGTGGTGCTGCGCATCAACTCGCCGGGTGGCAGCCCCGTGCAGGCGGGCATCGTGGTGGACGAGATCAAGCGCCTGCGCGCCGCGCACGACAAGCCCATCTACGCCGTGGTGGAAGACGTGTGCGCGTCAGCGGCCTACTACATCGCTTCGTCGACCGACGCCATCTACGTGGACAAGGCCTCCATGGTGGGCAGCATCGGCGTGCTGATCGACGGCTTTGGTTACAGCGGGCTGATGGAGAAGCTGGGCGTGGAGCGCCGGCTCATCACCGCGGGCGAGCACAAAGGCTTGCTCGACCCCTTCAGCCCGATGAAGCCCGCCGACCGCGCCAAGGCCCAGGCCTGGATCGACGGCGTGCACCAGCAGTTCATCGCCGTCGTGCGTGAGGGCCGAGGCGACCGGCTGAAGGAAGACGCCGAAACCTTCAGCGGCATGGTTTGGAATGGCGACCGGGCGGTGGCGCTGGGCTTGGCCGATGGCATGGCCAACCTCGATCGCGTGGCCCGCGAGGTGGTGGGTGCCGAAGAAGTCATCGACTACACCCCGCGCGAGAACGTGGCCGAGCGCCTCGTCAAACGATTTGGCGCCGCCTTGGGCCAGGGCGGCGTGGATGCGCTGCGCCAGCCGGCGCCCGTCCGCTGAGCGTTTTCGGCAGCAGCGCGCATGGACTTCGACTGGACCGCCGGCTACCCCAGCCGCCGCAGCCCCGTCTTCGGCCGCAACGTGGTGGCCACCAGCCACCCGCTGGCCGCGCAAGCGGGCCTGCAGCTGCTGCAACGCGGTGGCAACGCTGTGGACGCGGCCGTGGCCACTGCCGCCTGCATGACCCTGGTGGAACCCTGCTCCAACGGCCTGGGCAGCGACGCCTTTGCCCTGGTGTGGGACGGCACGCAGTTGCACGGTCTGAACGCCAGCGGCCCGGCGCCCATGGGCTGGACGCGGGAGCGGTTCGGCGACCGCCCCATGCCCACCCGCGGCTGGGACACGGTGACCGTGCCGGGCGCCGTCGCCGGCTGGGTGGCGCTGCACCAGCGCTTCGGCACGCTGCCCTTTGCCGACGTCATCGCCCCGGCCATCGAGATCGCCGAGCGCGGCACCGCCGTGCCCGTGGGTGTGGCCGACAAATGGGCCCGCGCCGCCCAGGTGCCCGAGCTGGCCAACGGCGCGGGCTTTGCCCCGGCCTTTTTGCCCCGTGGCCGCGCACCCAAGGTCGGCGAGCGCTTCGCCTTCCCCGACGCGGCGCGCACCCTGCGCCTGATCGCCGAGACGAAAGGCGATGCCTTCTACCGCGGCGAGGTGGCCGCGGCGCTGGCGGCCTTTGCCGCGCAAGGCGGGGGCGCGCTCACCGCGGCCGATTTGGCGGCCTACCAGCCCGAGTGGGTGGCGCCGATCGCCACCGACTTCGAAGGTCACACGGTGCACGAGATCCCGCCCAACGGGCAGGGCATTGCCGCGCTGATGGCCTTGGGCATGGCGCGCCATCTGCACCTGGGCCAGTACGGCGTGGACGACTGGCGAACGCAGCACCTGCTGATCGAGGCCATGAAGCTCGCCTTTGCCGACGTCTACCGCCACGTGGGCGACCCACGCGCCATGGCGCTGACGCCGGCGCAGCTGTTGGACCCCGACTACCTGCGCCGTCGTGCGGCGCTGATCGACCCGGCGCAGGCGCAGGAGTACGGCGCGGGCAACCCGATCAAGGGCGGCACGATCTACCTGACCACGGCCGACGCACGCGGCATGCAGGTCAGCTTCATCCAAAGCAACTACATGGGCTTCGGCTCGGGCCTGGTGCTGCCAGGCTACGGCGTGAGCCTGCAAAACCGCGGCGCCTGCTTCACCACGCAGCGCGGCCACGTGAACGAGGTGGGCCCGGGCAAGAAGCCCTTCCACACCATCATTCCGGCCTTCCTCACCAAGGACGGCCGCGCCCAGATGGGCTTTGGCGTCATGGGCGGCAACATGCAGCCGCAAGGCCACCTGCAAACCCTGGTGCGCATGCTGGTCTACGGACAGCACCCACAGGCCGCCTGCGACGCACCGCGCTGGCGCTTCAACGAGGGCTTGTCCCTCAACGCCGAGCCGCACTGGCCCGCCGCCACCTTGCAGGGCTTGGTGCAAGCCGGCCACCACCTGGGCGACATCCACGACAGCTACCAGGACTTCGGCGCCGGTCAGTTCATCTGGCGGATCGATCCGCAGGGCGACCCGGCCGTGGACGGCTACGTGGCCGCCAGCGACCCGCGGCGCGACGGGGCCGCCGTGGCCTTTTGAGCCCGCCCTGACGATGGTCATGCACGCTGCAGCCCGGTAGCATCCGGCCCATGACCAAACTCCTCGACGCCACGTAAGCGCACCCCCTGCGCCCCCCGCACCGTCCTCGGTGCCGACCCACGTGCCCGTCCTTCGGAGTTGCTGTCCGTGTCCTCCCTGCCCCTTTGGCTCCAAGCGCTGCGAGAGCGCTTCCGCCTCAAACCCGACGACCTGCTGCGCGATCGCGCTTACCGTCGGCTGTGGGCGTCCATCCTGATGTCGTCCACCGGTGCGCAAATCACCATGTTGGCGCTGCCCCTCACCGCGGCGGTGCTGCTCAACGCCACGCCGCAGCAGATGGGCTTGCTCACCGCGTTGGAGTTGGCCCCCTTCGTGCTGCTGTCGCTTCCCGGCGGGGTGTGGCTGGACCGCGTGCGCAAGCTGCCCGTCTACGTCGTCGGTGAGCTCACCCTGGCCGCGGCCCTGCTCACGGTGCCCTTGGCGCAATGGCTCGGTTGGCTCACCATGGGCTGGATGTACGTCGTCGCCTTCGTGCTGGGCAGTGTGCACACCGTGGCTGGCAGCGCCGCCCAGGTGGTGCTCACCCAGGTGGTGCCGCGCGAGCGCTTGGTGGAGGCGCACGCCAAGAACGCCTTGGCCTCCAGCGGCCCCGAGGTGGCCGGGCCGGCGGTGGGCGGCCTGCTCATCAAGGCCGTGGGCCCGCCCTTGGCCTTGGTGGTGGACGCAGTGCTGCTGGCAGCCTCGGCCCTGGTGCTGCGCGGCCTGCGCATCGTGGAGACCGTGCAGGCCGCCAGCGGCCGCAGCTTCAAGGACGAGTTGCTCACCGGCCTTCACTTCGTGCGCGGCAACGCCTTGCTGCCCACCCTGGCCTGGGTCATCGGCGCCTGGCAGTTCTGCCACTACACCGCCATGGTGGTGCAGATCCTCGTCGCCTCGCGCGAGCTGGGCCTGAGCCCCGGCGCCATCGGCCTGGCCTACGTGGCCTTGGGCGTGGGCACCGTGTGGGGCAGCCTGAAGGGCCACGCCATCAGCGAGCGCCTGGGCCCCGGCCCTTGCCTGGTGCTGGGCATCGCCGTCACCGGCGCGGGTTGGGTGCTGCTGGCCTTGGCGCCGGCCGGCCCGCTGGGGGTGCTGGCGTTTGGCGTGATGCTGGGCTGCTTCGGCCTGGGCGCGGTGCTCATCTTCATCAACTTCTTGAGCCTGCGCCAAGCCGTCACGCCCAGCCCGTTGCTTGGCCGCATGACCAGCACCATGCGTTGGCTCACCGTACTGCCCGGTGCGCCCGGTGCGTTGTTGGGCGGTTGGCTGGGACAGCACCTGGGCCTGCGCTGGGCCCTCGGGTTTGCCGGTGTCAGCGCCCTGTTGCTGGCCGTGGCCGCCTGGCGCTCGGCCACCTTGCGGGCGGTGACCGAGTTGCCTCGCGTGGCCGATGAGCCCATCGAGGCGACGGCGCCCTGAGCGCACCGTTCGCGGCGCCAGGACGACGGCGGCGAGTGCGGTCGTTCAGACGTTGAACAAGAAGTTCAGCACGTCGCCGTCTTTGACCACGTAGTCCTTGCCCTCGGCGCGCATCTTGCCGGCGTCTTTGGCGCCTTGCTCGCCCTGGAAGGCGATGTAGTCGTCGAAGGCGATGGTCTGCGCGCGGATGAAGCCGCGCTCGAAGTCGGTGTGGATCACGCCCGCCGCCTGGGGCGCGGTGTCGCCCTGGTGGATGGTCCAGGCGCGCACTTCCTTCACGCCCGCCGTGAAGTAGGTTTGCAAGCCCAGCAGCTTGAAGCCGGCGCGGATCAGGCGGTTCAGGCCGGGCTCGTCCTGGCCCATCTCGGCCAGGAACAGGGCCCTGTCTTCGTCGCTCATCTCGGACAACTCGGCCTCGGTCTTGGCGCAGATGGCCACCACCGGGGCGTTTTGCGCCGCGGCGTACTCCTTCAGACGATCGAGGAAGGGGTTGTTCTCGAAGCCGTCTTCGGCCACGTTGCCCACGAACATCGCCGGCTTGGCGGTGATCAGGCACAGGGGCTTGAGGATGGCGCGCTCTTCCTTGCTGAAGTCGATGGCGCGCACCGGCCGGGCTTGGTCCAGCGCGGCTTGGCACTTTTCCAGCACCTTGACCAAGGCGATGGCGTCTTTGTCGCCCGCGCGCGCCACCTTGTTGTGTCGGTGCAGGCTCTTTTCCACGGTGCCCAAGTCGGCCAGGCAGAGCTCGGTCTGGATGACCTCGATGTCGGCGATCGGGTCGACCTTGCCCGCCACGTGGATGACGTTCTCGTCTTCAAAGCAGCGCACCACGTTGACGATGGCGTCGGTTTCGCGGATGTGGCTCAAAAACTGGTTGCCCAGGCCCTCGCCCTTGGAGGCACCCGCCACCAGGCCGGCGATGTCCACGAACTCCACGATGGCCGGCACGATGCGCTCGGGCTTGACGATGTCGGCCAACTTCTGCAGGCGCGGGTCGGGCAACTCCACCACGCCCACGTTGGGCTCGATGGTGCAGAAGGGGTAATTTTCGGCGGCGATGCCGGCTTTGGTGAGGGCGTTGAACAGGGTGGACTTGCCGACGTTGGGCAGGCCCACGATGCCGCATTTGAGGCTCATCGCGCAGGGCTTTCTGAAGGGGGAGGGCGGGGACGTTCGACCGCCGGGGGCGCGCGCCAGGTCGAAACCCGGCACAAAGGCCTGATTTTAGGAGCCCGTGTCGGGCCCTTCCTAGAATGCCGCATGACTGTCGATGTCCTCATCCGCGGCGATGGCGCCGTGGGGCGCACCCTGGCGCTGGCCTTGTCCCACCAGGGGCTGCGCGTGGCCCTGCTGGGCCGCCAAGCCCCGCGCCCCGCGGATGTGCGGGCGTACGCGCTGAACGAGGCGGCGCAAGCGCTGTTGCAGCGCCTGCGCGTGTGGGACAGCCTGCCCCCCGACGCCCGCACCCCGGTGCTGGACATGCAGATCCAAGGCGATGCCGGCGAAGCTCGCCTGAATTTCAGCGCCTGGCAATCGCACCTCACGGCGCTGGCCACCATCGTCGACGCCGCCGAACTCGACCAGGCGCTGGACACCGCCCTGCGCTTCGCCCCCCACGTGCAGCGGGTGGACGCCGAAGTGCCGCATGCGCTGCTGGCCCTGTGCGAAGGCCGGGAGGCCCAGGGGCTCGAAGCCCGTGGCATCACCGTGCGGCGGCAGCCCTACGGCCACCACGCCTTGGCCGGCCGTTGGGTCAGCGACACGCCCCACCAGGGCCGCGCGTGGCAGTGGTTCCGTGAGGGTGCCGAGGTCTTGGCGCTGCTGCCCTTGGACCGCCCCGAAGCTGGACATGGCTACGCCATGGTGTGGTCGCAGGACGCGGCCGAGGCCCAGCGCCGCGAGGCCCTGTCCCCCGAGGCCCTGGCCGCCGAACTGCAAGCCCTGCTGCCGCCCGCCGTGGGCACCCTGCGCCCGGCGGGCCCGGCCCGCGCCTGGCCTTTGGCCAGCCTGCAGGCCCATCCCATCGTTCGGCCCGGTCTGGTGCTGCTGGGCGACTGCGCGCACCAAGTGCACCCACTGGCCGGTCAGGGCCTGAACTTGGGTCTGGCCGACGTGGCCGATTTGGCCTCGGTGCTGGCCCAGCGCGAGCCCTGGCGGCCTTTGGGCGACCCCACGCTGCTGCGCCGCTACGAGCGCGCGCGCGCCCTCGACACCTGGGTCATGGCCCGCGCTTGCGACGGGCTGTGGCATGGCTTTGCCCACGCCGCCCCTTGGGCCCGCGTGGCCCGCAACCGGGGGCTGGCCCTGGTGGACGCCTTGCCACCGCTCAAGCGCTGGCTGTCTCAGCAGGCCACGGGCAGCGCCCGCGCGTCTTCGACTCCTCTGCCCCATTCATCCACGCCCTCCACAAGCGCCCTCTCATGAACCGAACCTTTCGCTGGGCCGCCTTGGGTTTGGCCCTGACCACCGCCGTGGTGGCGCTGGCCCAGACCCAGGCCCGCAAACCCGCGCCGCCTGCCGACGATCTGCGCGCCGTCGACATCGCCCTGCGTCGGGCCATCGCGGAGCGCCTGCCGCAGTTCCCGCCGGTGGACGAGGTCCGCACAACGCCCATCCCAGGCCTGTACGAGGTGCGTTTCGGCACCGAGATCCGCTACAGCGACGCCAAGGGCGAGTACCTCATCGAAGGCGATATGGTGGATTTGAAGACCCGCCGCAGCCTGACGCAGGCGCGCGTGGAGAAGCTCACCGCTGTCGACTTCAACGCCTTGCCGCTGGCCGATGCCTTGGTGACCAAGCGCGGCACCGGAGCGCGTCGCTTGGCTGTGTTTGAAGACCCCAACTGCGGCTACTGCAAGCAGTTCGAACGTGGCCTCACCGACGTCAAGGACGTCACCATCTACACCTTCCTCATCCCCATCCTCGGGCCGTCGTCGCAGGAGCGCTCGCGCGCCATCTGGTGCAGCAAGAACCCCCAGGCCGCGTGGCAGGACTGGATGCTTCGCAGCATCCCGCCGCCGACGGTGGAAGGCAACTGCGACGACGGGGCTTTGGCGCGCAACCTGGCGTTCTCGCGCAAGCACCAGATCAACGGCACGCCGGCCTTGGTGTTCCAGGATGGCACGCGCATCCCCGGGGCCATCGGGCCCGACCAGATCGAAGAGCGGCTGAAGCGCGCGGCCGACAAGATGTCCTGACATGAGCCTGCCTGGATCCGCCGAACCATCGGCCCTGGCCAGCCGCCTGGGCTACGCCGGTTTGCTGCCTTTCGTGGGCGGCGCCGCCCTGGCTTGGCTGCTGGCTCGACCGGATTACCTGGCCGAGCACGCCTTCGTGATGCAAGGCCTGTCGGCCTACGCGGCCACGGTCATCGCGTTTTTGGGTGCCTTGCACTGGGGCTTGGTGATGCGCCAGCCCGAGCCCGGTGCCTTGCGCTGGGGCGTGTGGCCCGCCCTGTTGGCCTGGGTGGGTCTCTTGATGCCGGCCTATGCGGGCTTGGTCGTGCATGGTGTGCTGCTGCTGGCTTGCTACGCCGTGGATCGGCGCAGTTATCCGCGCCTGGGCGTGGGGGGCTGGTTGACCTTGCGCTTCCGTTGCACGGTGCTGGCCTCGCTGTGCTGCTTTTTGGCGGCGGCAGCCACCTGAGCGGCTTGACCCGTCGTCGTTGGCGCTGGGGCACCCGGTGGTGGCTGGCGCTGTGGCTGGCTTTCGTGCTGGTGGTTCACCTCGCGCTGGCGTGGCACTGGGCCCGTTGGCAACCGATGGCCAGCGCGCCACCGCCGCGTTTGGCCGTTCAACTGAGCCAGCCCATGCGTGCCACGCCGGTGCCTGCGCCCCGACCGGGTCCCCAGCCGACGATCACCGCACCCGTACCCGCACCCACCGCCGCATCCGCCTCCGCGGTGCCGCCTGCCGAGCCCGAGGCGTCGGCACCCACCCTGGAGCCCCCGCCGGTGGCGGCATCTGCCCTGCCGGCGCCAGCCTTGGCGGCGGCCGAGCCGGCGTCGGCGGCCCAGGCCCAACACGCCCGGGAGGGCGCCGATGCGCCTGGCCCCGAGTGGCCGCTGTCCACCCAACTTCGCTACACGGTCGTGGGCCATGTGCAAGGCCCGGTGCACGGCGACGCCGAGGTCGAATGGCTGCGCCAGGGGGCGCGCTACCAGGTGCGTCTGCGCGTGGGCATCGGGCCGCGATTGGCGCCGTTCGGGCAACGCCGCCTCGCCAGCGCCGGACGCATCACGCCAAGGGGCATCGCGCCCGAGCGCTACGACGAAGAGACCCAAATCCTCTGGCGCACCCCGCGTGGTTTCAGCGTGCGTTTCGAAGGCGGCGACGTGGTGCTGGCCCAAGGCCAGCGTCTGCCGTCGCCCGCTGGGGTGCAAGACTCGGCCAGCCAGTTCGTGCACCTCACCTGGCTGCTGCTCACCGGCCGCGAGCCGGCGCGCACGGGTCATGTCATCACCGTGCCGCTGGCCTTGCCCGGCAGCGTGGGCCCGTGGCGTTATGAGGTGGTGGGCGACAGCAGCCTGGACACCGCGCTGGGCCCCGTGCGAGCCTGGCACCTGCGTCCGCAAGCCCCCTTGCCCCCCAACGCGCTGGCCGCCCAGGTGTGGCTGGCGCCGAGCTATCAGTACCTGCCGGTGCAGATCCGCATCGAGCAGGGCGATGGCCTGTGGCTGCTGCTCACGCTGGCGGCTCCGCCCCTGCAAGAGGCGGTCCCCGCCGACAATCCGCAGCCTTCGAAGGAGAACCCCCCATGACCTACACCTGCATCTTGGTCGAGACCGTGGGCGACGGCCCGCGCCGCACCGGCCTCATCCGCCTGAACCGCCCCAAGGCCTTGAACGCCCTGTGCGATCCGCTGATGGACGAACTGGGCGTTGCGCTGGCCGCGTTCGACGCCGATGAGGGCATCGGCTGCATCGTGCTGACCGGCAGCGAGAAGGCCTTTTGCGCCGGCGCCGACATCCCCTCCATCAAGGACCTGGACTTTCTCGGGGCGCACCAAGGCGGCTTGGTGAGCAAGAACTGGGAGCACGTGCTCAAGGTCAAGAAGCCCGTGCTGGCCGCCGTGGCCGGCTACGCGCTGGGCGGCGGCTGCGAGCTGGCCATGATGTGCGACACCATCTACGCCGCCGAAAGCGCCAAGTTCGGCCAGCCTGAGATCAAGATCGGCGTCATCCCCGGCGCCGGCGGCACGCAGCGCCTGCCGCGCTGGGTGGGCAAGGCCAAGGCCATGGACCTGCTGCTGACCGCCCGCATGATGGACGCGCAAGAGGCCCTGCAAGCCGGCCTCGTGGCCCGCGTGTTCCCCACCGAAGGTTTCTTGGACGAGGTGCTGAAGGTGGCCGAACTGCTGAACGCGCAATCGGCCCCCGCCCTGGCCCTGATGAAGGAAATGGTCAACCAGGCCTTCGAGACCCCGCTGACCCAAGGCGTGCAGGCCGAGCGCCTGGCCTTCCACGCGATGTTCGGCACGCACGACCAGCGCGAGGGCATGACGGCCTTCTTGGACAAGCGCGCGCCCACCTGGCGCCACCGCTGAGCCGAATCGCTCAGGGCGTGACCCAGCGGGCGCCGGCGGCGTCGAACACGGCGCGGCGGTGGCCCGCGGGCAGCAAGCCGAGCCAGTCGATCGCGTCGACCTCGGCCCGGATGAGCGCGAAGTGCCCCCGCGTGTCGCGCGCGGGCACGTGCGCCGCGTCGGCAGGGCTGCCGGGCGGCAGGGGGCTCATGTAGTCCTGCGCCGCCGGGCTGAGTTTCAGTCGCGCCCAGCGGCTGGACAGGGCCAGGCCGTCGGTGTCCAAGCTCAAGCGGGCCTTCAGGCGCAGCTGCCAGCCCAGACGAGGGCACCAAGCCACCAGCGTGGCTTTGGGGTGGGCCTGCAATTGCGAGACCTTGGCGCTGCGGGCGTCGGTGTAAAGCAGCACCTGACGCCGTTCGGCCTCCACCTCGCGCAGCACCACGGTGCGGGCGTCGGCGCCGTCGCCGTCGCGCGTGGCCAGCACCGGCGTACGCCAGCCGTGGCCCTTGTCGCGCGCGGCGCGCTGCAGCTCATCCCACAGCGCCACGCGCAGCGCGGCGAGATCGTCTTGGGCGGCGCTGCTGGGCATGTCAGTGGAACTCGGTCTGCGCCAAGCTCACGGTTCCTGCGGGCCGAGCGCCGGGCCGCTCCCAAGCCGGCCCGCGTTGGTGCCGCCGGGGCCGGTCGATCCGGCCTCGCGGTGCCGTCCCCTCGGGGGACCGGCCAAGGTGTGCCTTGGACGAGGGGCTCACACGTTCTCGCGGCGGAGGGCCGGGAACAGGATCACGTCGCGGATGCTGGGCGAATCGGTCAGCAGCATGACGAAGCGGTCGATGCCGATGCCGCAGCCGCCGGTGGGCGGCATGCCGATTTCGAGCGCGCGGACGAAGTCGGCGTCGAAGTGCATGGCCTCGTCATCGCCGCCGTCCTTGGCGTCCACCTGCGCTTGGAAGCGCGCGGCCTGGTCTTCGGCGTCGTTCAACTCGCTGAAGCCGTTGGCCACTTCGCGGCCGGTCATGTAGAGCTCGAAGCGGTCGGTGATGCCGGGGTTGGCGTCGTTGGCGCGGGCCAGGGGCGAAACCTCGATCGGGTGGTTCATGATGAAGGTCGGCTGCCAGAGCTTCTCTTCCACCACGGCCTCGAACAGGGCGTACTGCAGCTGGGCCAGGTTGGCGTTGCTGGGCACCTTCTCGCCGGCCTTCTGGATGCGTGCGGTCAGCGCCGCGGGGTCGTCGGCCTCGGCCTCGCTCAGGCCTTCGTGCTGCAGCAGGGCGTCGCGGATGGTTAGGCGGGCGAAGGGCTGGTCCAGGTGCACAGGCTGGCCGTTGTAGGTCAGTGCGGCGCTGCCGTGGGCCTTGACGGCCACGTGGCGCAGCAAGGCCTCGGTGAAGTCCATCAGGTCGTGGTGGTCCCAGAACGCCGAGTAGAACTCCATCATCGTGAACTCGGGGTTGTGGCGGACCGACAGGCCTTCGTTGCGGAAGTTGCGGTTGATCTCGAACACGCGCTCGAAGCCGCCCACGATCAGGCGCTTGAGGTAGAGCTCCGGCGCGATGCGCAGGAACATTTCCTGGTCCAGCGCGTTGTGGTGCGTCACGAAGGGCTTGGCGTTGGCGCCGCCCGGGATCGGGTGCAGCATCGGCGTTTCCACCTCGAGGAAGCCGTGCTCGACCATGAAGCCGCGCATCGCGGCCACGGCCTTGCTGCGCTGGGCAAAGCGGTCGCGGGCGGCCTCGTCGGTGATCAGGTCGACGTAGCGCTGGCGGTACTTCAGCTCCTGGTCGGCCACGCCGTGGAACTTGTCGGGCAGGGGGCGCAGGCTCTTGGTCAGCAGGCGCAGCTCGGTCACCTTGATCGACAGCTCGCCGGTCTTGGTGCGGAACAGGGTGCCGCGGGCGGCCAGGATGTCGCCCAGGTCCCAGTGCTTGAAGTCGGCGTACAGGTCGTCGCCCAGGGCGTCGCGCTGCACGTAGAGCTGGATGCGGCCGGTCGCGTCTTGCACCGTGGCGAAGCTGGCCTTGCCCATGACGCGCTTGAGCATCATGCGGCCGGCCACGCTGACCGTCACGCCTTGGGGCTCCAGCTCTTCGTTCGGCAGCTCGCCGTACTGCTGCGCCAGGGGCAGCGCGCGGTGCTCGGGCTTGAAGTCGTTGGGGAAGACCACGCCACCGCGTTGGCGGCGCTCGGCCAATTTGGCGCGGCGCTCGGCGATCAAGGAGTTGTCGTCGGCGTGCGGCGCGGTGCTGTCCATGGCGGATCCCAAACGGAGGAGGGGGGTTGAAGGAGGGGGCGATTCTAGGGAGTGACCCTGATCGAGCGCCGGGGCGCCAGGGGGGTGGCTCTCTAGAATCCCGGCCCTCATGAGCGCATTTCCCGCCCCCATCACCGGCCGCAAGGTCCGCTTCGCCCTGGTGGGGTGCGGCCGCATCGCCCAGAACCACCTGACGGCCCTGCGCGAGCACGCCGAGCGTGCCGAGTTGGTGGCCGTGTGCGACACCGACGCCCAGGCCCTGGCCCGTGCCATGGCCGCCACGGGGGCGAAGGGCTTTGGCTCGCTGACCGAGCTGCTGCGCCACAGCGACGCCGATTGCGTGGTGCTCACCACCCCCAGCGGCTTGCACCCGGCCCAGGCCATCGAAGCGGCCCGCGCCGGCCGCCACGTGATGACCGAAAAGCCCATGGCCACGCGCTGGCAAGACGGCCTGGCCATGGTCAAGGCCTGCGACGAGGCCGGGGTGCGCCTCTTCGTCGTCAAGCAGAACCGCCGCAACCGCACCCTGCAATTGCTCAAGCGCGCGATGCAGGCCCACCGCTTCGGCCGCATTTACTCGGTGGCGGTCAATGTCTTCTGGACCCGTCCGCAGGACTACTACGACAGCGCCGCCTGGCGGGGCACCTGGGAGTTCGACGGTGGAGCGCTGATGAACCAGGCCAGCCATTACGTGGACCTGCTGGACTGGTTGATCGGTCCGGTGGAGTCCGTCAGCGCCTACACCGCCACGCTGGCGCGCCGCATCGAGGTGGAAGACACCGCCGTGGCCGCGCTCAAGTGGCGCAACGGCGCGCTGGGCACGGTCAACGTGACCATGCTGACCTACCCGAAGAACCTGGAAGGCAGCATCACGGTGCTGGGCGAACACGGCACGGTGCGCATCGGCGGCCTGGCCGTGAACCGCATCGACCATTGGGAGTTTGCCGAGCCGCACGCGATGGACGCCGACCTGGCCGACGCCACCTACGCGACGACCTCGGTCTACGGCCATGGCCACCCGCTGTACTACGACAACGTGCTGCAGGCCTTGCGCGGCGAGGCCGAGCCCGACACCGACGGCCGGGAGGGCCTGAAGAGCCTGGAGCTTCTGATCGCGATGTACCTGTCGGCACGCGACGGCCAGCGGGTGAACCTGCCGCTGTCGTACTGAAACATGACGCCCCCAGTCTCGCCAAAGCTCGCCACCCCCCGAGGGGGCCGCACCGTCGCTTCGGGCGGCCGGGCGCGCCGATGATGGCCGCCACCATCCACCCCAGCGCCATCGTCGACGAGGGCGCGCAACTCGGCGACGGCACCCGCGTTTGGCACTTCGTGCACGTGTGCAGCGGCGCCCGCGTCGGGCAGCGCTGCAGCCTGGGCCAGAACGTGTTCGTCGGCAACGACGTGGTGATCGGCGACAACGTCAAGATCCAGAACAACGTGTCGGTCTACGACGCCGTCATCCTGGAAGACGACGTCTTCTGTGGCCCCAGCATGGTGTTCACCAACGTGCACAACCCGCGCTCGGCCGTGACCCGCAAGGACGAGTACCGCCGCACCCTCGTGCAGCGTGGCGCCACCTTGGGCGCCAACTGCACCATCGTGTGCGGCAGCACCGTCGGCGCCTACGCCTTCGTGGGCGCCGGTGCCGTGGTCACCAAGGACGTCAAGCCCTTTGCGCTGATGGCCGGCGTGCCGGCCCGCCAGATCGGCTGGATGAGCCGCCACGGCGAGCGCTTGGCCCTGCCGCTGGAGGGCCAGGGCGAAGCGACCTGCCCGCACACCGGCGACCGCTACCGCCTCGACGGCGACCAATTGAGCCTGATCTGATGCAGTTCATCGACCTCAAGTCCCAGTACGCCGCCCTGCAGGGCCGCATCCAAGCGCGCATGCAGGCGGTGCTGGACCACGGCCAGTACATCATGGGCCCCGAGGTGGCCGAGCTGGAGGCCGCGCTGGCGGCTCGCGTGGGCGTGGCGCACTGCATCACCGTCTCCAGCGGCACCGAGGCCCTGCTCATCGCGCTGATGGCGCTGGACCTGCAGCCCGGCGACGAGGTCATCACCACGCCCTTCACCTTCGCCGCCACGGCCGAGACCATCGTGCTGGCGGGTGGGGTGCCGGTGTTCGTCGACATCGAGCCCGACACGGCCAACCTCGATGCCTCGCTGATCGAGGCCAAGATCGGCCCGAAGACCAAAGCGATCATGCCCGTCAGCCTGTACGGGCAGGTGGCCGACATGGCCGAGATCAATGCCATCGCCGCGCGCCATGGCCTGGCCGTGATCGAAGACGCGGCGCAGAGCTTCGGCGCCACGTACCAGGGCCGAGCCAGCGGCGGACTGAGCACCTTCGGCGCCACCAGCTTCTTCCCCAGCAAGCCCCTGGGCTGCTACGGCGACGGCGGCGCGCTGTTCACCGACGACGCGCGCCTGGCCCAGGCCGCCCGCGAGATTCGCGTGCACGGCCAAAGCCAGCGCTACCGCCACACGCGCGTGGGCGTGGGCGGCCGCATGGACACCCTGCAATGCGCCGTGGTGCTGGCCAAGCTGGAACGCTTCGACTGGGAGATCGAACGCCGCTTGGCGCTGGGCCAGCGCTACGGCGAGTTGTTGGCCGAGTTGCCCGTGCAGCGCCTGGCCGTTCGGCCGGACCGCGATTGCGTCTGGGCGCAGTACACCTTGTTCGTGCCCGAGCGCGAGGCGGTGCAGGTCGCGCTGAAGGCCGAGGGCATCCCCACGGCCGTGCACTACCCCATCCCCTTGAACCAGCAGCCGGCCTACGCGCGCTTTTGCTGCCCCGACTGCACCCCGAACGCCACCGCCGCGGCGGCCCGGGTGATGAGCCTGCCGATGAGCGCCGACCTCAGCGAGGCCGACCAAGACCGCGTCGTGGCCGCGCTGGCACGCGCACTGCAGCGCTGATGTCGCGCCAGGCGCTCTGGCGCGCCTCGCTGACGCTCGTGGCCGGCAGCGTGCTGGCGCAGGCCCTGCCCCTGCTGCTGGGCCCCTGGATCACGCGGCTCTACAGCCCCGAGGCCTTCGGGCGTTTCAGCCTGCTGTGGACCGTGGCCCTGAACCTTGCCGTGGTGGGCTGCGCCCGCTACGAGTTCGCGCTGCCCTTGGCGCGCGACGAAGGCGCCGCCTTGCGGCTGGCCTCGGTGTGCGCGCGCATGCTGCTGCTCAGCACGGGCCTGGCGGCCGTGGTGGGGGCCGCTTGGGCGTTGTGGGCCCACGAGCCCTTGGCCTGGGCCTTGCCCTTGGCCTTTGCGGCCTCCAGCCTGGTGCAAGCCTTCACGATGTGGGCCACGCGCGCCCAGGCCTTTGGGGTGCTGTCGGCTGCGCGCGTGATCCAGCACGGTGGCGCGGCGGTGGGTCAGGTGGTCCTGGGCCTGATGGCTTGGGGCGTGTTGGGCCTGTGGTGGGGGCCGGTGGCTGCCGCGCTCTTGGCGGCAGCGGCCCTGGCTTGGGCGACTCGACCGGCCGCCGGGTGGGCGGCCGTGCTGTGCGTGCCGGGCGCTGCATGGCGCAGCGCCATGCGTGAGCACCGCGACTTCCCGCTGCTGAACACGCCGCACGCCTTTGCCTCGGCCGCGCAAGACACCTTGGCCTTGTTGCTGATTGCTGCCTGGGTGGGCGATGCCTCAGCCGGACTCTGGGCCCTGGCCTTGCGCTACCTCAAAGCGCCGGCCACGCTCGTGGGTGGCGCGGTGTCGTCGGCCCTGTACCCGCAGCTGGTGGGCGCCGCCACGCCGGAGGAAGGGCGCCAGCACTTGCGCCACACGGTGCGCGTGCTGCTCGTCTTGGCCGTGGGCTGGACGGGGGTCCTCATGGTGGCGGGGCCGTTGTTGTTTGCCTGGGTGTTCGGCGAGCCCTGGCGCGAGGCCGGCGAGCTGGCGCGGGCCCTGGGCCCCTATTTGGCGCTGCACTTCGTGGCCTCGCCCCTGGGGGTGGTCACCATGGCCTGGAACGGTCAAGCCTGGGCCCTGAAGCTGGCCTTGGTCGGGCAAGCGCTGTTCGTGGGCGGCTTGGCCGCGGGTTTGGCCTGGGGTGGGCTGGTGGGCGCCGGTTGGGGGGTCTCGGTGGCAATGCTCGGATACTTCGGTTACTACCTGCTGGCGCTGTGGCGCTGGCCCCTCGCTCCCTCGCACTCACCCCCTGCGCCATGAACTTCCGTGCCCTGACTGTGCGCCTCAAGCGCTGGGCCTCGCTGGCCTGGGGCCCGCGCATGGTGGGCGGCTGGGTGCGGGGCGATGGCCGCTACTTGCCGCACACCCGGCTGAGCAACCACACCGTGGTGTTCGATCCCGAGAAGCTCGACATCCACGACCATGTGTTCGTCGGGCACTTCGCCATCCTCGACGCCAGCCACGGCCTCACCATCGAAGAAGGCTGCCAGATCGGCTTCTTCACTGGGGTGTTCACGCACTCCAGCCATGCCGCCATCCGGCTGTATGGCCGCCAGTACGTGCACACACCGACCAAGAAGGCCTACTTCACCGAGGGCGTGCACATCGGCGCCTACACCTTCGTGGGGGCGCACGCCACGCTGTTGCCGGGCACGCGCTTGGGCAAAGGCTGCTTGGTGTCGGCCTACAGCCTGGTGAGCGGCAGCTTCCCCGACTTCGCCATCGTGGCGGGACAGCCGGCCAAACAGGTGGGCGACACGCGTTCCATGGACCGCCGCCTGCTGAACGAGCACCCTGAACTGCGCCCGCACTACGAAGCCTGGGCCGGGCCGCTGCCCGCCGACACCGCATGAGGCTTGTCCTCTTGGGCGATGGCGACAGCCCGCACCTGCTGAAGTGGGCGCGTGCGCTGGCGCCGCGCGTGGACCTGTGGGCCGTGTCGTCGCGCGGCTTCCTGCCGGGCTTCGACGCCTGGGTGCCCCCGGGCCGCCGCTTGGCCCTGGGCCTGCACCCCGACCACGCCGGTGGCAACACCGCCATCCTCAAGCGCGTGCCCCAAGTGGCCGCTTGGTTGCGCGCGGTGGACGCCGATTGGCTGCACGCCCATTACCTGACTTCGCACGGCACACTGGCTTGGGCTGCGCGCAAGCTCGCCGGCTTGCGCGCGCAACTCGTCGGCTCGGCCTGGGGCAGCGACATCCTCGTCACCCCGGACCGCCACTGGGCCTACCTGTGGGCCACGCGCACGGTCCTGAACGCCTGCGCGCTGACGACCAGCGACAGCCGCCACATGGCCGAGCGCATGCGGCAACTGGGCGCGCGCGAGGTGATGACCTTCCCCTTCGGCTTGGAAGCCCTGCCGCCCGAGCCCGGCCTCAAAGCCTCCTGGCGCTTCTTCGCCAACCGCGGGCTGGAGCCGATCTACGCGCCCGAGCGCGTGCTGCGGGCTTTCGCATCGGTGGCCGCCGTCCAGCCCACGGCCGAGCTGGTGGTGGCCAACGACGGCAGCCTGCGCCCCGCGATGGAAGCCCTGGCCTGCCAGCTGGGCCTGGGCGAGCGCGTGCGCTTCGTCGGCCGGCTCGATGCCAAGGCGCAGGCCGCCGAGTACGACGCGGCGCGTTGGTTCCTGAGCCTGCCCGGCAGCGACTCGGTGTCGGTGTCGGTGCTGGAAGCCCTGGCGCACGGCTGCTGGCCCGTCCTGTCCGACCTGCCCGCCAACCGCGAGCTGGCCGACGCCGGCCCCGCGGTCACCGTGCTGAACGAGGCGCAGGATCGCGAGCTCCCCCATCGCCTGCAGGCCTTGCTGGCGGCCGACGGCGCGGCGATGACGGCCACGCAGCGCGCCTGGGTCGCGCAGCATGGCCTGTTCGAGCCGGCCGTGGCCCGCTTCGTGACGCGCTTGGAAGCCCTGACGCGTTGACGCGATGAAGCTGCTTGTCCTGAATCACTACGCCGGCAGCCCTGCGCTGGGCATGGAGTACCGGCCCTACTACCTGGCCCGCGAGTGGGTGCGGGCCGGGCACCAAGTGCAAGTCGTCGCGGCCGACTTCTCGCACGTGCGATCGCGCCAACCCCAGGCGGGTGACGAGGTGATCGACGGCATCGCCTACCGCTGGCTGCCCACGCCGCCCTACCAAGGCAACGGCCTGGGCCGCGTCAAGAACATCTGGGCCTACTGCCGCCAAGTGTGGGCGCAGGCCGACCGGCTGGCGCGGGACTTTCAGCCCGACGCCGTCATCGCCAGCAGCACCTACCCGATGGACATCTGGGTGGCCCGCCGCATCGCGCGCCGTGCCCGGGCCAAGCTGGTGTTCGAAGTGCACGACCTCTGGCCGCTGAGCCCCATCGAGCTGTCGGGCATGTCGCCGCACCACCCCTTTGCGCTGCTGTGCGCCTGGGCCGAAGGCACCGCCTACCGCGAGGCGGATGTCGTCGTCTCCATGCTGCCCAAGGTCCACGACTACATGGCCGGCCGCGGCCTCGACCTTCGCAAGCTCCACCTTGTGCCCAATGGCATCGTGCTGGACGATTGGGCGCAGGCGCCTGAACCCTTGCGCGCCGACGTGGCCAAAGCGTTCACCCAAGCCCGCCAAGCGGGTCGCACCGTGGTGGGCTACGCCGGCTCCATGGGCGAGCCCAACGCGCTGGACGTGCTGCTGGACGCCGCCGCACAACTGCGCGACGCCCCCATCGCCTGCGTGCTGGTGGGCGGGGGCCATTTGCAGGCCCACCTGGCCGCGCGCATGGCGCGCGAGGGCCTGGCCCACGTCCAATTGCTGCCCCCCATCCCCAAGGCGCAGATTCCGTCCTTCTTGGCCGAGGTGGACATCGCCTACATCGGCTGGCAGCGCCAGCCGCTCTACCGCTTCGGCATCGCCCCCAACAAGCTGATGGACTACATGATGGCCGGCTGCGCCGTGCTGCACAGCGTTGAGGCCGGCAACGACCCGGTGGCCGAGAGCGGCTGCGGCCTGACCGTGCCGCCCGAAGACGCCACCGCCGTGGCGCAGGGCCTGCGGCAGCTGGCCGCCTTGCCGGCGAGCGAGCGCCAGGCCATGGGCCGGCGCGGGCGCGCCTTCGTTCAGGCCGAGCACAGCTACACCGTGCTGGCCCAGCGCTTCGTGGACGCCCTGCGATGAGCGCCGACCCCCACGCCGAGCACCAGGCCCTGGCCGAGCGCTACGCGCGCCGCGCGGGCCTGGAAGACCGCTACAGCTTCCTGCAGCCCGACGTGTGGCAGACCGTTCAAGAGCGCCAGCGCGCGCTGATCCACCTGCTGCGCCGCCACGCCCGCCGCCCGCTGGCCGAGCTGCGCGTCGCCGAGGTCGGTTGCGGCGCCGGCGGCAACCTGCTGGAGCTGATTCAACTCGGCTTCGAGTCAGCGCACCTGCAGGGCCTGGAGCTGCTGCCCGAGCGCCTGGCGCGAGCGCGCGAGCGCCTGCCTGCAGCGGTGGCCCTGCACGGCGGCGACGCGACGGTGGCGCCCATCGAGGCGGCCTCGCAAGACCTGGTGCTGGCGGCGACCGTGTTTTCGTCGATCCTCGATGACGGGCTTCAGTCGCGGCTGGCCGCATCGATGTGGTCGTGGTTGCGCCCCGGCGGCGCCGTGCTTTGGTACGACTTCACCGTCAACAACCCGCGCAACCCCGACGTGAGTGGCGTGCCCCTGTCGCGGGTGCGGGCGCTGTTCCCCGGCGCGACAATCGACGCCCGCCGCGTCACCCTGGCGCCGCCCCTGGCGCGCCCGCTGTGCCGCCTGCACCCTTTGCTGTACCCCGTGGTCAATGCCGTGCCGCTGCTGCGCACGCACCGCTTGGCCATGCTGATCAAAGACAGCGATCGCGCCAGTCCATAGAATCGCTGCATCACCGCATCTGATGCAAGCTCCCTCGATCCAACATGCGCACCACCCTGGACATCGACGACGACCTGCTGCAAGCCGCCAAAGAACTGGCGCGCCTGGAGGGAGCCACGGCCGGCGCAGTGGTCTCGCGCCTCGTGCGCCAGGCGCTCACCGCCCAACCGGCCGCCGCTGCATCGCCCTCCAGCTTCCGTGTGCCAGGGTTCCGTCCTTTTGAGGCCAAGCCTGGGGTGGTGGTCACCGACGATCTGATCAACCGGTTGCGCGACGAAGAGGGCATTTGATGCGAGCCTTGCTCGACGTCAACGTGCTCTTGTCCCTGCAAGACGGCGCGCACATCCACCATGTGCGCGCCATGCAGTGGATGGAAGCCCACTGGGAGCTCGGTTGGGCATCCTGTCCGCTGACCCAGAACGGTTGCCTGCGCATCCTCAGCCGGCCCGGCCACCCGAATGTCCAGACCCCCAATGCCGTCCGCACCCGGCTGGCCGAGGCCACGGCCCACCCCATGCACCGGTTCTACGCCGACGACTTCAGCCTTCTGGACGATGGCGTGCTCGATTGGCGCTACATCACCGGCTCCCGCCAACTCAGCGATGCCTACCTGCTGGCCATGGCCGTGCGCCGCGACCTTCGGCTGGTCACCTTCGACCGTGGCATCTCCCTTCCCATGGTGTTGGGTGCCCAGCCTCACCACTTGGTCACCTTGAGCGCCTGAAACTCATGAGCACGCCACCCTTTTTGCCCTTCGCCCTGCCCGAGATCGGCGACGAAGAAATCGCCGAGGTCGTCGACACCCTGCGCAGCGGCTGGGTCACCACCGGCCCCAAGGCCAAGCGCTTCGAGGCCGCCTTCGGCGAGTTCCTGGGCGACCCCGCGCTGCACTGCATCGCCGTCAACAGCGCCACCGCCGGTTTGCACCTGGCGCTCGAGGCGCTCGGCATTGGTCCGGGCGACGAGGTCATCACCACCACCCACACCTTCACGGCCACGGCCGAGGTGGTGCGTTACCTGGGCGCCGACGTGAAGCTGGTCGACATCGACCCGGCCACGCTCAACATCGACCCGGCCCTGGTGGAGGCCGCGATCACGCCCAAGACCAAGGCCATCATCCCGGTGCACTACGCCGGCTTGGCGGCCGACATGGACACGATCCACGCCATCGCGGACAAGCATGGCTTGCAGGTGGTGGAAGACGCCGCCCACGCCCTGCCCACCACCTACAAGGGCCGCATGGTGGGCACGCTGGACTCCGCCGCCACCGTGTTCAGCTTCTACGCCAACAAGACCATGACGACGGGCGAGGGCGGCATGCTCGTCACCCGCGACGCGAAGCTCGCCGAGCGCGCCAAGGTCATGCGACTGCACGGCATCAACCGCGATGCGTTCGACCGCTTCACCGCCAAGGTCCCGTCTTGGTACTACGAGATCGTGGCGCCGGGCTTCAAGTACAACCTGACCGACATCGGCGCCGCGCTGGGCCTGCACCAGCTCGCCAAGGTGCGTCGCTTTGCCGACGCGCGTCGCGCCGTGGTCGAGCGCTACAACGAGGCCCTGGCCGACCTGCCGGTGCTGCTGCCGCCCAACGCCCTGCCCGGCGACGAGCACCCCTGGCACCTCTACGTGCTGCGCTTGGCCGATGCCTGCCCCGTGACGCGCGATGCCGTCATCGAGGCGCTGTTTCGCGCCGGCATCGGCGCCAGCGTGCACTACATCCCGCTGCACCTGCACCCCTATTGGCGCGACCGCTACCAACTGCAGCCGCAGCAGTTCCCGCACAGCCACCACGCTTACGAGCGCATGCTCAGCCTGCCGCTGTACTCGCGCATGACGCTGGCCGACGCCGACCGCGTCGTCGGTGTGCTGCGCCAGGTGCTGGGCTGAGCAGTAGGTCTCGCACCGATGGCCAAGCGCGGGTTCGACCTGCTCGTCAGCGCGCTGCTGCTGCTGCTGGCGGCCTTGCCCATGCTGCTCATCGCCGCTTGGGTGCGCTGGGACTCGCCCGGGCCAGCCCTGTTCCGACAGACGCGGGTGGGGCAGGGCGGTCGCCCGTTCACCATCCACAAGTTCCGCACCATGCGCGCCGAGTGCGGCGGTTTGGGGCTCACCGTGGGCGCCGACGCGCGCATCACCCGCGCTGGCCGTTGGCTGCGCCGCTTGAAGCTCGACGAGTTGCCGCAGCTGTGGGACGTGCTGCGCGGCGCCATGAGCCTCGTGGGCCCGCGTCCCGACCTGCCCGAGTACGTGGCGCGTTACCCCGCCGAGCTGCGCGTGCGCGTGCTTCGCGTGCGCCCCGGCATCACCGACCCCGCCTCGCTGGAATTTCGCGACGAAGCGGCGCTGCTGGCTCAAGAGAGCGATCCCGAGCGTGCCTACTTCGAGCGCATCCTGCCCGCCAAACTCGCGCTGTCGGCCGACTACGCCGACCGCGCCACGCTCTGGACCGACTTGCTGCTCATCGGCCGCACGGCCACCCTGCTACTCGGCCGCTGAAGCCGGCGGCGCCTCGTCCACATCGGCGAACAACTCGTCGGCGCTCACGCTCAAGTCCACGCTGGCCCAGCGAACCGTCTCCCCCGGTTCGAAGGCGTGCAAGACCCACAGCCCGTCGGCACCGCGCCGGAACACGTCGGTCCGGCGCGTGTCGGGGTCGATGAAGGCGACCTCTTTCAAGCTGTCAAGACGGCGATAGTGCGCAAACTTGGCCCCACGGTCGTAGGCTGCGGTGCTGGGCGATAGCACCTCCACCACAAAGAGGGGTTGGCGCATCACCAAGGTGCCCGGTGCCGTGGACTCGCCACAAGTCACCAACACGTCCGGGTAAAAGAAGTTGCGCGCATCCTGCGACTGCACCTTCATGTCACTCATGAACGTGCGGCGGTTGCTGCCTTTCAGGTGCTGTCGTAGCGCCTCGCGGCATTCATCGCGATCACCACATGCCGCGCCTCGGCACCGGCCATGGCCACGATCTGGCCCTCCACGAACTCGTGACGCTCGGTCTGGGCTTGCTCCCAATCCAAGAACTCAGCACCGCTCATCAAGGCTTTGGCTGCAGCTTGTCCCATCGTTCGCCCCTCGTTGGTTGCGGCGGGATGCGCCGCGTGTACGAAGGACAATTGTGGCCCTATGCCCCTGTCTTCCGCCTGGACCGCGCTGGACCACCTGCTGGCCCGCATCCGCCCCCACCGCGAACCCTTGAGCCTGTTGGTCGACGGCGCAGTCGTCGTGCTGGCCTGGCAGGCCGTGTACCTGTTCCGGCTCGGCTTCGAACGCTGGCTCAGCGCCCGCCCCAGCTACGACGCCGCAGTCATCGCCGGGCTGGTCGCGCTCTACCTGACCGTGCTTTGGCTGTTCAAGGTGCCCAAAGGCGTGTGGCGCTTCAGCGGCTTTGGCGAGATCCAGCGCTTGGCAGCAGCCTGCTTGGTGGCGGGTTTGCTGGGCGCCACGGTCGTGCTCATGCTGCAACTGAACAAGGTGCCGCGCGCCGTCCTGGCCCTGCACCCGGTGTTCGTCCTGGCCGGTTTGGCGGGCGTTCGATTGGCCTATCGCATGCTGTACGAGCAGATGCTGGCGCAGCAACGGGCCCAGGACGGCAGCCTGCGCCGTGCGCTTGTGCTGGGCGCGGGCGATGCCGGCCGCCTGTTGCTGGCCGGCATCCAGCACCAAGGCTGGTCCGTGGCCGGCTTTTTGGACGACGACCCCGCCAAGCGTGGCGTGCGCATCGCTGGCGTGCCCGTGGTGGGCGCCTTGGCCGACACCGCCCGCTTGGCGCAAGAACTCGACGCCAGCCACCTCATCGTCGCCATGCCCTCGGCCGATGGTGCCACCCGCCGCCGCGCCTTCGAGGCCGCCGCGCAGGCCAAACGCCCCGTGCTCACGGTGCCCAGCAGCGAAGAGCTGCGCACCGGCCAGCGGACCGACCAACTGCGCGACATCCAGCCCGAAGACCTGCTCGGCCGCGAGCCCGTGCAGCTGGATGAAGCTGGCATCAGCGGTACGCTCGCCGGCAAAGTCGTGATGATCACCGGGGCGGGCGGCAGCATCGGCTCCGAGCTGTGCCGGCAGGTGGCGCGCTTCGGGCCGTCCAAGCTCGTGTTCTACGAGCTCAACGAGTACAACCTGTACGCCATCGAGCAAGAGCTCAGCGAGCGCTTCCCTCACCTGCCGCTGGTGCGCCTCATCGGCGATGTGAAGGACCTCGATCACCTGCGCCGCACCCTGGCCAAGCAGCAGCCGCACCTCGTGTTCCACGCCGCTGCCTACAAGCACGTGCCGCTGATGGAAGACGAGGACAACGCCTGGGCTTGCCTGCGCAACAACACCCTGGGCACTTACCACGCCGCCCTGGCCAGCGCCGAGCACGGCGTCGAGCGCTTCGTGCTCATCAGCACCGACAAGGCCGTCAACCCCACTAACGTGATGGGGGCCACCAAGCGCGCGGCCGAGTTGGTCATCAGCAGCCTGGCCCAAGAACATCCGGCCACCCGCTTCATGGCGGTGCGCTTCGGCAACGTGCTGGGCTCCAGCGGCAGCGTCATTCCGAAGTTCAAAGAGCAGATCGCCAAGGGCGGTCCGGTCACAGTCACCCACCCCGAGATCATTCGCTACTTCATGACCATCCCCGAGGCTGCCCGCCTCGTCGTGCAGGCGGCCGTCATCGGCGAGTCGGGCCAGGTGCTGGTGCTAGACATGGGCGAGCCCGTCAAGATCGTCGACCTGGCCCGTCAGCTCATCCTGCTCAGCGGCCACGACCCCGAAGACATCCCCATCGTGTTCTCGGGCCTGCGCCCCGGCGAAAAGCTCTACGAAGAACTGCTGGCCCACGACGACGAAACCCTGCCCACCGCGGTGCCGCGGCTGCGCATCGCCAAGCTCCAACCCTCGGCCGCCGCAGCGCGTGTGCGCCGGGGCTTGGTTGAGCCGCTGCAAGGCCTCCATCCCACCGCCGTGCTTCGAGCCTGGCTCGACACCGAGTACCACCCAGCTGCAGCCCAACGAACCTCATGAAGCCCTTGCATCTCATCGCCGCCCTGGCCCTGGCCGCGACCGTCGCCGCCCCGTTGGCCCTGGCCCAAGACTCACGCCCCGCGCCTCAGCCGAGACCGTCGGTGTCAGCCGCGTCGGACAGTGTTCTGTTGCCCCTTATCCCTAGCCAGATGCTCGACGCACCGCAAGGCGCATGGGCCAGCGTCCACGCCTGGGTCGACCAGCAACTGCAGGTCCAAGAGGCGGGCATCGCCTCGATGGATCGCGATGCGCAGATCCAGCTGCGCATCTCGCAAGCCTTGCTGGCGCAATCGCAGGGCCAGTGGGATCGGGTCTCGGCCCCGGTCGAGCGCGCCCGTCGCCTGCAGTTCGGTCAGCCCGGTCGCCATGTGGCGGGCCTGCTCAATGAACTGCTGGCCGAACAGCAAGCGCGCCGCCATCCGGACGCCTGGCTGCATTCGGCCATTCGCGATCGCGTCCTGGCCATGCCCTGGGATGAGGTGGGTGGCGTGATCCACCAGTTGAGGCAGCAATTGCAAGCGATGCAGCCCCAGGGTGTGCGGCAGTTTGTGGCGTCCCGGTTGGACTTGTCTGCCAACATCAGCAAGGGCCAAGCCTCGTTGGGCTTTGTGCTGCAGCTGATGGGCGCCAGGATCCAACTCCATCAAGTCTTGCCCCACCGCGAGGCCTTGGTGCAAGGCCTCGACGAAGCCATCGCGCGGCGTCCCGCGCCACCCCCGCGTGCGCCGCAGCCCGCGGCTCAGCCGGCGTCCACAGGGACCTGACACAAGGCCAGCAAGCACGCTACGGCCTCGTCGACCGTGCAATCGGCCGTGTCGATGCGTAACTCCGGCTGCTCCGGCGCCTCGTAGGGCGCGTCGATGCCGGTGAACTGCGGGATCTCGCCGCGCCGGGCCTGCGCGTAGAGGCCCTTCGGGTCGCGGGCCTCGACGACGGCCAGGGGCGCGTGCACGTGCACCTCGGCGAATTCGCCCGGGCGGAACAGGCCACGCGCCAAGGCCCGTTCATGGCGGTAGGGCGAGATCAGGGCCACGATCACCCGCAAGCCGGCATCGGCCATCAAGCGGGCCACCTCGGCCGCGCGGCGGATGTTCTCGGCGCGCGCCTCGGGCGAGAAGCCCAGGTCGGCACACAGGCCGCGACGCAGCGCGTCGCCGTCCAGCACCGCCACCGCCTCGCCGCGCGCGCGCAGGCCGCGCGCCAGCGCCTCCGACAGCGTGGTTTTGCCCGCGCCCGAGAGGCCCGTGAGCCACAGCACGCGGGGACCGGCGTTCAAGGGCAGGCTCATCCCTGGCGGCTCGATTCGCACACCAAGTAGATGGACGAGCACAGGTCCGGATACTGCTGTCCCAGCGCGAAGCAGCCCTCCAGGTAGGCCGGCGAAATGATGTCGGTCTTCAACAGGCGGTCCCACTGGAAGTTGGCCAGGGCCTTGAAGAAGATGCCGGAGCGGTGCACGACCTTCAGGCCAGCGGCCACGGCGTCGCGCTCGAGCGTGTCCAGCGCGTACGTGCAACGGTGCCCGTGCTCGGCCTCGGCGGGCGTCACGGCGGCGTTGTGGTCGATCAAGCCCATCTTGACCGCGATCTGCCGCGAGGGCGCATTGGCATTCGGGCAGGCTAAGAAGAAGCGGCCGCCCGGCGCCAACCATTCTTCGTTCACGCGGCGAAGCACGCCGACCGGGTCGTCCAGGTGCTCCAGCACGTGGGTCATCACGATGTTGTCGTAGCGCCGGGGCAGCGTCACGTCCTCGAAGCGGGCATTGATGAAGTGCGCGGCCTGCGCGCCAAGCCGCCCCTGGGCCTCGGCCATGGCCTGGTCGGACGCCTCGACGCAGGTCACGTCGTCGAACTCGGCCAACAAGCGCCGCGTGAAGTCGCCCTTGTAGCTGCCCAACTCCAGCATGGCGCCCGGCCGTAAGAAGGGCGCGAACGAGCGAACCATGAACGGGTGCATGACGTCGAAGTCAAACCCGTAGGCGTATTGGCGGTCGTTGTCGACGGTTTCGGCGTTGTAGTCGCGGGTCATGGTCGGTCCAGGGTCAGGGTCATCGTCAGTTGCTCGCCCTCCACGGCGCCCGGCACGAAGCCGTGCCGCCGGTAGAGCGCGAATGCGGCCAAATTGTCCGGGTGCAAGTGAAGGCCAACGCGGGGGAAACGGCGCTCCCGGGCCCGGGCCAGGGCTTGCCGAACCAGGGCGTCGCCCAGGCCTTGGCCCCGCAGCGCCGGCAGCACGCTCACATTGCTGATGTAGGCGCCGTGGTCCCGGTCGTTGCAGTAGGTGGCCACCAGGCCCACCAAGGCACCGTCCTGCCAGGCCTCGTCCCGCTCGGCATGGGCACACAGCTTGGTCGCGTAGGCCGCCAGGTCCACCCGTTGGCTGAGCGGGGGCACGAATTGGGCGTCGGCCGCGCGCAAGTGGGTCAGCACCTGCTCGCGGTCCGACTCGTTGGCCGAGAGGCGAAGGCTCACGGCTCCAGCACCGCGGCCCCGAAGCCGTCGCGGCCGAAGGCGTTGCCGTTGTAGAGCAGCACGGTGCGGCCGTCGATCTCGCACAGGTGGGGGTAGCACACCATGTCGCTGTCCCACGCGCCGGGCTGGCGCTCGAACGCCGGCTGGTCGTCGCTGCGAACCCAGTGCACGAGGTCGTCCGACCAGGCCTGGCCCAAACGGTAGCCCCGCGAGGGATCGGTGCGGAAGCCACTGGCCTCGCGGTAGCAGAACACCATCAAGTAGCGATCGCCCACCGGCAGCACGGCCGGCAGGGCCTGGCACTCGTCGGGGCCCAGCCGGTCCGACACGATGGCGCGCCCTTCGTCCTTCGTCCAGTGCACGCCGTCGTCCGATTGCGCATGACCGATCTTGTAGATGCGATCGGGCGCCGGTTCGCCCGGGTAGTGCTTCCAGCCCGTGCCGAACATGGTCCACATGTGAAAGCGCCCGCCCAGGTGGCGCACGAAGGCGTCGCCCACCAAGCAGGGTTCCTGCAGGCTCGGCCCCAGCACCGGGCCAGGACCCAGGCGCTGAAACGTGCGGCCGCCATCGCGGCTCACGGCCAGGCCTACCGCCGTTTCGACCGACACCGCGACCCGCCGGCTCCATCCCGTGGTGTAAGCCCAGATCTCGTCGCCCACGGGCACCGGGCTGAAGGGAAACACGCCGTGCTCGTCGAAGCAACCCAGGCCGCCCGGGCCCAACACGGGCTCGCGGTTGACGCCCAGCACGGTGGACAGGTCTTTGCTGAAGTCCGCGAAGGCCACGTGGCTGACGAACTTGCCGCTCGCCTCGTCGCGCGAGCGGGTCGAGAAGTAGATCCGCACCCGGTCCGCCAGCACCACCGCCTGGGGCGACTGCGCGAAGCCCGCGCCGCCGCCCACCAGGTCGTGGTCTTGGGGGCGGAAGATGTGGCCCAGCTTGCGCCAGCGCATCACAGGCTGCCTTCCAGCCGGGCCAGGCCGAAACCTTCGCGCCCGACGCCGTTGCCCAAATAGGCCATGTAGGTCGCGCCCCCGAGTTGGAACACGTGGGGGTAGGCCACCATGTCGTCGTCCCAGCCGCTGGCGGAAACGTCCAGGCCGGCGCGAGCGTCGTCGCGCGTCCAGTGCAGCAGGTCGTCCGACCAGGCGTAGCCGATGCGGTAGCCCCGCGGACCGCTGCGGAAGTCGGTGCTGTGGCGGTAGCAGAAGAACATGTGGAAGTGCCCGTTGGCCTCGATCACGTCGGGGCTGGCCTGCGCCTCGTCGGGTTCCACCCGGCTTTCGATCAGGTCGCGATCCTGCCGAACCCAATGCACCCCGTCGTCCGAGGTGGCCATGCGGATCTTGTAGACCGGCTCGGCGCGACCGACGTGCATCTTCCAGACACGCCCCGCGATGTAGAACAGCACCCAACGATCGCCAAAGCGGCGGATCTTGGGGCCACTGAGCACGAAAGGCTCGTTCAAGCTGGCCGCCAACACCGGCCCCGGGCCGGCCTTCTGAAAGGTGCGGCCACCGTCGTCGCTGAAGGCCATGCCGATCGCGGTGTCGAAGGGCACCGACTCGCAGCGCGTCCAGCCCGCGTAGTAGGCGCGCAAGCGATCGCCGTCGCGCGCCACCGACACGGGGTAGGTGCCGAACTCGTCAAAGCAGCCGCGCTCGCCAAGCGCCAAGATGGGCTGCTCGGCCAGGCCGATCAAGCGCATCGGGTCGTCCAGCGCCAGGTCGACGTAGGCCGACAGGCTGGTGTATTGGCCGCGTTCGTCCGGCTTGGGCCGGCAGGAAAAGTACATGCGCAAGCGGTCGTCCATCAGCAAGGACGCGGGCGCTTGCGCGAACTCCGCCAGCCAGGGGCGGTCTTGGATCGATTGGGGCACGAAGGGGCGGCCCAGCTTGGTCCAACGGTAAGGGGTCACAGCCATTCGCAGTCGGTGCTCAGGGCCGCTTGGACCTGGCTCAGGGGGTTGAACATCAAGACATCCACCACCGACAACCAGGGCACGTGCGCCTGCTTCGGCCACTGGGGGTAGGGGGCCCAGGTCGAACGGATGAATTGCAGTCGGGTGCCTTGGGCCTCGAAGGCGGGTCGCTCGTACAGCTCCAGGCCCCCGATGGCGTTGACGTAGGTCGTCGCCTGCAAGGCCCGGCACAGCGCCAGCACCTTGTCTTGGGCCTTGAGGGTGTGGTCGATGGCAATGTCCGACGAGCGCACCAGGTGGGTGTTCAGCCCCAAGTGCTTCGCCACGCACGCGATCGAATGCCATAGGTAGTCGAACAGGTTGTCCTGCGGGTGCATCACCACCTGCTCGAGCAGCGGACGCACCTCGGCGAAGTGCGGGGCCTTGCGGTAGGCGCCTTCCAACTGCGCCAGCAACTTGGCGCGCTGGAAGGTGTCGGCCAGGCGGCGCTGCACCACGTCCATGTCGTCGCTGTCCTTGGCCAGCGGCAGCGAAAACGTCACCGCCTCGCCGTTGAGCAGCATGCGGTTGCGGTTGATCCAGCCCTTCTTCGTGTACTTGATGTTGTCGTAGACCACGAAGGTGTCCACGGCCGCCATCAACTGCCAGTACCCGATGTATGGCAGAAAGTACGGCTGCATGATCGCGAGGCGCACCGCGTCAGCCTCGGATCACGTCCACGATGCGGTCGATCTGCGACTCGGTCAGCGCCGGGAAGATGGGCAAGCACAGCACTTGGTCGGCCGCGGCGCGCGCCACCGGCAAGTTCGCCGGGGCCGCCGAAGGCAAGCCGCGGTACATGGGGAAGTCCGACACCAGGGGGTAGAAGTAGCGCCGGGCGTACACGTTGGCGGCACGCAGCTCGGCGTACAGCCCGTCCCTGCTGGTGCGGAAGCCCGGTCGAACCAGGATGGGGAAGTAGCTGTGGTTGCTGGTGGCCTTGGGGTCGGTGGCCACGCAGTCGATGCCGGCCACGTGGGCCAGGCGCTCGCGGTACATGGCGTCCACACGGCCGCGGCCCGCAAAGGCCTCGCCAACGTGTTCGAGTTGCAGCAGGCCCAGGGCCGCGTTGAACTCGCTCATCTTGCCGTTGATGCCCGGTGCCACGACCACGGTCTCGTCGACGAAGCCGAAGTTCTTCAGGTGGTCGATGCGCTTCTTGGTCTTGGCGTCCGGCGAGATGATGGCGCCGCCTTCGAAGGTGTTGAACACCTTGGTGGCGTGAAAGCTCAGCACGGACAGGTCGCCGTGGTTCAAGACGCTGCCGCAGTGGCAGTTCACGCCAAAGGCATGCGCCGCGTCGTAGATTACCTTGAGGTTGTAGGTGTCGGCGATGCGCTGGATGGCCTCGGTGTCGCAGGGGCGCCCGTAGCAGTGCACCGGCATGATGGCCGTGGTCTTGGGCGTGATCGCCGCCTCGATCTTCTTCGGGTCCAGGTTCAAGGACTCCGGATCGATGTCGGCGAACACCGGTTCGATGCCGTTCCACACCAGGGAGTGCGCGGTGGCGACGAAGGTGTAGGGCGTCGTGATGACCTCGCCCGTGATGCGAAGCGCTTGCAGGGCCGTGACCAGCGCGATCGTCGCGTTGGTGAACAGCGAGATGTGCGGCACGCCCAAGTGCTCGCACAGCGCCGCTTCCAGCTTTTGGTGGAACGGCCCGCCATTGGTCAGCACCTTGCTGTCCCAAATCTGCCGAAGCATCGGCATGAAGTCGTCCAGCGGAGGCAGGAAGGGCTGGGTGACGTAGATCGGCTTGTCGCTCATGGTCGCGCCTCAGGCAGGGATGGGGTCGCCAACCTTGAGCAAGTGTCGAGAGCTAGCCTGAAGGGCCTCGTGGTTGCGGTAAATCCAATCCACCGCCTCCACAAACTCAGAGGCATCCTCGGGGCGGGGGGGCTCGAACACCTTGGCTCGAACATCTGTCGCTTTCAATTGTTCGACGATCGCCTGTCGGGCCTCATCGTTATGGATCAACTTCATGGCAACTTGAAAGTAGTCCTCGTCGTTGTCCGACACCAGCCAACTTGGCAGGTCAACCAAGCGCATCACATCACGGTCGCCGATGCTCAGCACCTCATTGGCGTAGTACGCCACGGTCGGGATGCCTAGCAAGCAGGTGTCCACCGTGCTGTTGGTGTTGCCGAACGGAAATGCGGCCAAGGCCAAGTGGCAAGGAGCCAACGCTTTGAGGAAGTCACCGTAACTGCGAGTTGGCTCCAAGGTCACATGTTTGAAGCGCCTTCTCAGTACCTGCTGCATGCGGTCGTATCCGACCCCCATCATGCTGGCAAAGAAGTGGAAGTGAAGTGGCTTGGCCGATTCCTCCTCCAGCCGTTCCAGCAGTGCCAGGAAACGGGGGGACAGCTTCATCATGGAGCTGTTCACGGCGATGTGTGTGAGACCGTCTTCATAGGGACTGACAGGGCTGTCGTAGCCCGCCAGAGCGCTGTGTGGCACAAAGTGTCCCCAACTCTTGCGTTCGATGACTTTCTGGCCATATTCACCAGCGGCTACACCGTGGCCTGACTGAACCAAGCTGTAGTCGATCGTGGGTGTCATCGCAGGGGCAGGGTGGCCCAAGGTCATCATCTGAATGGGCGCGAATCGGAAGTTGGCCACCAGTTGGGTCCACTCCGACATGCCCAAACTCGGGAAATAAATGATGTCAGGCGCAATGCGGACAATTTTGGCGCCCAGCTCCGGAAACGTGCTGACTTGGTCAATGACCAGAATTTCATCAAAGAGGCTGTGGTTTTCTTCGGATGCGTACTGCTTCACCACGATGCAAACCAGCTTGAATTTCTGCCGAAGTTGGCGCAGGCAGTCGCCGTAGCTGCGATGCATGGCGTGGCCAATCGTCAGCCGCTCGGCCAAAACCAGCAACGTGGGTCGCTCCACCAGTCGTCGCGGTGTTTGGCGCTCCCGCAAGCCGGTGTTTTCTCCCACGCGGCGCCATACCGCATTCAGATTGCGCTTGAGCTCGTGCTTGTTGGTGTCGTCGGCATAGCTACAAAACATCCAAGCAGTCGTGATGGCCTGAAGCACTTCTGGGGCGGGCATGACGTCACGAATCCGGCTGGACGCGGCGATCAGGCGTTTGCGGTGCGCTTCGCCCAAGTGCGAATGCACGAAGGGCGCTGTGAACCACCCCAACATCAAGGGCAGCAGCTGGGCCGGGTGCAACTGCAGCACGCCCTCCATCAACTCCTCGGGCAGCGTGTCCAGGGAGTAAAAGAGCGACAGCATGAAGACTTGGTTGCCCGTCAAAGTCATCGATCCATCGGGGTTTTTGGCAGCGTGGTATCGCTGCAAGTGCCCGGGGCCTTCAAAGCCGCTCAGCTCGAAGATGGCCTCCAAAATCGGTTTGCGACTGCACAAGTTGGTCACTTGCGGCAATGTGAGTTGGAAGGCGGGGCTGCAAGCCAAGGCTGAGATCATGGCCGCGACGCGCGTGTAAACCGCCAATCGCTGGGCGTCTGTGGCTGGTGCTGCCAAAACGCCGAGTGGACCCCGGTTGGCATTGAGCACGTAAAGCAAGCGGAGTAGGCGTTCGATGCCCTCTTGAGTCCGCCCCTGAAAAACCGCTCGCTCCAAGCTCTCGATCGCTGCAGGGATGTCGGTGTCGGCTGTCTCTTGAAGTGTCATGGGTGAAATCAAATCTGATGCCTGATGCGCGCACGGCGCGCGCGGGAAAGGGGCAGTCCATCAGTTTGCCAGACCTGCTTTTGGCGCGATTTGCAGCCGTCTGGCCAGTTACAGGGCGGTACCGATGCAGGCGCGCAACGCTTTAGGGAAGACCCCCGGCCACTTCCGGGGCGCCCTGCTTGGCGGGGGCGATCGCTCTGCTATGCTGACCGGCAACCTACTTGCGTGTTCCTTGTGCATGCACACTGACGACAGGTGGGGGAAGCAAGGGATGAGCAAACCTTGGTCGTTTGAGGGAAATGGACTGGCAACTGCCCGCCCCTCCAGCGTCAGGGCGCTGTCATGCCTTTGTGCATAATGACGGTGCGCGAGTCCGCGCTGTTTCGCATGTTTTGTTGCAACAAACTCGGAGAGATGATCAAGATGAAAAGCTTCACCTACAAGGCGCTGGCGGTTGCTGCAGCCACGGTGTGCGGGTCGGCTGCCATTGCAGGTAGCCAGTCCGTCACCCCGACAAATTTCGCCCTTGAGGCGATCACCAACGCCACCGCAGTCACCGTCCCGCCCGTGACGTTGACCATGGGCGTGACCCGCACGGTCGCTCAAGACTTCACCGTCGTGATCAAGCCCCAGGCTGGCGCCACGTTCGTGCAAGCCTCGTGCGCCGCCGCGCTGCCGACCGATGCCAACTTCACTGCCTCGGTCAAGCGCGCATCGACCAGCGAGTGCGCCTACGAAATCGACGTGACCGAGGTCAATGGCACGATCGTGGGTCAAACCGTCGTTTTCACGGGCTTGCAGTTGGCCAGCCACTCCCTGGTGTCTGGCTCGAATGCCAGCATCGGTACCGGCGTGTGGGAATTGAGCGAGTTTGCTCGCATCGACAACTCGAACGACCTGATCAACACGGTGGCCACGGCTTCGCAAGCCATCACCTTGGTGGCTGCGGCTGACGCCTTCACCACGGTGGACGTCGACAATGCCAACGGCCCCTTGTTCGGTTTCCTGCCTGACGCCAACGGCGCTTTCACGCCGCTGGACGACGACACCGCCTCGATCGCTCGCGCCGGCTTCATCATCCGCAACAACCCCAGCAACCTGAAGATCGCTGACGGCGTCACGAACTTTGACGCCAACAACGCTGCCCACATGGACAGCGTGCGCATCAACCTGGTTGGCGATTTCAACGGCGCAGCCAGCGTCGATGCCGCGTTCTACAACGCAACTAACGTCGCTACGGGCATCGCCACGGCTACCGTGGACACCGCCAACGGCACCGCCACGTTCTCGATGCTGCCCGGCAACTTCGCTTCGCAAAGCAACAACGGTACGGTGGTGGTTTGGTTCACCTCCGCGCTGACTGCTTCGCTGGGCATCAGCCGCACCTTCGGCATCAGCGGCGTGACCGATCCTGACGTCGGCGCCAACCAAGCCCTGGCTGGCAACGCCAGCTGGTGGACCTGGGATGCCAACGCGATCCAATTGCGCTCGGCCTTCTTCAACAACGACACCTCGGCCGGTAACTTCACCCGCTTCTTCTTCCAGAACGTTGGTTCGTCGACCGCCGCTTACACCGCCGTCTGCTACGTGGACGACGCTGCCAAGACCATCACGTACGGCACGGCGCAAACCGGCACGCTGCGCATTGGTCAAACCACGATCAACGCCGCGGACGTTTGCACGTTCAGCGCCGGTCAGCGTGGCGCGATCACCTTCACGATCAACGCCCCGGCGAAGAACGTGAAGGGCGTGTACCAGCAAGCCATCAACGGCGTCGCCGCTGGTTACCTGCCGCTGGAGCGTCCGTACCTGGGCTCGTCGTATTAAGCACACGGCGCAAGCCAACTGCTTCAAGGGCGCCTTCGGGCGCCCTTTTTCATTGGTGTGCGGGGGGCGACTACACTCCCGCGCTCGTTGTTTTCACGCAGGGAATGGGGACGTGCACCCGATGTCAAACGCCAAATCGCGCGGTTTCACGCTGTTGGAAATGCTGGTGGTCTTGGTGATCATTGGCCTCTTGGCGGGCCTGGTGGGGCCGCGCCTGTTCAAGAACGTGGAGAAGTCCAACATCACCACGGCCCAGGCCCAGATCAAGCTGCTGCGTGGCGCCGTGGAGAACCTGCGCCTGGACATCGGGCGCTACCCGACGGCCGAAGAGGGCCTGAACCTGCTGAGCCGCGCCCCAGCCGATCCGGCCTTTGCCGCTCGCTGGCGGGGCCCGTACCTGGACGACGTGGCTTTGCCGCTGGATCCCTGGGGCTCGCCCTACCAGTACGCGGTGCCGGGACGCGATGGCCTGCCCTTCGCGCTGTACTCCTGGGGCGCGGACCGCCAAGCCGGCGGCACGGGCGATGCGCAAGACCTCGGGGTGTTGCCCGCCCAGTGACGGCCTGCTGATGCGGCCGTCGCCCGCCTTCCGCGCACGGCGCGGCTTCACCCTGCTGGAAATGTTGGTGGTCATGGCCTTGCTGGCCTTGGTGGCCGGCGTGGCCGCGCCGCCGGTGGCGCGCTGGCTGGAGAACGCCGAACTGCGAGGCTGGCGCGCCGACGTGCGCGCGCGCATCGAGCGCTTGCCCGTCGATGCCTACGTGTCCGGCGCGCCGATGGAAGTGGACGCCGCCACGCTGCTGAAGGGTTTGGCCGCGCAACCTGCCGGGGCCCGATTGACCCTGGAGCGACCGCTGCGCTACGCCGCCAATGGCGCTGCCGAAGGAGGCTGGGTTCGCCTGGAAGCGGGTGGGCAGGTGACGCGCTGGCGGGTGCAGCCCCTGACGGGCGAGCTCGTGGAGGCCGCGCCATGAGTTGGCGCCGGCAAGGCCTCCAACAGCGGGGTTTCGGCCTCTTGGAGGCGGTCGTGGCCATGGCGCTCATGGGCACGGCGGGTCTGATGCTGTTTGCTTGGATTCAATCCAGTTACGACACCGCCAACCGCTTGCGGGCCACGCAAGACCGCGCCCAGGCCCGCCTGGAGGCGCAGGCTTGGCTGATGCACCTGAACCCGGCCAAGGAACCGGAAGGCGAGGTGCAACTGGGCCGCTGGACCTTGCAGTGGCGCAGCAGCTTGGTCGAGCCGATGCGGCTGGAAAACGACTACGGGGGCGCCCTGAGCCCACGCTGGGCATTGGGGCTGTACGAGGTGCGGCTGGAGGCCAAAACCGCCGGCGATGCCGTGCAGTGGCGGCAACGCATCGTGGGCTGGCAGCCGCTGCGCGGCTGGGCGCCGGCCAAGCCCTCATGAGCGCGAACGGCGGCCCGGTGCGTGGCCTGACCCTCTTGGAAATGATGGTGGCGCTCCTGATTGCCGCCATGGCGACCACCTTGCTCGCTCAGGCCATGCGGCAACTGGCGGGGGTGGAACAGCTGCTGGAACGCAGTGGCAGTGCGGGGCAGACGGTGCTGGTGCGGCGCGAATGGCTCCGCGCGCTGTTGGCCTCTGCCTTGCCCGAGCAGGTCAACGAGCCCACGGCCTTCTTGGGCGATGCCCAGCGCCTGCAGCTGAAAAGCGCCGTGGGCTTGGCCGGCGGCGGGGCGGTGACCGACGCCGTCCAACTGCAACTCGATTACGAGCCCCGCACGCAAGCCGGGAGCCTGAGCCTGACCCAAGGTCCGGGCGCGGAGCCCGTGACCCTCCTGCGTTGGACGGGGGCGGCCCCGTCGTTCCAGTACCAAGACGAAGACGGCCGCTGGCTGAAGGCGTGGCCGCCGCAGCCTTTGGGCGAGCGCCCGCGCCGTCCGCCCCAGCGCGTCCTCGTGGACTTGGACGAGTCGGTGGGTGGCCCCCTGTGGGTGTCGGTGCTCGACAACGAGCGCAGCCGCCCCCGCTTGCGCGACTGGGTGGACTGATGATGCGCAAGCAACAGTCGGGCTATGTGCTGATCTTGGTGTTGGGTTTGCTGGCCGTGGGCGCCTTCGTGGCCTTGCGGTTTGCCGAGCGCAACGACGCGCTGCGCCGGCAGGTGCTGGGCTTCAACGAGATGGCGCAGGCCCAGGCCGATGCGGCCACGGCCTGGTCGGTGACCCGTTATTGGATGGCCACCCAAAGTTTGCAGCCCATGGGCCACGGGGACGGCATCCGGGTGCTGCGCGAGGACGGCCGCTGGTACCTCACCGCCGAAGGCGCGCAGGTGGCCGTGCAGGACCATCGCGGCCTCTTGTCGGTCAACGCCCTCGACCGCAACGCCCTGATCCAGCTCTTGGTCAACGACGGTTTGCCCCTGGGCACGGCGCAGGCCTGGGTGGACGTTCTGCAGGACTACGAGGACCCCGACAGCCTGCGGCGGATCAATGGCGCAGAGGCCGACGACTACCGGGCCCAAGGACGAAGCGGGCCGCGCAACGACTGGCTGTTGAGCCTGGCCGAGTTGGAGCAAATGCCGGGCTGGCGCGACGACCTAGTGCGCACCCGCCGCATCGCCCGGTGGCTGCACACCGCCATCAACAACCAGTTCAACCCCAACACGGCGCCCCTGCCGGTGCTGCGCGCCCGCTATGCGGGGGCGACCCCCGAACAGCTGACGGCGCTGGAAGGGCTGCGGGCCGCCGACCTGTTGCGAGAGAACCGTGCGGCCGGCCGGGCCACGGGCTTGTTGATGGACGACGAGCAGACCCTGCTGGTGCCTGGCTTCACGAGCCGCGTGACCGTCTGGGCCCCCGGATTGCCACAGGCCCTTGACTACAATCTACAGCTCACGCCGGCCGGTCAGGATGGACCCTGGCTGGTTCGCGAGCATCAACTGGCTCCGCGCCCTCTGCCCCTTGATGAGCCCACTCGCCGCGCGCTTCCCCGCTTCCCGCTCGATGCCGACCCTGGGTCGAACCCAAGCGCCCCTGCTGCTTCGCGCTGAGGGCCTGGAGGGCGACGCCGGGCGACACTGGGGTCGCGCCACCCTGGTCGTGGCGCGGGAACTGTGCCGCCTGAAATGGTTCGCCCTGGCGCACGTGCCGGCGCACGAGCGGGCCGACGCCCTTCGCGTGCAAGCACTGGCGTGGCAGCCCTTTGACGACAGCGCCTTGTGCTTGGTGCTCGGTGACGACGAGGGCTTGGCCGTGGCCTGGGACGCACGGCAGGTTCGCGAGGCCTTGGCCGAGCGGGGCGTGCGACCCGACGCGTGCAAGGTCCTGCCCGAAGTGCTGCTGCGCGCCCCCGGCGCCGACGGTCCTCGCTTGGTGCGGATGTCCGACGGCGTGGAAGGGCAGGTCTGGCGCAATGGCCGCTTGGTCGCCAGTCGCTGGTGGCCCGAGGCGCCGGCGCCCGAGGCGTGGCGGCTCTTTGCCCAGTCGCTGTCGGGCGAAGCGGCCAGCTGGCCGCTGCCGACCGTGGATGACGCGCCAGCGTGGCTGAACAAGCCTTGGGCCGTGCCGCTCGCGGACCAGGCCCACGACCAAGCGCGCGAGTCCCGCCTCGTCGACGTGGCGCTGGCGGCGCTCGTGTTCTGCGCCGGCGTGGTTGGCGCCCAATGGTGGGGCGTCGAGCGATCGTTGCGCGATCAGCTAGCCAGCAATGCCGACCAGCGGGCCCGGCTGGGACCGGTGCTGGCCGAGCGCGACGCCGCCCTGCAGCGCAGCGCGGAAGCCGGCCAATGGGCCCAGTGGCTGATCCCGACGGTGCTGCCGGTGGAGCTCTTCGAGGCCCTGCACGAGGCCCTGGCCAAGCGCCAAGTGGTGGTCAAGGAATTGGACTGGCGCGGCGACAAGCTGCGCATGGGATTGCAAGTGCCCGCGGCCTTGCCGCGCAGCGAGTTGCTCAAGGGCGTGCAAAGCGTGCGCCAGTTTGCCAACCCCACCGAGGTGCGGGTGGAGAGCGGGCGCGACTTGCTCTGGCTGGACGTGGACTTGCGGACGGCGATGCCGGGTGGGGCGCCCGCAGGGGCGCAGACGGCCAACGCTTCTTCCATTGCCGGCGCAGCGCCTCGCGCCGACACGGCGGCGGCCCCGAGCGGCCCCGCTGCTGCCATCACCACGGCACCCACGCCGGCGGCCCTGCCCCCAACCCCCCCGGCACCGGTGGTGGCTGCACGCCCGGCCCCTGCCCCCGGCAGCACCAAACCGAACGCGCCGGCGACGGCGCCTGCCGAAGCGCGGCCGCAGTTCCGCAGCAACCCCAAGCCCATCGCCATGGCCGCCAGTGGTGAAGACTTTCCTCCCCAGTCGGTGTTCGACGCCGTGAAATGACGAGCATGGCGGACACCTGGATCACCCGCACCTTTCCCGCGCTCTCGCCCTGGGTGGCGCAGTGGCAGGCCTCGGCCCGCCTGCGTTGGGGCGTGCGCTTGGTGCTCGGCATCTTGTGCGTGCACGGCCTGCTCACGTTGTTGGACGACGTTGACCAAAAGCGCTCGGCGCTCAAGGCCGCCCGCCAAGAAGGCAGCCGCTTGGCGGTCATGGGGCAAGAAGGCGACTGGGCAGCCCGGGCGCAGCAGGCGCAGGAGCAGCTGCTGGCGTACCGCAGCATGGCTTGGTCGGGCAGCGACCCGGCCTTGGGCGAAGCGGCCTTGCAAGACTGGTTGCGCAAGGTCACCACCGGGTTGGGACTGACGGTGCGCGACCTGCAGGTGGCCCGCGTCGCGTCGCCGTCGGCCGGTGCTGCCGCGACCACCGCCCTGCCGGCCGACGGCCTGACGGCCCGCGTGCCGCCGCAAACGACCGCCATGCGGGCGAAACTGATCGTGGACTTGAAACGCAGCGCCGTCATGGCGCTCTTGGCCGAGTTGCAACGCAACGAGCAATCGTTGTTGGTGGAGCGCTTGGTGTGGCGGGGCTCGGCGGTGCCGCCGCAGGTCGAGCTTCAGCTGCGCGCCCTCGCGGGGCCCAGCGCCACCACTGCCGCCAGCGCCCCGAAAGGCCAGCCATGACTGCTTGGCAACGGGGTGCGCTGTGGGTGGGCCTGTTGGCGCTGGGGGCCGTGCTGGCGCCGGGGGCCGACGAGGCGAGCAAGACGGTGGGTTTGCGGCAGTCGGCAAGTTGGGCCTTGGCCGGGATGCCCCGCAAGCCCGACCAAGCCGGCGTGGCCTTGTCGTTGGCGACTTCGGCGATGTTCGAGGCCGAAGCGCCTTCTGCCGCCCCTGGCGCCGCCGCGCCACCCCCCGACGAGCGCTGGCGCATCGCCGGCGTGCTGGGCCGAGGCCGCGAGGCCCAGGTCGTGGTGTCCTTCCGAGACCCGAGCCGCCCCACCCAGATCCTGCGCGTGGGCGACACCCTGCCCAGTGGGCACCGCGTGCAAGCGGTGGAGCCCGGCACGGTGTGTGTGCAAGTGGGTCGAAAGATTCTTCGCATTGGAGTGCAAGCCCTTGACTAATCGAACCCCGTGGTGGATCGCCCTGCGCGCCGGTGGCGCGCCGGCGGTGGCCGCATTGCTGGCGGCTTGCGCACCCCTGTCGCCCAACATTCCCGCGCCGCTTCGCGTGCCGGGCGCCGCGGCGTCCGCGCCGGTCAACGAGACCGTGGAAGCCCCGCGCACCTTGCGCACCAGCAGCACCCCCGTGCCGCCGGTCCAGGCTGCGCCGGCCGAGCCCGCGCCGGCCAAGGCCGCGGCGGGCGATGCCACCGTGGCCGCGGTGAACCTGCAGCAGGTGGCGCTGCCCACCTTCGTGCAATTGGTCTACGCCGAGGTGATCAAGAAGAACGTGAACCTGCACCCGTCGGTGGTGCAGCGCCAGGACCTGGTCACCTTCCGAACCGGGCCCGACCAAACGGCCGAACAGGTCGAACAGGCGGTGCGCTTGGTGTTGAAGTCGTACGGCTTGTCGGCCGTGGACGTGGGCGGCGTGGTGCGGGTCCTGCCCGACAACGCCGCCTTGGGCGACTTGCCGGCCATCCGGTACGGCGCCGCCTCGCCCGAAGTGCCATTGCCTTTGCGGCCGGTCTTCCATTTGGTGCCGCTGCAGGCGGTGCGCCAGACCGACGTCACGGTGTGGCTGCGCACCATGTTTGGCGACCGGGTGACGGTGATGGAGGACGCAGGCCGCAATGCGGTGCTGCTGCGCGGCAACCCGGACAACGTGCAGGCCGCCATGGAGGCCATTGCCGCCCTGGACCAGCCCGCGATGAAGGGCCGGGCCAGCGTGGCCTTGTCGCCCGCGTTTTGGTCGGCCGAAGAACTGGCGCGGCGCTTGGCCGAAGTGCTGGCGGCTGAGGGCTACACGGTGCACCCGGTGGGCAACCCGGTGACGCCGGGGGCGGCCCGTGCGCCGGTGATCTTGCTGCCGGTGTCGGCGCTCAACACGGTCTACGTGTTCGCGACGACGGACGCCGTCGCGGCCCACGTGTCGCAATGGGCCAAGGCCTTGGACCGGCCCGCCGACCGAGGCATTGGCAAGAACTTCTTCAGCTACGCCGTGAAGCACAAGGACGCCGAAGCCTTGGCGGGCACCTTGGACCGGCTGTTGTCAGGCGGTGGCAGCTCCGCCACCACCACGCCGGCCACCGGGGCCAAGCCCGAGGCCAGCGCGAGCACGCGTCTGAATTCCGTGGTCGTGGACAAGGCCACCAACACGCTCATCTTCCAGGCCAAGCCCGAGGAGTACGGGCAGTTGACGGGCCTGTTGCAGATGCTCGATCGGCCGTCGCGCGCGGCGCTGATCGAGGTGACCGTGGCCGAGTTGACCTTGAACGACTCGACCGAGATCGGGGTGGACCTGCTCGCGAGTCGCATCGAAGCGGGCGGGGGATATCGCATTGGCACGTCGGCCGGTGGCACGGCCACGGGCGCCTTGAGCATCAACGTGTTCAACGGGCTGAATGTGCCGAAACTGGCGCTCAGTGCCTTGGCCACGGACAACCGCGCGACCATTTTGTCGAGCCCGCGCCTGATGGCCCGCAACGGCGAGTCGGCCACGATCCAAGTCGGCCAAGAGGTGCCCATCGTCAGCCAGCAGCAGGCCACAGGCGTCACGACGAGCACCTCCAATGGACTCTTGACCACGGTGCAGTACCGCAGCACGGGCGTGATCCTCAAGATCAAGCCGGTCATCCATTCGGGCGATCAGATCGATTTGGACGTCCAGCAAGAGGTCAGCGAAGCCATCAACACCACGACCGGCGTGACCTCATCGCCGACGATCCAGCAACGCAAGGTCGACACCAAGCTCACGCTACGCAGCGGTGCCACGGTGCTGTTGGGCGGCTTGATTTCGAACACGGGATCGGAAGGCAAGAACGGCGTGCCGCTGCTGAAGGACATTCCGGTGGTGGGCAACCTTTTCAGCAAGCAAACGCGCAGCGAACGGCGCACCGAATTGGTGGTGTTGATCACGGCCTACATCGCGAACGACACGCACGAGGCCGAGGCCATCACCGAGGCGTTCCGCAAGTCGCTGGGCAGTTGGGCCCAGCAGCCCGCCGCACTGCGCAAAGCCGCCGAGCCCGCGGAAGGCGCCAGCGTGCCGCCCGCACCCTGAGCACCGCGATGGCTCTTCGCGACGACGTCCCGCCGGCGATCACACCGCCGCCCGTCCGGCTGGGGGAGCGCCTGCTGGGCTTGGGGCTCCTGCGCGCACCCGACCTGGAAGCCGCCTTGGCCTACCAGGCGGCACACGGCGGTCGCTTGGGCGACGTGCTGTTGCGCATGGGCGCGCTCACGGTCGACTCTCTGCTGGCCCCGCTGGCCGAGCATTTGGGCGTGCGCCCAGTGCGGGGCGAGGCCCTGAGCGAAGACGCCCTGCGGCAGGGGGCCGAGGCCCTGGGTCGCGACGCCAGCCGCCTGCACCGCCTGAAGGCCTTGGTATGGCAAGAGGACGACGGCGCCTGGTGGGTGGCCTCGCACCTGCCACAGGCCCCCGACCTGCAAGAAACCGTGCTCGCCTGCCCCTGGGGCGCGCAGGCACGCTGGGCGTTGATGCCCGAGACGGAGTTGGAGGCCTGGCTGGAGCGCTTGACGCGGCCGGCCACCGGGGCCGGGGCCACGGGGCCGCTGGACGAGCGCGCTTTGCGCGAGTTGGCCGAGGACGCGCCCGTGGTGGCCCTGGTCAACAACCTCATCGCCCAAGCCGTCGAGGCCCGCGCGTCGGACATCCACCTCGAGCCTGGTGAGCGGCAGTTGGAGGTGCGTTTGCGCATCGACGGCGTGCTGCACGTGCGCCAGACCCTGCCCATGGACCGCTACCCGGCGGTGGCCTCGCGCATCAAGCTGATCGCCGGCATCGACATCGCCGAGCGGCGCTTGCCGCAAGACGGGCGCATCTCCACCCGCGCGGCAGGGGCCGAGATGGACGTTCGCGTCTCCACCATCCCGGCGGTGTACGGCGAATCCATCGTGATGCGCCTCTTGCCCAAGAAACGCGACGACCTGTCGCTGGACCGCTTGGGCATGCGCCCGCCGCAGTTGCTGCAGTTCAAGCGCTGGCTGCACATGCCCAACGGGTTGGTGCTGGTGACCGGTCCTACCGGCTCGGGCAAGAGCACCTCGCTGTACACGGCCTTGGCCGCGACGAACGACCGCACGCGCAAGATCGTCACGGTGGAAGACCCGGTGGAATTCCGCTTGCCCCATGTGATCCAGGTGCAAGCCCAGCCCGACATCGGCTACACCTTTGCCCGGGCGCTGCGCGCCTTCCTGCGGCACGATCCGGACATCATCATGGTCGGCGAAATTCGCGACCGCGAGACCGCCGAGATCGCCATCCAGTCGGCCCTGACTGGCCACTTGGTCTTGGCCACCCTGCACACCAACGACGCCCCGTCGGCCATCACCCGCTTGGTGGACATGGGCATCGAGCCCTTCCTGGTGGCCGCGTCCCTGCGGGCGGTGATGGCGCAGCGCTTGGTGCGGCGCTTGTGCGAGGCCTGCGCCGTCGATGCCGGCGCGCCGCCCCCCACGCTGAGCGAGGGCTTGTTGGCCCGCGTCGAGGGCGCGCGACGCGCGGATGGCGAGGTGGCGGCGCCCCGTTGGCGCTCGGCCGTGGGCTGTGCCCGTTGCGGGGGCAGCGGCTTCTTGGGGCGTTTGGGCGTTTACGAAGTGATGGACGTCGACGCCGATCTGCAGCACGCCATCTCGCAGCAGGCGCCCATGGCCCGTTTGGTGGAGTTGGCCAACCGGGCGGGCCGCCGCTCCTTGGCCGACGAGGGCTTGGCCCGCGTGATGCAAGGCACCAGCACCTGGGACGAGGTGCTGCGGGCCACGGGGGGCGCGATGGAGGAGGGCGCATGAGCGCCGCCCTCGGTTGCCCGCCAACGACTACCGGGTTGCACCGATGAAGGTGCGGTTCAGCGCCCGCGACGCCCAGGGGCAGTTGCACCAGGGTCACCTGGACGCGCCGAGCGAGGCCGACGCCGTGCGCAGCCTGCAAGAGCGCGGGCTGACGCCCGTGTCCGTGGTGGCGCAGGGCGGTCTGGCGCCTACGAACGCTTCGCGCCGGCCCGTCAAGGCCGAGGACCGCGTGCTGCTGCTGCGTGAAATGGCCACCCTGCTGGCCGCTGGCGTGACCTTGGGCGAGGCTTTGCCGGGCTTGGCGCAGGCCTACGCCAAGCAGGCCTTGGGGCAGGCGGTGGCGCTGCTGGACGAGCGGGTCCGGCAAGGTCGCGCCCTGTCCGAGGCCATGGAAAGCGCCGGCTTGGCATTCCCGCCCTACGTGCTGGCCTTGGTCAAGGCGGGGGAGGCCAGCGGCGCCTTGGCCACGGCCTTGGACGATGCGGCCGAGCAGTTGGAATCGGCCCGGCAAAGCGTGGAAGAGCTCAAGAGCGCGCTGGTGTACCCGACGATTCTGGTGGTGGCCGGGGTTTTGGCCATCCTGCTGGTGTTCGTTGGCGTGGTGCCGCGGTTTGCCCCCATGCTGCGCAGTGCGCGGGCCGACGTGCCGGAGTTCTCACGATGGGTCATCGAGGCCGGCGTGTTCGTCAAGGGCCATTGGGAGTTCTTCGCCTACGCCGCAGGCGCTCTTGTCGCCTTGGCGGTGGTGGCCATGCGCCAGGCGGCGTGGCGGCAGGCCGTTTGGCAGTGGCTCACCCGGCTGCCGGCGATCGGCCCCTGGCTGATCCAAGGCGAGATCGGGCGCTGGGCGACGGTATTGGGGGCCTTGTTGGCCAACCGGGTGCCGATCGTGCCGGCCCTGGACCTGTCGGTGCAGGTGCTGTACTCGGCCGCCATGCGCGAGGGCGTGAGCCGCGCCTGCCGCGACATCCAACAGGGATCGAGCCTGGCCGACGCCTTGGCGATCCAAGGCTGGTTCCCGCCCGAGCGCTTGAACCTCATCCGGGTGGGGGAGCGCAGTGGCGAGTTGCCGAAGATGCTTCTGGCCTTGGGCAAGGCCCAACGCGAGGCCGCCCGCACCACCCAACGCCGTCTGCTGGCCTTGATCGAACCCGCCGCGATCTTGGTGATCGGCGGCGTGATCGCGATGGTGATGATCTCGGTGATGCTGGTGATCACCAGCATGAATCAGATGGCGGGCTGATCGACGCGCTGCTGCGCCTCGTCGAAGCGCTGGATGGCCGCCTGCACGTCGGCATCGAGGTCGTTCAAGGGCGCATAGGCGTCGATGCGGCCTGAGGCGGTGCGGGCCACCGCCGCCGCCAGGGCCGCTTCGTCCACCCGGTCGCTCAGTTGGAGCTGTTCGACGAGGCGGCGCACTTCGGCCGCGGGCTGCTGCCGCAGGCGCTCTTGGTGGCAGGTGGCAAAGCGGTTGTCGGGCAGGTCGTTCGACGCCAAGATCTCGGCGCACCGCCGCAGGGCCGCGGCCAAGAAGCGGTCGAGCGCGGCCGGTTCGACCTCGGTTAGTCCGTGCAGTTGGGTCATTTGGCGCCACATCTTGCGGTTCGAGGCGAACACGGACGCCCCATCGCGCAGCATCCACACGGCCTTGGCCTGGGGCAGGGCCGCCACGAAGGCCGGCCAGCGAAAGCTGTGGTTGGGCGACTTGAGCAGCACCTGCGGGTGCGGCCCTTGGATGGCGCCGACAAAGCGCCCCCACACCGACAGCCAGTCCGCCTGTTGCTGCCAGTGAGCCGGGTCCAGCGTGTGGTGCAGGGCGTCCAGGCGGTGCGGCATCCAAAAGCCGCGGTAGGCCGAGTCGACGCCCAGGCCCAGCAGCGCGAACTCGTCCTCTTGGGGCGACAGGGCGCCCAGCGCCAGGCCGTCCATGGGGCGGGCCACTGGGGTGTCCCGGCGCGGCGCGCGCTGCAACTGGAAGGCCGTGGGGTCCATGCACTGCCAGGTCCTGGGCGTGGGCCAGCCGAGGGCGGCGTGCAGCAGTTCGTGCATCACGGTGCTGCCGCTGCGCCAGGGGCCCAGGATGAACAGCGCGTGCTCGGGCAAGCTGCGGGCAGGGGCCAGTTGGGCGCTCAAGCCCGCGTTCCATGAGCCCAACCGGGCGCGCCACGCCAGGCCGGCGCGGGTGGACCAAGGCAGCTGGCGCCAAGCAGGGTCATCGCGCAGCCACGCCAGCAGGGGCTGGCTCACGGCCAGGGCGGGCCTCATGGGCGGGCCAGCCCGCGCTGGGCGTCGACGCGGGCGATGCGCTGCCGGATGGTGGTCTGCAGGCGCTGTGCTTCGGCCGGGTGCTGGGCGCTGAGGTCTTGCGTTTCCAGCGGGTCGCGGTCCAGGCGGAACAGTTGGTGTTGTCCGTCGTCGAGGTGGAGGATCAGCTTCCAAGGGCCGTCCACCACGGCCACGCGACCGCTCTGGATGGGGGCGTCACGACGTTGGCGCTCCAGGGCCATCGTGAACACCGGCGCGTCCGGCAGGTCGCGGCCCTCCAAGATGGGGCGCAGCGAGCGGCCTTCGGCGCGTGGCAGTGGCGCGAGGCCGGTCAGGTCGAGCAAGGTCGGCGCGATGTCCACCTGGCTCGCGGCTTGGTGCACCACCCGGCCTTCGGTCTGACCGGGCAGTTTGACCACGAAAGGCACGTTGGCCAGGGCTTGGTGCACCGGGACGCCAGCGTGGCCCAGGTAGCCCTTTTCGAACGACTCGCCGTGGTCGCTGGTGACGATGACGATCGCGTTCCTCAGCCAGCCTTCGCGCTCCAGGCGATCCAAGGTGCGCCCCAGGGCGGCGTCGGCGGCCATCAGCGACTCGCGGTAGCGCAAGCGATGCTGGTCGACCAACGGTTGCTGCGCGGAGGGGTAGGCCATGTTGTCCGGCATCAGGTCCGACAGGCGGTCCAGCATCCCGGGGGGCAGGAGCTTGTAGCGCGTGGACGGTGGCGGTAGGTAGGGCGCGTGGGGCGGCAGGCTCAGCGTGAACACGAACTGCGGGGCCCCATGGGCGCGTTCGGCGTCCAGGGTGGCATGCAGCGCGTCGTACACCGCTTCCGAGCGGTAAGGGCTCTGGTGCTGGTGGCGGCGTTCGTCGAGTGGGGCCAGGAAGGCCAAGCTGGCGGACACCAGGCGCGGCAGGGCGGTGTCGGGCCAGCGCGTGGCGGCAAAGCGCACCGCGTTGACCCACAGCGTGGTGGGCGCCAAGGGGGCACTGTCATAGCCCTCAAAGCTGCCCCGGTGGCGCGGGCTGCCCAGCAGGTTGTCGGTGATGAAGTGCGTGCGCCACCCGTGATCGCGCAGCACCTGCGCGACGGTGTGCTTGCGCAGCGGCGGCACGATGGTTGCATCGGGCTGGTTGGCGTGGTGCTGCCAGGGCAGCAGGCCCGTTTCCATGCTCGACACGGAGGCCGTGGTGAAGTTGGACGCCGCCTGGAACCGGGTGAAGCAGGTAGCGGAGCTCGCAAATCGGGCCAAGTTCGGCATCGTCGCGCTGTCGCTGCGGCACGCTGCCGCATCCTGGGCGGCCACGGTGTCGATGGCCAGCACCAAGATGTGGGGCTTGTCCGGCGTCGCCACTTGGGCCGTGGACGGCGCTTTGGCGCCCAGGGGCATCCACACCGGAGGGCGCCAAGCGATCAAGCCCAGCGCCGCGATGCACAAGCCCCAAGCCAAGGGCCGCAGGGCCTCGAATCCCGCCAGCAAGTGGCCGAGCGAGCGCTGCCAGCCTGTCCGCAGCATCCAAACCAGCCCGAGCGCGCCGAAGGCCGCCAGCAGCGCCAGTTTCTGCCATGGCGACAGCATCAGCACCCAGGGCGAGACGCTGCGCAGCCACTCCAGGCCCACGCGCCCCGTTTGCCGCAGCACCAAGAGGGCCAGCGGCAGGAGCACGATCGTCCAGGCCCACGAACTGGCCCGTGCCGTGCCGAGCCACCGGCCCAGGCCGATCCGAACCAGCGAAGACAGCGCCACCAAGCCGGCACAGGCCAGGATGCCCAGCGCGAGCAGCATGGCCAAGTCCCGCGCCACGAGCACGCCGCTGTTGATGAACAGCATGCCGTCCAAGATGGGCAACGCCGTGAGTGGCACGCCCAGAACGGCGGTTGCGGCGATGGCCGCCGCCCACGCCCGCAGGGGAGTGAACGCTGGCAAGCCCCGGGTCAAACCTCAGGCCGTCCTGTGATGCGTCGCCACCAACGACGGCATTGCGCCGCCACCCAACGCCGGGCCACGAGCCAAGCGCCCACGATGCCGGCGAACAGCGGCGCGAGCAGTTGGAACAACAGTCCGCCGGCATTGGGGTCGATGTAAGCGTGTGCCTGCTGCGTCAGAAGCAGCATGAAGCAAAGCACGGCGAGGCGGTGAACAAGCGACATGGGGGAGGGCACCAGATGCGGTGGCGCTGGGTGCGCAAATAGCGGCAAAGTTTAGCCCTCGGGCGGCGCAGGCCGGCCCGAATTGGGCTGCGGCCGTGCCCCACTTGCCTCCGGGCCATCGCCATGGATCACCCTGCGCCTTGGGGTGTTGTCGGCGTCGGGGCAGCCCAGCAAGCGGTCGCCCCAGGAGATTCGAGCGGCCGAGCGCCTGCGTGCTTTCTAGAATCCGCGCCCAATCTCTCGCTGGGGCGTAGCCCTCCATGGTTTGAAGCTCGCGCGCCACACATTGCTCAACCTCATCGGTTTGGGGGCCCCGCTCTTGGTGGCGGTCGTCAGCATTCCGGAGCTGATCCGGCTGCTGGGCGAGGCCCGCTTCGGCATGCTGGCGTTGATTTGGGCTGTGACCAGCTACTTCGGCCTGTTCGACTTGGGCCTGGGCCGCGCGCTCACACAGCAGTTGGCGATCGTGCTGGGCGAGCGCATGGACCACCAAGTCGCCCCGTTGAGCTTCACCGCGCTCAGCTTGATGACTGCCATCGGCTGCATCGCCGGCGTCTTGTTGTGGCTTTTGGCCCCGGCTGGCATCGCGCAGATCAAGTCGCTGCCCGATCCGGTCGACGCCATCCATGCGACTTGGGTGATGGCCTTGGCGCTGCCGGCGGTGGTGATGACCACCGGTCTTCGCGGCATGTTGGAGGCACAACATGCCTTCGGCCTGGTCAACGCCATCCGGCTGCCGATGGGCATTTGGACCTTTGCGGGGCCTTGGTTGATCGTGAGCTGGCAGGGGCCGAGCCTGACCCTGATTGCCGTCGCGCTGACGGCGGGACGATGGCTCGCGACCCTTGTGCACGCCGCGTACGTATGGCGCGTGTTGCCCCAAGTCCGTCAAGGTTGGGTGTGGGACCCAGCATGGGTGCGCCCGCTGCTGACATCCGGCGGCTGGCTCATGGTGAGCAACTTGGTGAGCCCCTTGCTCGCTTATGTCGATCGCTTTGTCATCGGTGCCTGCGTGTCTGCAGCTGCCGTTGCTTACTACACGACGCCTCAAGAGATCCTCACGAAGCTTTGGATCATCCCTGGGGCGCTCACGTCGGTGCTGTTCCCCACGTTCGCACTATTGATCCAGCGACGGGATCCTGGTTCGTGGGTGCTCTTTGACCACGCGGTGCAAGCCCTCTTTCTGGGGCTCATGCCCATTTCAATCGCCTTGGCGCTATTCGCCCCGGAGTTGTTGGGGCTGTGGTTGGGCAACGCGGACTTCGTGACACACAGCGCGCCGGTGATGCAAATCTTCACCTTGGGCATCTTGTTGAGCTGCTTGGCGCACGTGCCCGTGACTTGGCTTCAGAGTTCGGGCAACAACCGACCGGCAGCCATGGTCCATTTGGCTCAGTTGGTGATTTACGGCCCCCTGATCGGTTGGGTGGCCACGCACCACGGTCTGATCGGCGCCGCTTGGGTTTGGTTGCTGCGCATCAGCGTCGATTCGCTCGCGATGTTTTGGCTTTGTCATGTGCGGCGTCCAGCGCCCGGCATGTTCCGCCGGCCCATCCGGGTGGCCGTGGCCGTCTTGGTGACCTTGGGGGCCTACGCAGCCCTTGATGCCCCCCTGGTGCTGCGAACCGCGCTGGTGCTGGGCCTGCTGGTTGCCGGGGCTGCATTGGGCTACCGACAGTGGCTTGCGATGCGTGAGCAGCAGGCGCGCAGTCCGGCGGGCCTCGCCGATGAAGCGGTCGTCGAACCGAGGGAGCCGCTTCCGTGGGTCACCATCGTCACGCCGGTCTACAACCAAGCCGACTTCGTGGCGGAAACGGTCCAAAGCGTCTTGAGCCAAGACTACCCCCGCATCGAGTACATCGTCATCGACGACGGTTCCAGCGACGGCTCGGCGGCGGTGCTGCAGCGACTGTTGGCGCAACACCCTGGTCGCTTCACGCTGATCACCCAAAGCAATGCGGGCCAAGCGGCCACGCTGAACCGGGGGTGGGCCATGGCGAAGGGGGAGGTGTTGGCCTACCTGAGCTCCGATGACCGTTTGCACCCCCAAGCCGTTTCAAGGATGGTCCGGGCTTTGCAAGCCGCCCCTGACGTTGCAGTCGCCTATTGCGATTTCAGCCTCATCGACTCGCGGGGCGATCGCATGGCCGACGTGATGACCGAAGACTTCTCGGAGACTCGGCTCCGAGAGCAGTTGGTGTGCCAGCCAGGGCCCGGTGCCTTCTTCCGTCGGGCGGTCTACGCCAAGGCAGGTGGATGGGACGCCAACTTGCGGCAGGTCCCGGACTTTGAATTCTGGTTGCGGGCTTCTCAGAGTGGTCCCTTTCTGCGGGTCCCCTTGCTCCTTGCGGACTACCGCGTTCACGACGAGTCGGCCTCCTTTCGGCCCATGTCCGAGGCGCGAGCGGACGAAATCGTCATGGTGGTGCGTCGGCACATCTGCATGCCGGACGCCGCACCGCGCCACCACTTCGCCATGGGCATGGCCTTGGTGATCAGCGCCATGAACCACGCTCAGTCGGGCCGTGTTCGGATGGCCTTCCAACGTTTGCGCGAAGCCTTGCGCGTGCACCCTGCCATCGGTTTGCAGTTGATCGTCTGGCGCCGAATCGTTTCAGGCTTCTTCCGTCGAAGCTACTACCGCCTGGGGTCCAGCTGATGAGCAACGAATCGGGTCGCGCATGGGTCTACCCCGCGATGCTTTGGATCTTGGTCGTGCTGGCGCCCATGCCAATCTTGGGGGGGGCAACATCGCTGGGGGCTCACGTTCTGGCCATCGTCGTCTTGGCTGGCGTTGTGCTGCTTCGAGGTGGTGTTCGCGGCGTGGCGGGTGGGTGGGTGCTCGGCATCGCTGGGGCGCTGTTGGTGCACACCGTGCTGGCCTCGTTGATGTCACCTTGCCGAGACATGCTTGGGCGGTCCTTGGGCAGCCTGGGCTTGTTGCTGATGCTGATCGTTGCCACCGCGTTGGTGGCCGCTGCCTCCGGTGCTGAGCGAGGTCCCATTGGGGCAACATTGCGCTGGATCATGGGGGTAATCGTCTTGTCGGTCTTGCTTGACAAGGCCTACCTGCTGTGGACAAACGCCTCCGTCTTTATCCGGCCCAGTGGCATCTTCGAGGAGCCCAGCCATTTGGCCCTGTCATGCGCGCCCGTCTTGGCGGCTTTGGTGGTGTCGGAGCACGGAAAGGACAAGGCCGTGGGCTGGATCAGCGTCGCGATGCTGATGGGCCTCGCGGCTTCGGCCACCCTGTTCGTGTTGTTTGCCGCGTGTGCTGTTGTGGCCCTGATGTTGGCGCGTCGAGGCGGCGGGGTGCAGCGTCTTCTGCGCGGGCTGGGCGTGGCAGCCTTGGTGTTGCTGCTCGTCGCTGTGTCGCCTTACCGTGACGATTTCCTGGCTCGCATCGTGGGTCTGGGGGAGGTTTCGGCCGAGTCGAACGTGTCGAGCTTGATTTACTTGAACGGACTTCAGTCGGCACTTGCCAACGTGGAAGCTTCCCAGTGGTTTGGCCTGGGACTCAACCGGATGGGATGTGAGCCTCGGCCGGTCACCGACGTGACGCCACTGCTGGAAGTTTGGAACTTGGCCGACTTCAATTACAACGATGGTTCGTTTACTGCGGCCAAGCTCTTGAGCGAGTTGGGTGCGCTGGGCGCGCTTTGGTTGCTCGTCGGACTCGGTGTCTTGGTGGCCTTGATCCGTGCGGGCCGGCGTGAAGCCGATGCCGATCGACGTCAGCGAATGGCGCTGGCGGCGGGGGCCTTGTTGGTCATCACCTTGGGGGCCTTTGTTCGCGGCACCGGCTATTTCTCGGGCCCGTACCTGCTGGGGCTCTTTGCATTTTTTCTCTTTTGCCGGCCATCCAGCCGCCGGAGTTCGACATGAACGAAGCTTTGATTGGCGCCATCGTGGCGCGCCTTGAACGCGATGAACCGAGCTTGGCCAAGGCCTTTGCCGCGTCCGCCGCGGAGGTCGGGGTTCGGTACGTCGCCATCGACGACCTGCTGCCCGCTGAGTGGGCCGAGCAAGTTGCCAGCAAGTTTCCGCAGCCCCATCAAATGCGCCTCATGGACTCGTTTCGGGAGCGCAAGCACACCTCCAAGGACTTCGATGCTTTCGACCCCTTGATGAAGGACATCACCTTTGCCTTGCAAGACGAGCGCGTGGTCCGGGTGGTGGAGCGCATCACGGGCATCGCGCAGCAGGTGCCGGATCCCTCGCTGTACGCGGGGGGCTTGAGCGCCATGACGCGGGGGCACTTTCTTGGCCCTCACATTGACAACTCGCACGAGGGGTCGCGTCGCCTGTACCGGACCCTGAACCTGCTGTACTACGTGACGCCCGGCTGGCAGCGCGAGCGCGGCGGGCATTTGGAGCTGTGGGACACGGCGGTGCGGCGGAACGTGGTCATCGAAAGCCGCTTCAACCGATTGGCCCTGATGGAGACGACGCCGACCTCCTGGCACTCGGTTTGCCCGGTGGTGGGCGAAGGCGTTCGCCGCTGCGTCTCGAACTACTACTTCTCGCCACAGTCGCCGACGGGGCGCCCGTACTTCAACGTCACTTCCTTCAGCGCGCGGCCCGAGCAACCGTGGCTGCGGCTCTTGGCTCGCGCCGACGGCCTGGCCCGCAACGCCCTGCGCAAGCTGGTGCCCGGGGGCTTGGGCAAGCGGGACGTGTACGAGGGCCCCAAGGCTTGAACGAGTCCAGGATCTTGCTGTACGCCCCCAATGTGCACACGGGCGGGGGGGCGGTGCTGCTCGAGGCCTTGCTGCGCGGGCTGCCGGCCGGCGTGCCGGTGCTGGCGTGGCTGGACCAGCGCTCGCGCGACCGCGGGGCCCCGCTGCCCGAGCACGTGCAGGTGCGCTGGGTGGCCGCGACGGCCAAGTCGCGCTGGGCGGCCGAGTGGGACCTTCGCCGGGAGGCCCGGGCCACGGATCGCTTGCTGTGCTTCCACGGCCTGCCACCCCTGTGGCGCAGTCGGGCGTTCACGGCCCTGCTCCAGCAGAACCGCAACTTGCTGGGGCAGGTGCCCTTGCGGCAGTTCGCGCCGCGCACGCGCGTGCGCCTCTGGTTCGAACAGCAGGTGAGCCGGCGCATGCGACACCATGTCGATGTCTATTGGGTGCAAACCGAGGCCATGGCCGACGCCGTGCGGGCCTGGTGGGGCCCGTCAGGGACGCCCACCGTCCGCGTGTGCGGCTTTGCCCCGCCCCTGCCCACGCATGCGGCACCGCCGTCCACGACGCCGCGGCGCGACTTCATCTACGTGGCCGATGGCGAAGCGCACAAGAACCACCGGCGCTTGTTGGCCGCCTGGGTGCTGATGGCCGGTTCAGGGCACCGACCGAGCCTGGCGCTGACCCTGGGCGCGCGCGACGGCGCGCTGCGCGCCGAGTGGGAGGCGGGCATCGCGGCGCACGGCTTGGCCGTGGAGTTTTTGCCCCCCATGGACCACGTGGCGGTGCTGAAGGCCTATGCCGAATCGGGGGCCTTGGTGTTCCCCTCGCTCGGTGAAAGCTACGGGCTGCCCCTGGTGGAGGCCGCCGCGCAGGGCCTGCCCATCGTGGCGGCCGAGCGCGATTACGTGCGCGAGGTTTGTGTGCCGGTGCAAACCTTCGACCCCGAGTCCCCGCGTTCCATCGCGCACGCGGTCCTGCGGCACTTGCAGCTGGCGCCGACGCCGGCCGCCCCGGCCTCGGCGGCGGACTTCTGGCGTGCGTGTTTGTCGTGAGGGTGTTGATCGTCAGCCAGCATTTCTGGCCGGAATCGTTTCGCATCAACGAGGTCGCAGCCTCCTTGTTGGCGCAGGGCGCGGACGTGACCGTGCTCACCGGCCAGCCCAACTACCCGGAAGGCCGCGTGTTCTCCGGCTACCGGGCCTGGCGCGTCCAACGCGAACGCCACGTTGATGGCTACGAAGTCTTGCGCGTGCCCTTGGTGCCGCGCGGCCCGGGGGGCGCCTTGCGCTTGGTGCTGAACTACCTGAGCTTCATCGCCAGCGCGATGGGCTTCGGCCTGTGGCTGCTGCGCGGCCGGCGTGTCGACACGGTGTTCGTCTACGCCACCTCGCCCATCTTGCAAGCCCTGGCGGCCTTGTGGATCGGCCGTTGGAAGCGGGCCAAGGTGGTGGTGTGGGTGCAGGACCTGTGGCCCGACAGCCTGGTGATCACGGGCTACGTGCGTTCGCCCCGCGTGCTGGCGGCCGTGGCGGCCGTGACCCGCTTCATCTACCGACGCAGCGACCGCCTCTTGGTGCAATCGCCGGCCTTCATGGCGCCGGTGCAGGCCATGGCGGGCGCCACGCCGGTGGCGGTGCATGAGAACCCCGGCGACCGCGACGCGCCCCTGCAGCCCTTGCCCGAGGGCCTTCGCAAGCCCGCGGACCGGTTCACGCTGGTGTTTGCCGGCAATCTGGGCACGGTGCAGGCCCTGGAGACGGTTTTGGACGCGGCCGAGCAGGCCGGACCGGACCTGGTTTGGATGCTGGTGGGCAGCGGCGCTCGCAGCCCTTGGTTGGCCGCCGAGGTGACCCGGCGCGGATTGGGCGATCGGGTGCGCTTGCCCGGCCGGTTTGAGGCCGCCCTGATGCCCGCTCTGTTTGCCCAAGCGGATGCCCTGCTGGTCACCTTGAACCGCGCGCCCGCGCTGGCGCAGGTCGTGCCCAGCAAAATACAGGCTTACTTGGCCGCCGGGAGACCGATCCTTGCCGCCCTGGATGGCGAGGGCGCGCGCGTGGTGCAGGCGTCGGGGGCTGGGCTGGCGGTGGCCGCCGAAGACGCCGCGGGCCTGGCGACCGCCGCGCGGCACTTGCAATCTCTGGACGAAGGGCGGCGCGCCGACATGGGGCGCGCCGGCCGCCGTTACTTCGAAACCCATTACGAGCCGACGCAGTCGGCCCAGCGCCTGCTGGCGCAACTGCAACTCGCATGAACGCCTCGACTCCCCGCCGTGTGTTGATCCTGGGTGCCAGCGGCATGCTCGGGCACACGGCCTTGCGTTACCTGTCAACCCAACCCGAGCTGGAGGTGGTGGGCAGCGTCCGCGCGCCCCAAGCCGCGCTGCAAGACTGGGCCCCCCGGGCGCGCTTGGTGGCGGGGGTCGACGTGGAGAACCCCGACGCGCTGGCCGCGCTGCTGGCCCAGGTTCGCCCGGACGTGGTGATCAACGCCGTCGGCGTGGTGAAGCAGTTGGCCGCGGCCGACGACCCGCTGGTGGCGCTGCCGATCAACGCCCTGCTGCCGCACCGGCTGGCGCGGCTGTGCGAGCTGGCGGGCGCGCGCTTGGTCCACGTCTCGACCGACTGCGTGTTCACCGGCCGGCAAGGCGCGTACCGCGAAACCGACGTGCCCGACGCCCTGGACCTGTACGGCCGCTCCAAGCTGCTGGGCGAGGTCGACTACCCCCATGCCGTGACCCTGCGCACCTCCATCATCGGGCCGGAGTTGCGGGGCGGCGCCCAAGGCCTCGTCGGTTGGTTTTTGGCGCAGCAGGGGGAGGTCAAGGGCTTCACCCGCGCGGTGTTCTCCGGGCTGCCGACGCTCGAGTTGGCGCGGGTGATTCACCGCCACGTGCTGCCGCGTCCGGCGTTGCGGGGCGTCTGGCACGTCTCCACCGCGCCCATCGACAAGCACGCCTTGCTCGGCCTGGTGAAGCAGGCTTGGCAGCGCGAGACGCTCATTCGGCCCGACGACGCCTTGGTCATCGACCGCTCTTTGGATTCCTCTCGCTTTCGCGATGCCACCGGCTACCAGCCTGCGGCCTGGCCCGAGTTGGTGCAGGCCATGAAGGACTTTTCCGCATGAATTCGTTCCAGAACAAGACGCTCCTGATCACCGGGGGCACGGGCAGCTTCGGCAACGCCGTGTTGAGCCGCTTTTTGGCCTCCGACATCAAGGAGATTCGCATCCTGAGCCGCGATGAGAAGAAGCAGGAGGACATGCGCATCGCGCTCAAGTCCGACAAGCTCAAGTTCCACATCGGCGACGTGCGCGACCTCGACGCCTGCATGGACGCGCTGAGCGGCGTCGACTACGTGTTCCACGCTGCCGCGCTGAAGCAGGTGCCCTCCTGTGAGTTCTACCCGATGGAGGCCGTGAAGACCAACGTGGTGGGGGCCGAGAACGTGATCCGCGCGGCCATGGCCCAGGCGGTCTCGCGCGTCGTGGTGCTGTCCACCGACAAAGCGGTCTACCCGATCAACGCCATGGGCCTGTCCAAGGCCATGATGGAAAAGGTGATGGTGGCCAAGAGCCGCATTGCCGACCCCAACAAGACAGTCATGAGCGCCACGCGCTATGGCAACGTGATGGCCTCGCGCGGCTCGGTCATCCCTCTGTTCTTGCAGCAGCTGCAAGAGGGCAAGCCGCTGACGCTGACCGACCCTTCGATGACGCGCTTCCTGATGTCCTTGGAAGAGTCGGTCGACCTGGTGCTGTACGCCTTCGAGCACGCCCGGCCGGGCGACATCTTTGTGCAGAAGGCGCCGGCCAGCACGGTGGGCGACTTGGCCGAGGCCATGCGCCAGCTGTTCCGGCCCGAGGCCGAGCTGCGCGTGATCGGCACCCGGCACGGCGAAAAGCTTTACGAGAGCCTGGTCTCGCGCGAGGAAATGGCCCGTGCCGAAGACCTGGGCGGCTACTACCGCATCCCTGCCGATGCGCGCGATTTGAACTACGACAAGTACTTCGTCGAGGGCCAGCGCGAGATCGCAGAACTGGACGACTACACCTCGCACAACACCCGCCGGCTGACGGTGGAAGAGGTCAAGCAAACCCTGCTGACCCTGCCGCTGATCCAGCAAGCGCTGCGGGAGGCCGGCCGTGCTTAAGGTCATGACGGTGGTCGGCACGCGGCCCGAAATCATCCGGCTGTCGCGCTGCATCGCCCAACTCGACGCCCACACTCAGCACGTGCTGGTGCACACGGGCCAGAACTTCGATTACGAGCTCAACGAGGTCTTCTTCGAGCAACTGGTCATTCGCAAGCCCGACCACTTCCTCGGCGCGGCCGGGGCCACGGCCGCGGAGACCATCGGGCAGGTGATTGCCAAGGTGGACGCCGTGTTGGTGGCCGAGCAACCCGACGCGATGCTGATCCTGGGCGACACCAACAGCTGCTTGGCGGCCATTGCGGCCAAGCGGCGCAAGGTTCCCATCTTCCACATGGAGGCCGGCAACCGCTGCTTCGACTTCCGCGTGCCGGAGGAGATCAACCGCCGCATCGTCGACCACACGGCCGACATCCACTTGCCCTACAGCCAAATCGCCCGCGACTACCTGCTGCGGGAGGGCCTGCCGCCGGACCAAATCATCGTCACGGGCAGCCCCATGGGGGAGGTGTTGGCGCACTACCGGCCGGGCATCGAGGCCAGCGACGCCTTGGTGCGCCTGGGTTTGTCGCCGCAGCAGTACTTCGTGGTCAGCGCCCACCGAGAAGAAAACGTGGACGACCCGGCACGCCTGCGCCGCCTGCTGGGCATCGTCAACGCGCTGGCGCAGGAGCACCAGCTGCCCGTCATCGTGTCCACCCACCCGCGCACCCGCAAGCGCCTGGAGGCGGTGGACGACGTGGCCATGGACTCGCGCGTGCAGTTCCTCAAGCCTTTCGGCTTTCTCGACTACGTGCAGTTGCAGCGCCAGGCCCGGGCCGTACTCAGCGACAGCGGCACCATCACCGAGGAAAGCAACATCCTGAACTTCCCGGCAATGAACCTGCGCGATGTGCACGAGCGCCCCGAGGGCTTCGAGGAGGGCGCCGTGATGATGGTGGGCCTTGACCTGGAGCGCGTGCGCGACGGCTTGCGCGTGTTGGCCCAGCAGCCGCGCGAGGCGCAGCGCCTGGTGCGCACCGTGGCCGACTACACCCCGGCCAACGTGTCCGACAAGGTGCTGCGCATCGTCCTGAGCTACACGGGTTTCGTGCGGCGGCGGGTGTGGGGCCAGGCCTGAGCGCACCCGGGTGCGCCGCCTAGAATTTGCCGGTTTCCTGTTCCAAGCCGCCCGGTGGGGCGGCTTGCTTTTGTCAGTCACCATGATCCAAGCCATGCGCCTCCTCTTGATCGTGCCGAGCCTGTGCGGGGCCTTGATCGCCGCGCCCGCCTGGGCGCAGCGGGTCATCCCCACCGACGTGTCGCCCGCCGCCGGGCCGGTGCAGATCCAGCAGCAGCCGGAGTCGCGCGAGCAAAAGGCGGCCAAGGACGACAAAAAGGCCAAGCGGGCCCGCGGCGAGGGCAACGACGGCAAAGCCGAACGCGACACCGTCGAGCCCTGGGTCTTGCCGCTGAGCGAGTTCGAGCGCCACGTCACGCGCTTGGCCGCGACCGCCAAGACGGAGCGCGACCTCAAGGGCGAGCCCATCGAATGGGTGCGCCGTTACGGCAGCGAGCTGCTGTGGGCGCCGGTCAGCAACGAGGGCGAAGTCGACCAGGCCCTGGTGGCCGACGACTACATCGTGGGCCCGGGCGACGAGCTGATCGTGGACATCTGGGGCAGCGTGTCGGCCAGCTTGCGCGCGAAGGTGTCGCAGCGCGGCACCCTCTCGCTGCCGCGCATCGGCAGCGTGGGCGTGGCCGGGGTTCGCTTCGCCGACCTGCCCAAGGCGCTGCGCGCGCGGGTGGGCGAGCAATTCCGCAACTTCGAGGTGGCCGTGAGCCTGGGCGAGATCCGCCAAGTGCGGGTGTTCGTCACCGGCTTCGTCGTCAAGCCCGGCGTGCATCTCGTGTCGGCCGCGGCCGGCATCACCCAGGCGCTGGCCGCGGCCGGCGGGCCGTCGGCCGTCGGCTCGATGCGTCAAGTTCAGCTACGCCGCAAGGGCGTGCTGGTGGAGACGCTGGACCTGTACGACCTGCTGTTGCGCGGCGACCTGAGCACCGACCCCCGGCTGCAGGCCGGCGACGTGCTGCACGTGCCGGCCGTGGGTCCGCAAGTGGCGGTGATCGGCAGCGTGAACAGCCCGGCGGTGTTCGAGCTCAAGGGCGAAGAGTCCGTGGCCGACCTCCTGCGCATGGCCGGCGGCTTGGCGCCGGTGGCCAACCGCGAGCAGGCGGCGGTGGTGGGTCTGGGGCGCAATGCCCCGGCGCGCGCGGTGGAGCTGTCGCAAGCGGCGCGGCTCAAGTTGCAGGCCGGTGAGGTGCTGCGCATCCACAACGTGTCCGAGCTGAACCTGCCCGCGCTGGCGGGGGCGCGCCGCATCCGGGTGGAGGGCGAGGTCAAGCGACCGGGCGATTACGTGCTGCCCGCCCAGGCCACCTTGCGCGACGCCGTGGCCGCCGCGGGCGGCATCACGCCCCAGGCCTACCTGTTCGGGTCGGAGTTCAACCGGGAGTCGGTGCGACTGACGCAGCAAGACGCCTATGACCGCAGCCTGCGCGAGCTGGAGGCCGAGTTCACGCGCGCCGCCGTCACGCGCCGTGAGCGCCTGGGTCCGCCTGGTGAACAGTCGAATCCTGCTCAACCTCTGATCCACGCCCGCATCATCGAGCGCTTGCGCCAGGTGCAGCCTACGGGCCGCATCGTGCTGCAACTGCAGCCCGATGCCACGGAATTGCCAGCCATCCCGCTGGAAGACGGCGACCGCCTGCTGGTGCCTTCGCGGTCGGCCTCGGTGCACGTGTACGGCAGCGTCTTCAACACGGGCAGCTTCCTGTACCAGCCTGGCACGAAGCTGGGCGACTACCTGAAGCAGGCCGGCGGTGCCACCCGCAACGCCGATAGTGGCGAGGTCTTCGTGCTGCGCGCCGACGGCTCCGTCGTGAGTGCGCGCCAGGCCGAGTCGGGTTGGTGGCGTCAGGGCCTGCAAACCCTGCCGGCCTTGCCGGGCGACACAGTGTTCATGCCCGAGGAGCTCGACAAGATCCGTTGGTCGACGGCGCTGAAGGACTGGGCCCAGATCGTGTCGCAGTTCGGCCTGGGGGCCGTGGCTTTGAAGAACTTGACCCAATGAGCGACCTCGCCGCACCGCACCTCGAGCCCGCTGGCCCCGGCCCTCTGGACTACCTGCTGGAAATCGCGCGCTCGGCGCGCTTGCTGGTGGGCGGTTCGCTCGCCGCGGGGGCTTTGGCGGTGGCCTTGAGCTACGCCGTACCGCCCACCTTCACCGGCGCCACGGTGGTGCTGCCGCCTGCCCAGGCCAGCGGCGGCGGCGCTGCCGCCTTGGCCTCGCTCGGGGCCTTGGCCGGGTTGGCCGGCGGTGCCGGCGGCGTGCGCAGCTCGCTCGACCAGTACGTGGCCTTGATCCAAAGCACCACGGTGGCCGATCGCATGATCGACCAGTTCAAGCTGATGGAGGTCTACGACGAGACGCTGCGCATGGACGCCCGCAAGCAGTTCTGGAAGAACCTGCGCGTGACGGCGGGCCGTCGCGATGGCCTTATCACCATCGAGGTGGACGACCACGACCCGCAGCGCGCGGCCGACATGGCCCGCGCCATGGTCGAGCAGTTCCGCCGCATGGCCAGCGAGATCGCCGTCACCGAGGCCCAACAGCGTCGTGTGTTTTTCGAAAAGCGTGTGGAAGAAGTTCAGCGTCGCCTGGAGGAGGCCCAGCAAGCCTTGACCTCGTCGGGCTTCGCGGCCAACCTTCTCAAGGCGGAACCCAAGGCGGCGGCCGAGAGCTACGCCAAGATGCGGGCCGAGTTGACGACGGCCCAGGCCCGCTTGCAGGGTTTGCGAAGCACTTTTTCTCCTCAGGCTGCCGAGGTTCGGCAGCAGGCCTCGCTCGTGGCTGAGTTGCAGGCCCAGTTGCGCGACCTTGAGAGCCGCCAAGACGCGCCCAAGGCCGACGAGGCTGCCTACCTGTCGCGCTACCGCGAGTTCAAGTACCAAGAGGCCCTGTTCGAGCAGTTCTCGCGTCAGCTTGAGCTGGCGCGGGTGGACGAAGGCCGCGAAGGCGGCATCTTGCAGGTCGTCGATGTTGCGCAATTGCCCGAACGCAAGAGCAAGCCCAAGCGGGCGTTCGTCGGCATCGGGGTGAGCGTGCTGGTGGGCTTCCTTATGTTGGCCGGGGTGCTGGCGCGCTTCCACGTGCGCCACAACGACCCCGGTGGCCATCAGCGTCGCCTGTTGAGGGACCTGGGGCCGGCCGTGCTGCGTGGCCGATCCGGCTGATTCGATGTCTTGGTTATTTGGATCGGCCTTCGTGGCCTTCGCCGTGGCCCTGGTCCTGGCCTTACTGCTGGTCCGCTCCGCCCGGCTGCACGTCGGCTGGTCGGGTGACCTGGACCTGGACGGCCCTCAAAAGTTTCATGACCGCCCGGTGCCACGGGTTGGCGGCCTGGCGGTATGGGGCGGCATGCTGGCGGGTACCTTGTGCTGGGTGTGGGATCAGCCGGAGCATCGCTGGTGTTTTGGCGTGCTGCTGGTGGCGAGTACGCCTGCATTCCTGGGCGGCCTGCTAGAAGACGTGACGAAAAAGGTACGCCCCGCGATGCGCATGGGCGCCGTCGTCATCGCTGCCCTGCTGGCGGCCTGGTGGTTGGGTGCCATCCTGTATCGCACCGATATCCCGGGCATCGAGACCCTGGTTTCGACCACCCTTGGAGCCCTCGCGGTCACGGTGTTCGTGGTGGCCGGTGTGGCCAACGCCATCAACATCA
>NZ_JAPZSY010000079.1 GCF_027532025.1 Inhella sp. | reverse complement strand
CATGCGTTGTCGCTCCTTCTTGTGGACACGAGTCCACGGCGGCGTCGCTCCTAGCCTGCGCCGGACCAGGGGCCACGCCGGCCTGGGCTTCTGCCGCGCAGACTCCTAGTGCACAGATATCATCGGGTTACCGCCTGACTGTCATCAGGCGAGTGGCCGTGCACCTCGCGATGAACTCGGCCGCGAAGTAAAAAGCAACGACGGAAGTGTCAGCATGAGCTCGCTCAAAGAACTCCAAGAACTCATCCATGAAAAGTACGGCTTGGCACCTGAAGCGCTAGAGCCGAATGCATCGATGCGCGCCAGCGGGATCGACTCGCTTGCGCTGGTTGAGTTCATTTTCGCTGTCGAAGACAAGTACGGCATCAGTATTCCCGACAACAACCCGAACCTCGACACCCTGGCCGAGTTGGCCGACGTGGTGGACCGGTTGAGGGCGGGCGAGACCGCTGCAGTTCCAAGGTGAAAACCGTTCTGGTTGCAGGTCTTGGGGTGGTGTCGCCCCATGGCGATGACACCGAACGCATGTTTGCTGCGCTGATGCGAAGTGAATCGGCGGTGCGGCCGATCTTTCCGGAGCTTGCAAAACCAGCCGCCGCTGCAGCGGTGGCATTCGACGAAAGCCGTTGGTTCAACAAGCTCCAACTGGCGGGGGTTGACCGGGTCAGCCAGATGGCAGTGGCAGCGGCCAGTTTGGCTCTGGCCGACGCCGGGGGACTGAAGGACATCGATCCCGACCGTGTGGGGGTTTATGTTGGTTGCGGGATGGGTGGGGCCCACGCGCTGGACTTGGCCTACCGCAGCGCGGAGCGCGTGCCACCCCTCACCATTCCAGCCTACATGCCCAATGCGCCGGCGGCTCACGTCGCATTGCGTCATGGCACGAAGGGCCCGGTTCTCACTTACTCGGTCGCTTGTGCCTCGTCTTCGGTCGCCATTGCCGAGGCGGCCAAAGCCATCAGGAATGGAGATGTGGACGTTGCCATAGCGGGTGGCAGCGAAGCCCTTTTGGTGCCCGGGGTGGTGATGGCATGGCAAGCCATGATGACTTTGGCTCATGTGGCCGCCGATGGCGAGGTTTCGACAGCTTGCCGTCCATTCGCCAGCGATCGCAGCGGTTTTGTGTTGGGCGAGGGGGCTGCGTTCATGGTGCTGGAGTCTGATGAGCGGGCGCGGGCGCGAGGTGCACGGTCCTACGCAGAACTCGCTGGCTGGGGCTTGAGTTGCGACGCGACGCATCTGACCAAACCCGATGCCGCTGGCCAGGAGCGGGCCATGCGAACCGCATTGCGGATGGCCGGACTGAACGCTGCCGATGTGGGTTACTGCAACGCGCACGGCACTGCGACCAAGATTGGCGACAGTGTCGAAGCTTCAGCCCTACGGGCTGTTTGGGGCTCCGCCATTGATCGATTGCAAGTCAGCTCAACCAAGGCACTGCACGGCCATTTGCTGGGCGCTGCGGGTGCCATCGAGGCTGTGGTGACCGTCCTGGCCCTGCACCACGGCCGATTGCCACCCAACGCTCACACTTTCAATCCTGATGCAACCCTAGGCCTCCAACTGGTGCCTCCCCAAGGCCAAACGGACGCTGACCTTCGTGCGGCCGTGAGCAGTTCTTTCGCCTTCGGGGGCACCAATTCCGTTTTGGCTTTTCGGCGTCCTGCGTGATCCAGTGATGCGCCATCGAGCCACGTTCGCGTCGCCACAAAAGGGGTGAATCGGTGGTGACCTGACTGAAGGCATCGCCCCGATCTCAAGAGATTCGCCGAAGCAGGCTCGCTTGGAGCGCTCGCAGCGCCCTCGACCTGAACGCCGCACCGATGACCGGCGATCCCGCCGAAGGTGACGGGCGCCTCACAGACATTCAGCCCGGCAACAGCGCCCCCAGCAACAGCCGCGCCCCGGCCACGTTGGTGGCGCAGGGCACGTCGTGCACATCGCAAGCGCGCACCAAGGCATTGATGTCGGGCTCGTGCGGCTGCGGTGTCATCGGATCGCGCAGGAACACCACAGCGTCCACACCGCCTTCGGCCAGGCGCGCGCCGATTTGCAGGTCGCCGCCCAGGGGCCCGCTCAGGTAGCGGTGCACGGTCAAGCCCACCTCGGTTTGCAAGCGCCCGCCGGTGGTGCCGGTGGCCATCAAGGTGCAGGGGTGCAGGCGGTCGGCAAACTCTCGGGCCAGGGCCACCATGGTGTCCTTCTGGCGGTCGTGGGCGATGAGGGCGATGCGAAGGGGCGTGGTCATGGCAGCAGGGGGCTGATGTGCAGTTGAAGCTCGCGGCTGCGGCGCGGCACGGCGTCGCCGCTGCGCCACTCGCCCGGGGTCGCGGGGGAAGGGGCCGGATCGTCGTGGCGCAGCACAGTGGTCCAGCGGCCCGACGGCACCCACAGCGTGGTGTGCCAGGCCTCGGTGGCGCTCGCGGTCTCGGCGCCGTCCCACCGCAAGGTCACGCGGACAGAGCGGTCCGAGCCCACCGATCCAGCGCGGCCGGCAACGTCGGGGGCACCAACCGCCTCCAGCCGAACCCACAGGCGCTGCAGCGTGGCCGGCTCGGCCGCCGCCTCGGGGGTCCAGGGGATCGGCAACTGAACCCGGCCCAGGTCGACCCAGGCCAGGGTGCCTTGGGGGCGCGACAAGGTCCAGGCGGCCTCCGCCCCCACGCTCAGCCGCAGGCGGGGGGCCAGGGTCTCCACGGCGTCCTCGGGTCGGCGGGTGGACCAGACGCGCTGACCGGGCGACACCTGGGCGGCGGGCGGTACGGCCCAGCGAACCCAGCGCAATTGCACCTCCCAAGCAACAGTGGCATCGGCCGCTCGGGCCAGCCAAGGCACAACAAGCCCAGCCCACAAGGCGCGCCGTCGCAGGCTCACTCCACCACCACGCGGTCGCGGCCTTCGTCCTTGGCGCGGTAAAGCGCCCGGTCGGCGCGCTCGAGCACCGTGCGCACGGTGTCACCCGCACGCCACGCGGTGAGACCCGCGGAGAAGGTCAGGGCCGGTTGGCCTTCGGGCCGCTCACCGAGAGCCGCCAAGGCCCCGCTGGCCTCGAGCGCGGGCGTGAGCGCCGCTCTCAGCCGCGCCAGGGCCAAGTGGGTGGCACCCGGGTCGGAGCCGCTCAGCACCAACAAGAACTCCTCGCCGCCCCAGCGCACGAAGGTGTCCCCCTCGCGGAAGGTTTCGCGGCCGGCGTTGGCGAAAGCTTGCAGCACCGCATCGCCCACGGCGTGGCCGTGCTGGTCGTTCACGCGCTTGAAGTGGTCGAGATCGATCAGGACGACGCTGAGCGCCTGCCCGGGATCGCGTCGCTGGCGGGTGAGCGCCTGCTCCAACAAAGCGTCGCCGAAGCGCCGATTGAACAGGCTCGTGAGCGCGTCGCGGTGGGCCAGCGCCTCGATACGGGCCAGGGCCTCGTTGAGTTGCTGGCGCTGCTCGCTCAGCCGCACCCGGATCCGCATCAGCCGCTCAGCCAAGAAGCCCGTGCCCCCGAACAACACCACCGTGGACAACAACACGACCGAATCGAGCCACCGGTCGCCGGCCCTGGGCCAGGGGTTCCAAGCGATCACCAGGGCCAGCATGACCCAGCCAAACACCCCCGCGCGCCAGACCAAGCCGGTGGACAAGCGGAACATGCCAAAGCACAGAATGACCATCATGGCGCCGGGCACCAAGCCCCCCACACGGCTCACGAAGGGATAGGCGGTCGCCGTGAGCGCCAAGGCTGCCAACATTTGCGCTTGCGTGAGCGATGGATCTGGCCAACGGGTCGAATGACCGCTGCGCAGCAAGACGTAGAAAACGAGGTACACCACCAAGGTGCTGAGCCACCACAGCCCGACCGCCGTGCCGTGAAGGCCCTCGTAATGGCTGACCCCCAGCACAAACGCCCACTGGGTCACCATCAGGGCACTGCCGACCAGGAACTGGCCGACCCGCAAGCGCATGTCGGGGTCGGTGCCCAGCAATGCCGTCCAGCGCAGGGGCAGGGCCGGCGGCGGCGGATTCGGGATGGGGTCAGCGCTCATGAGCGGTCGGGGCCAGGGCCAAAGCCTACCGCGACATCGAGCCCGCACCCAGGCCCAGGTGTTGCAAAGGCAGGGCGCCTGCGGCTTTCACCTCGCCCAGGCTGAAGCTGGTGTGCACGTCGCCCACGTTGGGCAGCACCAGCAGGGTGTCGAGCGTGAAGCGGCTGAAGGCATCGAGGTCGGTGGCCACCACCTGCAGCTCGAAGGTGCCGGCGCCGCTGATGTAGTGGCAGCTGATGACCTCGGGTAGCGCGCGCAAGGCCGCCTCGAGTTGGCGGGTGGCGGCGGCGTTGTTGCGGTCGGCGTCCACGCGCACGAAGGCCAGCACGCCCAGGCCGATGCGACGGCGGTCGATCTCCGCCCGGTAGCCGGTGATGTAGCCCTGCTCCTCCAACCAGCGCACGCGGCGCCAAGTGGGCGCGGCGGTCAGACCGATGCGGGCCGCCAGCTCGGCGTTGGTCAGCCGAGCGTCGTGCTGAAGCGCGGCCAGGATGGCGATGTCGTAGCGGTCGAGCGCACTGCCGCTGCGCTCAGCGTCGGGCGCTTCATCGGCCTTGGGCAGACGCGCCACGGCGGCGCGAGGGTCTTTCGCTCGGGCTGGCTTCTTGGCGGTCATCGGCGGTTTTTGTGCACCACGGCAGCAACAGGATTGCTCAATCTTCGGTTTTCGGCGCAAACATCGCAAGCACTTCGCGCACCGAAGTTTCTACACTGCCGGGTTGCTTGCGCCCCGCCCCACAAGGGCTTGCCCGCAGCCCGTTGCCGCGCTCAACCGAGCACACTCAAACGACCCCCAGGCCAGGAGCCTTGACCATGAACGCCCCCCTGCCCGAGCACATCCGCCGCGCGTTGGACACCGTCACGCTGGACGACAAGTACCAGCTCGACCGAGGCCGCGCCTTCATGAGCGGCATCCAGGCCCTGGTGCGCCTGCCCATGCTGCAACGTGCCCGCGACGCGATGCACGGCCTGAACACCGCCGGCTTCATCAGCGGCTACCGCGGCTCGCCCCTGGGCGGCTACGACCAGGCCCTGTGGGCCGCACGCAAGCACCTGGAGAAGAACCACGTCGTCTTCAAGCCGGGCGTGAACGAAGAGCTCGGCGCCACCGCTGTGTGGGGCACGCAGCAGCTCGACCTGTACCCCGACAAGAAGAAGTACGACGGCGTCTTCGGCATCTGGTACGGCAAGGGCCCGGGCGTGGACCGCTGCATCGACGTGTTCAAGCACGCCAACATGGCCGGCACCGCCAAGCACGGCGGCGTGATCGCCATCGCCGGCGACGACCACATCGCCAAGAGCAGCACGGCCGCGCACCAAAGCGACCACGTCTTCAAGGCCGTGGGCTTCCCGGTCTTTTTCCCGACCACGGTGCAAGACATCCTGGACATGGGCCAGCACGCCTTCGCCATGAGCCGCTACAGCGGCCTGTGGAGCGGCATGAAGACGATCCAGGAGATCGTCGAGAGCGGCGCCACGGTGGACGTGAGCCCCGACCGCGTCAACATCGTGCTGCCCACCGACTTCGAGATGCCCCCGGGCGGCGTGCACATCCGCTGGCCCGACCCGCCGCTGGACCAAGAAGCCCGCATGATGGACTTCAAGTGGTACGCGGCCCTGGCCTACGTGCGCGCCAACCGGCTGAACTACAACGTCATCGAGGGCCCTAATGGTGGCCAGGGGGACCGCTTCGGCCTGATCGCCAGCGGCAAGGCCTACAACGACACCGTGCAGGCCCTGCACGACCTCGGCCTGGACACCGACACCTGCCGCCGCCTGGGCATCCGCCTGCACAAGGTCAACGTGGTGTGGCCGCTGGAAGCCACCATCACCCGCGACTTCGCCACCGGCCTGCAAGAGATCCTGGTCGTCGAAGAAAAGCGCCAGGTCATCGAGTACCAACTGAAGGAAGAGCTCTACAACTGGCGCCCCGACGTCCGTCCCAACGTGATGGGCAAGTTCGAGGAGAGCGAGGGCGACATGAGCGGCGGCGAGTGGAACCGCCCCAACCCCAGCGACCGCTGGCTGCTGCGCGCCCAGGCCGACCTGACGCCAGCGATCATCGCCCGCGCTATCACCAAGCGTTTGAAGAAGCTGGGCGTGGATGCCGACGTCATGGCCCGGCTGGACGCCCGCATGGCCGTCATCGAGGCCAAGGACCGCGCGCTGAACGACGAGGTCAGCGTGGCCGGCGGCGCCGAGCGCGTGCCCTGGTTCTGCAGCGGCTGCCCGCACAACACCAGCACCCGCGTGCCCGAAGGTTCGCGCGCCGTGGCCGGCATCGGCTGCCACTACATGGTGAGCTGGATGCCCGGGCGCAACACCAGCACCTTCACGCAGATGGGCGGCGAAGGCGTGCCCTGGGTGGGCCAACAGCCCTTCACCACCGAAAAGCACATCTTCACCAACCTGGGCGACGGCACCTACTTCCACAGCGGCATCCTGGCCATCCGCCAGAGCATCGCCGCCGGGGTGAACATCACTTACAAGATCCTCTACACCGACGCCGTGGCCATGACCGGCGGCCAGCAGGTGGGCGAGCGGCCCGAGGGCCACTCGGTGCTGCAGATCATGCAGTCGGTGCTGAGCGAAGGCGTGGCCAAGCTGGTCATCGTCACCGACCAGCCGGAGAAGTACACCGGCGTGGTGCTGGCCCCGGGCGTGACGGTGCACCACCGCGACGAGCTGGACGCCATCCAGCGCGAGTTCCGCGAGATCCCCGGCGTCACCGCCATCATTTACGACCAAACCTGCGCCACTGAAAAGCGCCGCCGCCGCAAGCGCGGCAAGATGGCCACCAGCGACAAGCGCGTGGTCATCAACGAATTGGTGTGCGAAGGCTGCGGCGACTGCGGGGTGCAGAGCAACTGCCTGTCCATCGAGCCGCTGGAGACCGAGTTCGGCCGCAAGCGCCAGATCAACCAAAACAGCTGCAACCAAGACTTCTCGTGCGTCAAGGGCTTCTGCCCCAGCTTCGTCACGGTGGAAGGCGGCACGCTGAAGAAGGCGCAGGCCAAGAAGGCCTCGCCCACCGACAACGCCCTGCTGGGCGAGCTGCCTCACCCCACCCTGCCCGGCTGCGAAGAAGCCTGGGGCATCGTGGTGGCCGGCGTGGGTGGCACGGGCGTCATCACCATCGGCCAACTGCTGGGCATGGCGGCCCACCTGGAAGGCAAGGGCGTCGTCACGCAAGACGCCGCTGGCCTGGCTCAAAAGGGCGGCAGCACCTGGAGCCACATCCAGATCGCCAACACCCAGGACGCCATCCACTGCACCAAGGTGGGCACGGCCGAGGCCGACCTCGTCATCGCCTGCGACGGCATCGTGGCCGCCAACAAAGCCACGCTGCAAGTCATGCGCCCGGGCCGCACCTACGTGGCCCTGAACACCCACCGCAGCCCGACGGCCACCTTCGTGCTGAACGCCGACTGGCAGCACCCCGGTGGCGCCTGCGAAACCGCGCTGGCCCACGCCGTGGGTGAAGACCTGCTGGGCAAGTTCGACGCCGAGGAAGTGGCCGTCAAGCTGCTGGGCGACAGCATCTACACCAACCCGCTGATGATGGGCTTTGCTTGGCAGCAGGGCCGCATCCCGCTGAGCCATGCCGCCTTGATGCGCGCCATCGAGCTCAACGGCGTGCAGGTGCCCAACAACAAGGCCGCCTTCGAGTGGGGCCGCCGCTGCGCCCACGACTTGGCCAAGGTGCGCTCGCTGTTCGCCGCGCAGTCGGTCATCCAAATCGTCAAGCGCCCGGGCGTGGACGAGATCGTGGCCAAGCGCGTCGAGTTCCTCACCGGCTACCAGAACGCCGCCTACGCGGCCGAGTACCGGACCTTCGTCGAAAAAGTGCGTGCCGCCGAAGCCAAGATCGGCAGCGGCACGGCTCTGACCGAGGCGGTGGCGAAGTACCTGTTCAAACTGATGGCCTACAAGGACGAGTACGAGGTGGCGCGCCTGCACACCGACCCCAGCTTCCTGGCCAAGATCGCCGCGCAGTTCGAGGGCGACGTCAAGCTGGTGCACCACCTGGCCCCGCCGCTGCTGGCCAAGAAGAACGCCAAGGGCGAGCTGGTCAAGCAGCCCATGGGCCGCTGGATTCGCCCGGCCTTCCACCTGCTGGCCAAGCTCAAAGGGCTGCGAGGCACGGCCTTGGACGTCTTCGGTCACACGGCCGAACGCAAGATGGAGCGCGCCCTCATCCAGCAGTACCGCGCCACCGTCGAGGCCATCCTGGCCCGCTTGAGCGCCGAGCGCCTGCCGCAGGCCCTGGAGTTGGCCCGCCTGCCGGAGGACATCCGCGGCTTCGGCCACGTCAAGGAGCGCCACGCCCACGCGGTGCAAGCCAAGTGGCAGCAGTTGCTGGCGCAATGGAACGGATGAACGGATGAACGGATGAACGCCTGATCGCTCGGCCACCCGACGCCCCCAACAACGCCCGCCGGTTCTGCCGAGCGGGCGTTTTTTGCCCTGACTTCTTGCGCCACCGCCGCGCTCGGGTAGCCTTTGCGCCCTCTCCAGCCCCTGCCTGTGCTGACCATGGCCTCTTCGACCCTTCGCGCGCTGCTTGGCGCCCTGAGCCTCACCTTCCTGGCCGCGGCCACGGCCGCCCCGTTGGCCCCCGTGCGCACCGTGGAGGGCATCACCGAGTACCGGCTGCCCAATGGCTTGCAGGTGCTGCTGGCCCCCGACGCCAGCAAGCCCACCACCACGGTGAACGTGACCTACCGCGTGGGCAGCAAGCACGAGAACTACGGCGAGACCGGCATGGCCCACCTGCTGGAGCACCTGATCTTCAAGGGCACGCCCAAGCACCCCAACGTGTGGGCCGACTTCGCCAAGCGCGGCCTGGCCGCCAACGGCACCACCTGGTTCGACCGCACCAACTACTACGCCTCTTTCAGCGCCAACCCCGACACCCTGAAGTGGTACCTGGGCTGGCAGGCCGACGCGATGGTCAACAGCTTCATCGCCAAGAAGGACCTGGACACCGAGATGACGGTGGTGCGCAACGAGATGGAGATGGGCGAAAACAGCCCCGGCAACATCGTCTTCGAGCGCCTGTTCGCCACCATGTTCCAGTGGCACAACTACGCCAAGAGCACCATCGGCGCCCGCACCGACGTGGAAAACGTTGACATCGGCCGCCTGCAGGCCTTCTACCGGCTGCACTACCAACCCGACAACGCCACGCTCATCGTGACCGGGCAATTCGACCCGGCGCAAACCCTGGGCTGGATTCAAAGCAGCTTCGGTCCACTCAAGAAGAGCCCCAGGCCGCGCCCCAAGCTCTACACCCTGGACCCGGTGCAGGACGGCGAGCGCAGCGTCACCGTGCGCCGCACCGGCGGCACGCCCAGCGCCACCGTGGCCTACCACGTGCCCGCCAGCAGCCACCCCGACTTTGCGGCGGTGGAGCTGATCACCCTGCTGATGACCGAGGCCCCGTCGGGCCGGCTGCACAAGCGCCTGGTCGAAGACCAAAAGATCGCCAGTGGCGTGAGCGGGTTTGCCGCGGCTTTGGCCGAACCCGGCGCTCTGCTGCTGGGCGCCGACACCCAGCCCGGCGGCGACCCCGAGGCCTTGTCCAAGGCCATGCTGCCAGTGGTTGAAGGCGTGGCCGCCCAGCCTTTCACGCAAGCCGAACTCGATCGCGCCAAAACCCGCTGGCTCAACCGCTGGGACAAGTTGTTTGGCGACCCGCAGCAAGTGGGCACGGCCCTGAGCGAAGCCATCGCCGCCGGCGACTGGCGCCTGTTCTTCCTGCTGCGCGACCGCGTCAAAGCCGCCACCCTGGCCGACGTGAATCGCGTGGCCAGCGAGCGGCTGCTGCCCGCCAACCGCACCCTGGCCCTGTACGTGCCGACGGAAAAGCCCGAGCGCGCCCCCAAGCCGGAAACCGTGGACGTGGCGGCTCAGCTCAAGGCCTTCGTGCCCCAAGCGGCGCAAGTCAGCGCTGCGGCGTTCGATACCCGGCCGGCCGCCATCGAAAGCGCCACCCAGCGCCTGAGCCTGCCCAGCGGCACGCGTCTGGCCCTGCTGCCCAAGCCCACGCGAGGCGGGCAGGTGAGCGGCCGCGCCACCCTGCGTTTTGGCAACCTGGACGCCCTGCGCGGCCAGCGCGCCACCACCGACCTGCTGGCCATGGTGTTGGACAAAGGCACCCTCACCCTCGACCGGCAACAGCTGCGCGACCGGCTGGACGCGCTGAAGGTGGAGCTGCAAATCGTCAGCGGCACCTCGGTCGTGAGCGTGGGTTGGACCACCACGCGCGAACACGCCGCCGAAGCCAGCGCCCTGGTGCTGCAAATGCTGCGCGAACCGCGCCTGGACGCCGCGGTGCTGGAAGAAATGCGCGCTCAGTCGCTGACCGGTCTGGACGCCTCCAAGGACGAACCCGAGGCCATCGCCGGCAACACCCTCAACCGCCTGCGCAACGCGCACCCCGAGGGGGACCCGCGCAACGAGCGCACCTTCGATGCCATGCGCGCCGAGCTCCAGGCCGTCACGCTGGACGGTGTGCGCAACGCGCACCGCCGCTTGTACGGACCCCAGGCCCTGACCCTGGCCATGGTGGGCGACTTCGACGCCGGCGCGGTGCGTGCCGCCGTCGAGAAGGGCGTGGCCCCATGGAGCGGCGCCCTGGCCCACGAGCGCCTGCCCGAGCCCTACCAGGACTTCCCTGCCGCCGACCTGCGCCTGCGCACGCCGGACAAGCAAAACGCCACCGTCATGGTGGCGCTCTCGGTGCCCCTGAACGACAGCGACCCGCAGTACGCCGCCCTCACCTTGGCCGACTACATCCTCGGATCGAACACCGATTCGCGCCTGTGGGTGCGCATCCGGGAGCGCGAAGGCCTCAGCTACGGCACCTACAGCAGCATCGACTGGAGCACCTTCGAGCCCGCCAGCACTTGGGTGTTTGGCGCCATCTTTGCGCCGCAAAACCGCCCACGCGTCGAAAAGGCCCTGAAGGAAGAGTTCGCCCGCGCGCTGAAGGACGGCTTCACCGCCCAGGAGCTGACCAATGCCAAACGCGCGCTGCTGAACTACCGGCGCTTGAGCCGCGCCCAAGACGGCGGTCTGGCCGGCAGCCTGGCGCAGCAGAGCTACCTGGGCCGCACCATGGCCCGCACGGCCGAGGTGGACGCGCAGATCGAAGCCGCCACGCTGCAGCAGGTCAACGACGCCCTGCGCCGCCACCTCCGCCTGGACGCGATGCAGATCGTGTGGGCGGGCGACTTCAAGGACGAAGCCGCCGGCGCCAAGTGATGCAGCCCTGCCGCCGCGCCTTGCTCACCGCCCTGCCAGGCCTGCTGGCCCTGGGCGCGTGTGGCACGGTGGTGCCGCCACCCCGCGCGGAAGGCGCGCCAGCCTCGCTGCTGGACGCCTTGGCCGCAGGCAACGCCCCCAACGCCCCCAACGCCCCCAACGGCGGCCGGCTGTGGCGCCTCGATGCCGGGGCGTCGCGCCTTCGGATCGTGGCCTTCCGCGGTGGCACGGCCGCGCGCTTGGGCCACCACCACCTGCTGGAAGCCGGCGACGCCGAAGGCGCGCTGTGGCTGCCGGAGCAAGGCCTGACCGGCGCCCAGGGCGAGCTGCGCACGCGCCTGGATGCGCTGGTGCTCGACGACCCGCGCTGGCGGGCCGAGGCTGGGGGCGAGTTCAACGAAAAGCCGCTGGACGCCGACGCCATCGCCGCCACCAAGCGCAACCTGCTCTCGCCCCAAGGCCTGAACGCCGCCGCCCACCCCGAGGTGCGCCTGCAGCTCGTGCAACTCACGGGCGCCGCGCCCTGGTGGGCGGCCACCGTGGCCATGACCCTGGCCGGGCGCACGCAGACCTACCGCGTGGCCCTGGCCGTGGCGCAAGGCGCGCAGCAGCTGCGCCTGCAAGGGCGCTTGGTGCTGCGCCACAGCGAGCATGGGCTCGCCCCCTTCAGCATCCTCGGCGGCCTGCTGGCCGTGCAGGACGAGGTGCTGCTCGACGCCGACCTGCGGTGGCGTTGAAACCCTGGGTGCTGCGCGACGCCGACCCCAGCGGACCGGCGGCTACCGCGCTGCTGGCTCTGGCCGCCCGCGAGGTCTGGGCCTTGTACGACGACCCGCAGGCCCTGACGCGCCCGACCCCGCAAGACCCGCCCTTGGCGCCTGGTGCGCATCACCTGCTGGCCTGGGTCGACGACGAGGCCGTGGGCGGCGCCGGCCTGCGCCCGCTGCAAGACGGCGTGCTGGAGCTGCGCCGCGTTGTCGTTCGGCCCGCCTGGCGCGGCCGAGGCGTGGCCGACGACCTGGTGCGCGCGCTGCTCCACCGCGCGCGCCAAGCCGGCGCGCAGGCCGTGTGGCTGGAAACCGGCGAGCGCCAGCACGCCGCGCTGCGTCTGTACACGCGCCTGGGCTTTCGGCCCATCGCCCCCTTTGCCGAGCATGGCAGCGACCCGACCAGCCGCTGCCTGGGGCTGCGGCTGGCCGAGGGCCTCAGCGGTCCGTGAGCGTGCCCAAGAAGGCCACGATGTCGGCCACGTCCTGCTCGCTCAAGGTCGGCGCGCCGCCGGGCCGCCCGCCGAAAGGGACGCGCCGTTCCACGTTGCCCTGGTAGGCGACGGGCAGGTCGTTGAAGCGCTGCACCGTGCCCGCCACGGTGGGGTACCAGGCGCCCGGGTTGGTGTCGCGCGTCGCGTAGAAGCGCACCACCTCCTCCAACGTGGCGAACTTGGCGTTGTGCATGTAGGGCGCGGTGAGCGCCACGTTGCGCAGCGTGGGCACGCGGAACTTGCCGCAGTGCTGGGTTTGCGCCGCCAAGTCGGTGCGGCTCGGGCCGCACAGGCCCAGGTCGAAGAAGGCGGGGTCGGCCGTGGCCCCGCTGGCGTTGCGCGGCACGCCCAGCGCGTGGTAGCTGAAATCGGTGAACAAGGCCGGGCCACCGCCTGGCCGCGGGGCGCTGCTGTGGCAGCTGGCGCAATTGCCGCGCTGCGGGTCGTTGAAGGCGGCCAGGCCCCGCGCCTCGGCCGCGGTGAAGGTGGCCGTGCCAGCCTGCACCTGGTCGAACTTGCTCGTGAAGGGCTGATAGTCCGGGTCCAGTTGTTGGTACAGCGCGATGGCGTTGGTCGCCGCCGTCATCAAGGCCTCGTCGCTGGCGTTGGCGGTCAGGCTGTAGGCGTTGCGCAGCGGCTCCCAAGCGGGGCTGCCGCGCAGGCGGGCGGCGAAATCGGCCACGCTGGCATTGGCCATCTCCTTGGGGTTGAGCAAGGGGCCGCGGGCCTGCTCCTCCCGCGTGGCGGCACGGCCGTCCCAAAGCAGGCCACCGTGCACGCGGCCGTTGGCTTCGAGGGTGAAGGCGCCCGCTTGGCTCAAGTAACGGATGGAGGGCGAGCTGCGCAGGCCCTGCTGGTCCAGCGATGCCCCGCCCAGGGGCAAAAAGGTGCCGGCTGGGTCGGCATGCCCGCGGGCCGCGTCATGGCAACTGGCGCAGCTTTGTCGCCCGCTGGCCGACAACCTGGGCTCGTGAAACAACAACTCGCCCACAGCGGCTCGGGCCGTGGGGCTGGTGTCGGGCGCCGGTGCCGGTGCCGGGGCGGGGACGGGCGTCGGAGCAGGTGCCGGGGCCGGCGTGGGCACCGAGCTCGTGCCACCCCCGCCGCAGGCGCTCAGCGCCAGGGCGACGGGCAGCACCCAAGGGGCAACGAGCGTGCGCATGGCGGCCTCCTCGCGCACTCAGGGGCGACGCTCGCCGCCAGCGGGCTCGGCGTGATGGCGCTCGTGGCGGCGGCCGCGCTGGAGCTGTCGCAGTTGCTCCGGGCTCAGCAGGGCTTGCATTTCGCTGCGCTGCTGCTCGTGCAGTTGCTGTCGGGCCTGTCCGTGGCGGGCCATCAAGGCGACGACTTGCTCAGACTTGGCGGCGTCCAGGCCCAAGCTACGCTGCAGCTCGGCGGCCGAAGGCGGCGCAGGGGGGCGGCGCTCGCCAGCCGGCTGCGCATGGGCGCCAGTGCTCCATGCCAGCACCAAGGCGCCGGCGGCCAAAACAAAGGATCGGTAGGACATGATCGTCTCCACAACGAGGAACAAGGGAAGGCCATGCTCGCCCCCGGGTGCGGAGCCACGATGGAGCCTTTGTGGAGACCGCCTCCACAGTTCGCGCGCGGGGGCTTTCTAAGATCCCTGGCATGCGACTGCGCCTCGTTCACCAATTGAGCCTGTTGCTGGTGGGCACCAGCCTGCTGGCCGTCATGGGCTTGGCCGCGTTGACGGCCACCCATCTGCGCAGCGGCTTCACCGAGTACTTGCGCGCCCAGGACGCTGTCCGCTTGGCCACCTTTGCCGACGGGGCGCGCTGGGCCATCGAACGCCATGGCCTGGACGGCCTGGCCGCCCACCCCGACGCCTTGATGGCGCCCTTGCTGGGTGGGCCACCGCCGCCGCGCCCCGAGGCCTTCGCACCACCGGAACGGGGCGAGCGCGGACGCCGCCCGCCCCGGCCCGAAGAACGCGGCCCACGCGGCTTTTCCATCACCACCCCCGACGGTCAATTGGTGTGGGGCCGGCGCCTGCCGCGCGACCGCGAGGTGCTGCACCAAGCCATCGAAGTGGACGGCCGCACCGTGGCCGTGGCGCACTTCGTGCCCCGCCGCGACCCCAGCGACGACGAGGCCGACGCCCGCTTCCTGAAACGCCAGCTCACCGGCTTGGCCGGGCTGGGCCTGGCCATGGCCGCGCTGGCCGCCCTGGTGGCCGTGGCCGTGGCCCGTCGCTGGATGCGCCCGCTGGCCGCCGCCCAAGCCGCCACGCGGCGCCTGGCGCAGGGCGAGTTCGAGCACCGCCTGCCGCCCACCGACGGCCGCTGGCGCGACGAACTGGACGACCTGGCGCAAGACCTGAACCGCCTGGCCGAAGGCCTGCAGCGCCTGGAGGGCAGCCGCCGCCGCTGGGTGGCCGAGCTGAGCCACGAACTGCGCACGCCGCTGACCGTGATGCGCGGCGAGCTCGACGCCGTGGCCGACGGCGTGCGCCCGCTCAACGCCGAGCGCCTGGACAGCCTGCGGCGCGAGGTCGCTCGCCTGACCCGCCTGGCCGACGACTTCGCCCTGCTGGCCCGTGGCGACCTGCAGGCCCTGCCCGTGCACCGCCAGCCCACCGACCCCATCGCCCTGCTGGCCCAAACCCGGGCCCGCTGGGCGCCGCGGCTCGACGCCGCCGGCCTGGCCAACGACTGGCAATGGCCCGATCTGCCCACGATGGTCTCGGCCGACGCCACCCGGCTGCAGCAGGTGCTGGACAACCTGCTGGGCAACGCCCTGGCCTACACCCAGGCCCCGGGTCGCGTGGCGGTGCGCGCCGAGCGCGCCGGCGCGCAAGGCTGGCGCGTCACCGTGGACGACAGCCCACCCGGCGTGCCGGATGCCGACGAGCGCGAGCGCCTGTTCGAACCCCTCTACCGGCGCGACGCCTCGCGCACCCGCGCTGGCGCGGCCGACGACGGCGGCAGCGGCCTGGGCCTGTCCATCGCCCGCGCCCTGGTCCAGGCCCACGGCGGGCGCCTGCACGCCGAGGCCTCGCCCCTGGGCGGCCTGCGCCTCGTGATGGAGCTGCCCGGGTGAACCCGTCGATGGCCGCGGCCCGCATCCTCGTCGTCGAAGACGACCCCGCCATCGCCGGCCTGCTGGTGGACTACCTGCACGCCGCCGGCCACGCGCCCAGCCCCTGCGGCGACGGGCTGCAGGCCGTGCACCGCTTCGTGCACGAAGGGCCTTGGGCGGCGGTGCTGCTCGACCTCAACCTGCCCGGGCAAGACGGCCTGCAGGTGTGCCAGCAAATCCGCCAGCGCTCCAGCGTGCCCATCCTCATGCTGAGCGCCCGCATCGAAGAACTGGACCGCCTGCTCGGCCTGGAGCTGGGTGCCGACGACTACCTGTGCAAGCCCTTCAGCCCGCGGGAGGCCGTGGCCCGCGTCAAGGCCCTGCTGCGCCGCGCCGACGGCCGCCTGGGCGCGCCAGCGCGTCAGCAGCTGCCGGGCACCGGCGGCTTCTTCATCGACGAGGACGGCCAGCGCCTGTGGTGGCACGAGCAGGCCCTGAGCACCACGCCCGTCGAATTCCGCCTGCTGCGCGCCCTGCTGCTGGCCCCGGGCCGGGTGCTCAGCCGCGCCACCCTGCTGGACGCGCTGCACGACGACTACCGCGACGTCAGCGACCGCGCCGTGGACAGCCACATCAAGAACCTGCGCCGCAAGCTCGACGCCCTGGGCCTCGGGCCCGCGCTGCAAACCGTGTACGGCGCGGGCTACTGCTTCAGGCCGATCGAGCCCAATCGCTGATCGCGGCCAGCGTGGCGTCCACCGCCGCCCAATCGGCGGGCGGCACCACCTCGCCCCGCGCCAGCGCGTGGCCGCGCGCGGCCTTGCTGCGCGGCTCCAGCACCAAGCCGTGGGCGCGCACCAGGCGTTCGGCCTCCAGCCACAGCGGCGCCAGCGGGCCGTCCAGCCACTCCAGCTCCAGCTCGCACACCGCCGCGCTGGCACGGCCGCCCATCAAGCGGCCACGGTCCAGCGCCAGCTCCACGCGGGTGCCACCGGGCAGGGTTGGCCGAGCGCGCAGGCGCTCGATCTCCGTGCCGAACTGCGGTTGCAGCGGCTCCTGCAGCCCTGCCAGCAGCAGCGCCGCCTCGGGCAGGGCGTCGTGGGCGTGCCGGTCCAGGGGCGGCATCTCGGGCGCCGTGCCGCGCGGGGCGTTGTGCTCGGGCCGGGTCAGGCCATCGGCCAGCAGCGGGCCCTTGATGGTTTGCACCCAACCGGCCTCGTCGCCCTCCCAGCGCAGGCGCAAGCCCCAGCCAGCGCGCCCCAGGGCGCTGCTGGCGGTGTCGAAGTAGGTGGCGCGCAGCGGCACGGCCCGTGCGCCGGGCAGGGCGGCCAGGTGGGCAGCCACGGCGTCGACGGCCGCAGCGGGAACGGCCAGGCGGAGTTCGAGTTCGGTGCTCATGCGGCCAGTGTCACCCGGCGGCACCGGGCCAGGGCCTTCCGGCGTTCGCGCAACGCCCTCGTTCTTGGGGCCTACCCGCTTGCGCCGATGGCGGGCACGGGCGACCATCGCGGCATGGCCACCCTGCAACCGACCCTGACCTACCGCGACCCCAAGCGCTACGCTTGGCTGCTCTCGGCCCTGTTCCCGCTCACCGTGGTGTGGCATTTGCTGCGCTTCGAGCACACCGGCCAGTTGCTGTGGCTTTTCGTCACGCCGGTGTTCCTCTACGGCGTGATCCCGCTGCTGGACGCGCTGATCCGCGAAGACACCCGCAACCCGCCCGACGAGGCTGTACCGGCCCTGGAGGCCGATGGCTGGTACCGCGCGCTCACCGTGCTGTTCATCCCCCTGTACCTGGCCTTGGTGGTGCAGGGCACGCAACTGGCGGTGGCGCACGCCGGGGAGCCCCTGGTGTGGCTGGGTCTGGTGCTGAGTGTGGGCGCCATCAGCGGCGCGGCCATCAACACGGCGCATGAACTGGGCCACAAGCACCCGGCCTGGGAGCGCTGGCTGGCGCGCATCGCCCTGGCGCCCGTGGCCTACGGGCATTTCTACGTGGAGCACAACCGCGGCCACCACCGCCGCGTGGCCACTTTCGACGACCCGGCCAGCTCGCGCCTGGGCGAATCGTTTTGGGCGTTCTTGCCGCGCACCGTGGTGGGCAGCCTGCAAAGCGCGTGGCACCTGGAGCGCGCCCGCTTGGCTGGCCGTGGCTTGGGCGTTTGGCACTGGCGCAACGAATGCCTGCAGGCCTGGGCCATGACGGTGGTGCTGTTCACCGCGCTCACCGCCCTCTGGGGCCCCTGGGCCCTGGGCTTTTTGGTGCTGCAAGCGGTGTACGGTTTCAGCCTGCTGGAGGTGGTGAATTACCTGGAGCACTACGGCCTGAAGCGGGCCACCGGCCCCGACGGCAAGCCCGAGCGCTGCCGCCCCGAGCACAGCTGGAACAGCAACCACGTGGCCAGCAATGTGTTCCTGTACCACCTGCAGCGCCACAGCGACCACCACGCCCACCCGGCGCGCCGCTACCCAGCGCTGCGCCATTTCCCCGAGGCGCCGCAGTTGCCCAACGGCTACGCCGGCATGGTGCTGCTGGCCTACGTGCCCTGGCTGTGGCGGCGCGTGATGGACAAGCGCGTACTGGCGCATTACGGGGGCGCCCTGAGCCGGGCCAATGTGCAGCCGGGTTCCCGCTGGGACCGGCCGACCGTTCAAAACGATTGAAACCAGCCTGCAACCCGGCGCAGCCTGGGCGCGCCCACCCTACCGGACACTGATCACCATGCCGCTGAGCTCCACCCCCCGCCGCTACACCCGCACCGCGATGGCCTTTCACTGGGCCATGGCGGTGGGCCTGATCGGGGCCATTGCCGTGGGCTGGAACGCCAGCGAGATGCCCATGTCCGTCGCCCGGCTCAAGCTCATCAACTGGCACAAGTGGTTCGGCATCACGCTGCTGCTGTTCTTCGTGCTTCGGCTGCTGTGGCGGGCCACGCACCGCCCCCCAGCGCCCCCACCCATGCCCGCGTGGCAGGCACGTGCCGCTGGGGCGGTGCATGGCCTGCTTTACTTTTTGATGGCCGCCGTGCCACTCATCGGCTGGGCCTACAGCAACGCGGCTGGATTTCCGGTGGTGTGGTTCGGCGTGCTGCCGCTGCCCGACTGGGTGGGTCCGAACAAGGAACTGGCCGAGTTGCTCAAGGGCGCTCACGCGCTGGCCGCCTGGAGTTTGGCCGCACTGATCCTGGCCCACGTGGGCGCGGCTCTGAAGCACCAATTCATCGACCGCGACCGCCTGCTGGCCCGCATGTGGCCCGGAAAGGACTGAGTGACAGGTCGACAGCCGGCTCGTCGGCTCCATCTGCCGTTCATCACACCGCTGGCACGTTGCGTCGCAAGCCGACCGACCACGTGCCACGCTGCCCGTAACGTTCCGCGGATGCGATCCACACCCCTCCTGCTGCCCCTTATGAAACATCTGCTCCTGGCCACCGGTTTGATGACCCTGGGCGCGCTCGCTTCCGCGCAAACCTTGGTGCCCACAAACAGCGAGATCGTCTTCGTCAGCAAGCAAATGGGCGTGCCCGTCGAAGGGCGTTTCAAAACCTTCAGCCTGCCCGGCTTCGCCTTCGACCCCAAGCAGCCGCAAGCCGCCAAGGTGCAGATCGGCATCAACCTGGCCAGCGCCAGCATGGGCGCGGCCGACGTCGAGGCCGAGCTGATGAAGCCCGAGTGGCTGGACAGCAAGCGCCAGCCCAACGCCAGCTTCACGGCGCAAAGCGTGAAGGCCCTGGGCGCCGGCCGCTTCGAGCTGACCGGCCCTTTCACCCTCAAGGGCCAAACCAAGCCCTTGACCGTGCAGCTCACGCTCACCCAGGCCGGCGGCACCAGCACCGCCACCGGCCAGTTCAACCTCAAGCGCACCGACTGGAAGATCGGTGACGGCGAGTGGAACGACACCAGCATCGTCGCCGCCGACGTGCTGGTGAAGTTCAAGTTCCAGTTCAGCGGCATGGCGCCGCTGTGATGCTTCTTTCCCCCTTGGAGATCGTTCCCATGCGCAAGACCTTGCTCGCCCTGGCCGCCCTGGCCCTTGCCGGTGCCGCCCAGGCGCAGTCGGCCACTTACGTGGTCGAGCCGACCCACACCTTCGTGACCTTCGAGGTCAAGCACTCCGGCACCAGCACGAACCGTGGCCGCTTCGACAAGAAGAAAGGCAGCATCACCATCGACCCGGCCGCCAAGACCGGCAAGGCCGAAATCACGATCGACATGGCCAGCATCAACACCGGCACGCCCTCCTTCGACGGCCACCTGAAGGGCAAGGACTTTTTCAACGCCAGCGAGTTCGCCACCGCCAAGTTCGTGGGCAACCAGTTCGAGTTCGATGGCACCAAGGTCAAGAGCGTGGCCGGCACCCTGACGATGCTGGGCAAAACCGCCCCGGTGACGCTGACCGCCGAACACTACAACTGCTTCATGTCCTCGCACCTGAAGGTCGAGGTGTGTGGCGGCGACTTCGTCACCACCATCCAGCGCAGCCAATGGGGCATGAGCTACGCGATCCCGGGCATCCCGGACAGCGTGCGGCTGGTGATCCAGATCGAGGCCGTCAAGCAGCCCTGACCGCACCCTGACTGCACCCTGAGCGCACCGAAGCCCCGCCCCGGCGGGGCTTCGTCGTTTGGGTGTCGTTGGGGCGGCTGTGCGCCAGCGCTCGGCGGGGTCGGCCACGACACCCGACACCCAACGCATCGCTACCGGCCCGTCGGCCCCGGATGCATTTCGTCACCCCACTGACACGGCGTGTCACGCCCCGCACGACGGCGTACGGCGGCCTGCCTACAGTGCACCCATGAGCTTCAATCCCCGCATCCCCGCCTGGATCACCGACCCCGCCTGGCGCGAACGTCTGGCGCGTTGGGCGGCGGCCATGGTGGCAGGCTTCCACCGCTACGCCGGCTGGCTGGTGTCTTTGAGCTGGTGGCGCTTTGTGGTGTATGCCATCGCGTTGCTGGTGGGGGTGGCGATCCTGACGAGCATGTGGCCCTTCACCCTGCGGGTGACGGAAACCATCCGTCACGAGCGGCCGGTGGCGTCCATGAGCGAGGCCTCTGAGGCCCCCGACACCGAAGAAGCCCCAGAGCCCGATGCAGCGCCCAGCGCAGTCGCCAAGCCGCCCAAGCCGAACCACGCACCGCTGGGCATCCGCCTGAGCAAACAGGGGGTGCACATCGGCAAGCCGGGTGTCGAAGCGGCGCAGGTGGATATCAGCCCCCAGGGCATCCGCATCGTGACCCAACCCGCGCCGGGCGCGTCGGCGCCGGAAGCGGTGCTGGACATCGCGCTGCCACCGGAGGCCGCCGAGGCCCTGCGCCGGGAGTTGGAACGCGATGCCCAAGGGGCGGAGCGCGAGGCCCAAAAGGCCATCGCCGACGCCAAGCGCCAGGTGCAGGAATGCCGCAGCGATGCGGCCGAGGCTCGCGCCGAATTGGTGGAGGCCCGCGACGAAACCCGGGTCCGCACCCTGCGCTGGGGCGACTTCTTGCAGGACATCGCCTGGCTTTGGGTGCTGTTCAGCATCGTCGTCAAGGCCACCTACAAGGGCCGCAAAGAGGCCGAAGCCAAGGCCGCGGCCGCCGAGGAAACCGCCGAGGCCGAGGCGCTGCGACGCCAACTCGTCGAGGCCCGCTTGGCCACGATGCAGGCCCAGGTGGAGCCGCACTTCCTGTTCAACACCCTGGCCTCCATCGACCACCTGATCGAGACCGAGCCCCAGCGCGCCAGCCGGATGCAGAACAACCTGATTGCCCTGCTGCGCGCCACCATGCCCACGATGCGCGAGGCCAACGGCCAGCAGTCGCTGCGCGACCTGGCGCGCGAGGTGGCGGTGGTGCGGCCGTACTTGGAGATCTTGTCGGTGCGGATGGAAGAGCGCCTGCAGTGGCGCATCGACGTGCCCGACGGGCTGATGTCGGCCGAGTTCCCGCCCATGGTCATCCAAGGCCTGGTCGAGAACGCCATCAAGCACGGCCTGGAGCCCAAGCCCGAAGGCGGCAGCCTGGTGGTCTCGGCCCACATCGAGCACGGCGACCTCGTCGTGCAGGTGGCCGACACCGGCCTGGGCTTTGGCCGCGCCGCCACCAGCGGCACCGGGGTGGGTTTGGCCAACACCCGCGAACGCTTGCAACTGCTCTACGGCAACCGGGCCAGCCTGACCGTGAGCGAGAACCAACCCTGCGGCACCGTGGTGCGCATCCAGGTGCCTTACCGCAGCAACCATGCGCCAACGTCCGCAGCAGGAGGCTGAGATGCTCAAGTTCTTTCGATGGGTGTGCGGGACCGTGTTGGTCCTGCTGGTGGCCAGCCTCGCACTGGGCGGCTGGATCTTGAGCAGCGCCAACGACGGCCTGCAGGCCGGGTCGTGGCAGGTCGTCGTGGACGGCGAACCGCTGGCCGACGTGGTGCTGTGGGGCGACTCCCTGGGCGATTCGCTGAGCGATGCGGGTGGCGTCCTGGCCGCGCTGCTGACCGGCTTGCTGGCCTTGATCCTGGTGCCACTGGTGCTGCTGGTCGGCGTGGGCGTGCCGCTGTTGGTGGTGCTGGTGGTGCTGGCCGCCGTGGTGCTGGGGCTGGTGGGTGGCGCCTTGCTGATGGTGGCGCCCATCGCCGTGCCGGTGCTGCTCATCGTGTGGTTGGCCCGCCGCCAGCCAACGCCTACAGTCGCTCGCTGATCCGCAGCTTGGAGCCCCCAACATGCCCATCCGTGCCATCCTTGCCGACGACGAACGCCTGATGCGCGAACAGCTGCGCGCCCGCCTGACCGAGGTCTGGCCCGAGCTCGAGATCGTGGCCGAAGCCAAGAACGGCCTGGAGGCCGTGGCGCTGACCCAGGAGCACCACCCCGACGTCTGCCTGCTCGACATCCGCATGCCCGGCCTGACGGGCGTGGAGGCGGCCAAGCAGATCGCCCAGCTGCCCGAGACCGAGGACTGGGGCACGCCGGAGATCGTCTTCATCACCGCCTACGACCAGTACGCGGTGGAAGCCTTTGAGCAAGGGGTGGCGGACTACGTGCTCAAACCCGCCGAGCGCGAGCGCTTGCAACTCACCGCCGAGCGCCTGAAAAAGCGCCTGGCGGCGCGCGCCGACCCGAGCGCCGCCGCCGACCTGCCCAGCAGCCAGCCGCTGCAGCAACTGTTGCAACGCCTGAGCAGCCTGCAAAGCGGGCAGCCGCCGCGCCACCTGGAGTGGATCCAGGCCAGTGTGGGCCCGGAGATCCGCATGATCCCGGTGAGCGAGGTGCTGTTCTTCATCAGCGACGAGAAGTACACCCGCGTGCAAACGGAGACGGTGGAGGCCTTGATCCGCAAGCCCATCAAGGAGCTGGTGGACGAGTTGGACCCGCACCTGTTCTGGCAAATCCACCGCAGCACCTTGGTCAACGTCAAGGCCATCGCCGGCATCGGCCGCGACTTCCGCGGACGCCAATTGGTGAGCGTGCGCGGCGCCAAAGACAAGCTCGAGGTCAGCCGCAGCTACACCCACCTCTTCAAGGGGATGTGAGCGCCCAAGCGCCGCGCCGATCGGGCTCGGCGCGCCCCGCCCCCTCGCGGTGGTTGTCGGCCAAGTCCAGGACGGGCGCCGAGGCCAGCCGCGACGCCCAAACCCGCCAAAACAGCGCCGGGCTGCCTCGGTTGACGAAGTGGTTGGCGTGCACCGTCAAGCGGTGCTCGCGGTCCTCGCCCCCGCCCTCGGGCCCGTAAGCCAACATGGTGCGGTTGGGCGATGCCGGCCCCTGCACCAAGCGATTGCCGCGCACGGTGACGCGCCCGCCGTTGGAGAAGTCCAGCAGGTAGGACGGCGTGCTGCGCGGATCGTCATCGCCCAGCCGGTTGTGGGCCACCAGCGCCACGCGCGCCCGGCACTTGAGCAGGTGGCCTTGGGCGCCGCGTGTGCCGAAGCGGAAGTCGCTGCCCGTGACCGTGGCCTCGGCAATGGCACCGATGTAGAGCAGGTGGTGCAAACCACGCCCGGTGTCGGGCGGCGCGTCGTCGAAGCGGCAGTCCTGCACCGTGAGACGGGCCTTCGGGTCGTTGCCGGTGAGCAGGCCCATCTCGCAGTCGCTGAAGCGGCAGCGGCGCACGGTCAGCTGCCCGCGCTCGAACCGGATGCCGGCGCCGTTGCCGTCGGGCACCCGCGCGCCCCGCAGTTGCAGGTCCTGCACGGTGACCTCGCCGCCACGCACCACGAGCAGGGCCTTGCCCTCGGGCAGGCTCAGGCCCTCGCCGTCCAGCACCGTGGCCTGGCCCTCGCCTTGCACGGTGAGGGCGCGCTGCGTGATGACGCCACCCGCCCGGTGCACACCCGCGGGCAGGCGCACCGTGTCGCCATCGCCGGCCAGCCACAGGGCCTCGGCCCAGGTGGCCGGCCCACCCGGCGCACCCACGGCCCAGCACCGCGGCGTCGTCATCAGGGCGGCGGCCCAGGGCCAATGGCGTCGTTGCATGGCGCGCAGCATGCCAGCCCCACCGCCGTCAGCGCGGCAGCGAACGCCCGATCAACGCGATCGACCCCCAGTACAGTGCGTGGACGAACAGGGAGGCCGCCGGCACGCCCCCGCCAAAGCGGTCGACGGCCAGCAAGGTGTCGGACGCCAAGAACAGCGCCCCGCCCAGCGCCGCCCAGCCGGCCTCGCGCTGGCGGCTGGCCCACCACCACGACGCGCCCTGGCCGGCCATGGCCACCAGCACCGCCACGTACACCAGCACCGGCGCGCGCAAAGCCGCCGGCAAACCCGGCCAGATCCACGCGCTCAGCACCAGCGCCGCCAAGGCCCCGTAGACCGCCCAAGGCCACCCAGGGTGGGCCAGCCGGCTGCGCGTCGTCATGCTGCGCACGAAAGCCAGGTGGGCCACCAGGAAGCCGAGCAGGCCCGGCAAGAAGCCCTGCGCCGGCCACAAGAGCGCCACATCGCCCGCCAGGGAGGCGAACAGGCCCAGGCGCAGCCACTGGCGTTGCGCGGGTTGGCTCGCCCCCCGCGGCCACGCCCAGGCGATGAGGGCCAGGGTGGCGGCGGGTTTGGCCACCCAGCGCAGGGGCTCGGGCAGCCCGCCCGAATCGGCGGCGATGAACACCGCGGCATTCGCCATGGCCACCAGCAACCAGAGCACGTCCCGCCTCATCGCGGCTCTTTCGGGGTTTTGGCCTCGCGCTCGGCCACCTGGGCGGCCATGCGGGCGCGCAACTCGGCCAACGCGGCACGCGGGTCGGCCGGCTTGGGCACGTCGTCCAGGCGCATTTCGTCGACGAAGCGGCTGGGCCGCGCCATGACCATCTCGCGGCCGCGCTTGCGTCGGCGCAGCACGCTCACAGCCAGGCTCTTGCGGGCGCGGGTGATGCCCACGTACATCAAGCGCCGCTCCTCGGCCAGGGCCTCGGGGGTCAAGCCCTCCTCGTCGCGCGTGAAGGGCAACAGGCCCTCGTTCACGCCGGCCAGCACCACATGGGGCCATTCCAGGCCCTTGGCCGCGTGCAGGGTGCTGAGGGTGACTTGATCCTGCTCCTCGTTGCGCTCCATCAGGCTCATGATGACGCTGATGCTCTGCGCCACGTCGAGCACGCTTTGCTCGGGGTCGCCCTCGTCCCGCCCGCCGCAGCGGCGCGCCACCCACTCCACGAAGTCGAGCACGTTGCTGTAGCGGCTGGCGGCGCTGGCCTCTTCCACGTGCTGCAGGTGGGCCTCGTAGTCCAGCTCTTTGAGCCAGTCGAGGCACAGCTTCATCGCCGCGTCCTTGCCCACCGCGGCTTTGGCGCGCACCTGCAGGTCGTGCACGGTGCGGCCGAACTCGTGCAGGCCGTGCACGGCGCGGCTGCTCACCGCCGCCTCCAGGCTGTCGTGGAACAGGGCCTCGAACAGGCTGATCTGGCGCGCGCCGGAAACGGCGCCCCGGGCCGCCCGGGAGGTGTGGCCGTTGCCGCGCTTGGGCGTGGTGACGGCGCGCAAAAACGCCGGGTCGTCGTCCTCGTTCACCAGCAGGCGCAGCCAGGCGCAGAGGTCTTTGATTTCGCTGCGGTCGAAAAAGCTCTGCCCGCCGCTGACCTTGTAGGGAATCTGCGCCCGGCGCAGCGCTTGCTCGAACACCTTGGCCTGGTGGTTGGCGCGGTAGAGGATGGCGCAGTCGCTCCAATGGCCGTTGGCGCCGTCCAGCTGGCGCTTGCTTTGCAGCCGCGCCACGGCGCGCTCGGCCTCGTGCTGCTCGTCGTCGCACTGCATCAGGGCCACGGGCTCGCCCTCGCCCAGGTCGCTCCACAGCTTCTTCTCGAAGAGTTTGGGGTTGGCGGCGATGACGTGGTTGGCCGCGCGCAAGATGGCGCTGGTGCTGCGGTAGTTCTGCTCCAGCGCGATGACCTCCAGGCGCGGGTAGTCCACGCTCAATTGCTTGAGGTTGTCGAGCGTGGCGCCGCGCCAGCCGTAGATGCTCTGGTCGTCGTCGCCCACCGCCGTGAACACGCCCTCGGGGCCGACCAGGGCCTTGAGCAGCGCGTACTGCACGGCGTTGGTGTCTTGCACCTCGTCGATCAGCACGTGCTTGAACTTGGCGCGCCACTTGGCCTGGGCGATGGGGTCGGTCGTCAGCAGCTTGAGCGGCAGGCCGATGAGGTCGTCGAAGTCCACCGCCTGGTAGGCGGCCAGGCGCTCGGCGTAGGCGCGGAAGACGATGGCCGCCTGGCGCTCGGATTCGCTCTCGGCTGCGGCCAGGGCGCCCTCGGCGTCCAGGCCCTCGTTCTTCCACAGCGAGATCTGCCACTGCCACAGGCGCGGCAGCTTGGCGTCGGTGGTGTTGGCGCAGTCGCGCAAGATGCCCACCACGTCGTCGCTGTCCAGGATGGAGAACTGCGGCTTCAGGCCCAGGCGCTCGCCCTCCTCGCGCAGCAAGCGCACGCCCAGGGCGTGAAAGGTGGCGATGGTGAGCGCCTTGGCCGGCTTGGCGCCGACGAGGTCGCGCGCACGCTCGCGCATCTCTTGCGCCGCCTTGTTGGTGAAGGTGATGGCGGCGATGGCGTCGGCGCGCAGGCCCTGATGCAGCAGGTGGGCGATCTTGTGCGTGATGACGCGCGTCTTGCCCGAGCCGGCGCCAGCCAGCACCAGGCAGGGTGAGTGCACCTGCTGCACCGCGCGCATCTGCGCGGCGTTCAGTCCCGGGCCCGCCATCACACGCGCGAGCCGGTGGGCTCGGGGGCTGGCGGCGGGGGCGAGCGCAGGCCCAGGCCCAGCATCACCAGCGTGCCGTACAGGAAGGCCAAGCGCGCCGCGTCCACCAGGCTGTCGAACAGGCCCACCAGCATGAAGCCGAGCAAGGCCCCGGCCAGGGCCGGAGCCAAGGGGTGCGCCGCGGCATGGCCCCAGCTCACCCTGGCCAGGGCCACGCCCCACAAGGTCAAACCCACCAGCACGCCCAGGGCGCCCTGCTCGAAGTACCAATGCAGCAGCAAGCTCTTGGCGTGCCAGGGCAGGTGGTGGCGGTCGCTGGTGAAGAACCAACGCGCCAAGCCTTCGTCGAAGCCGCCATTGCGCAGCAGCTCGCGCCCGTCGCGCCCTTGCAGGCTCAGTTGCGCCACGTCCACCCGCGTGCCCGGCGTGGCCACCGCCAGCGCGAAGGCCAGTTCGCGGCGTGGCCCCACACCAGCGGCCAATTCACCGTCGCCGCCCAGCGTCAGCGTGACCCAGCGGTAAGCGCCCGAGGCCGGCAGCTCGGCCTGCGCCGTGCGGCAGGCTGCGGTGTAGAGGAGGTGGCGCTCGCACACCTCCGCGTGCAGGGTCAGCGCCACCGGGTTGCGCACCCGCGCCCGCAGGACCAAGCCCGGGGGCGCATCGTCCACGCGCTGCAGCAGGCGGAACATCTCGCCCCAACCCTGCACATGGCGTCCGGCCGCCAGCGCCAAAGCGGGTTCGGGGCCGCCCAGCAGGCGCATGTCACCCACGCGCTCGTCCAGCGGTGCGTTGTCGGCGAAGTGGGCGGCGTAGCGGCCCGCCCCCACCCCGAACCACTGCCCCCCGGCCGCGCCGGTCATGGTCACGCCGCGGGACCAGTGGTGCAAACGCCCCGCCATGTCGTCCGAAACGGTGCTCATGCGGCCGGCGATGTAGCCGCCACCGGCCAGTGCGGCAATCAGCCCCGCCGCCGCCAACACCGCCGCCATGCCCGCCATGCGGGCACGCCAGCCCAACCGAGCCAGGCCGTCGCCCAGGCGACCACCTTGGGTGAGCGGCCACACCAGGGCCAGCAGCAACAGCGGCCCGACGGTGGGCAGCGCCGCCACCCAGCCCCCCCACTGGCCGACCACCACGCCAGCCATGCCCACCGTGCTCAGCCAGGCCGCGGCGCGCAGGCTGTCGCCCAAGGCCGTGCGCCAGGGCGGTGCAGCGTTCCACGCGGCGCGCGCCAACAGCACGCTGACCGCCCAGGCCAGGGCGTAGATCAGGTAAGCCAGCTTGCCCCAGACGCTGGCGGCCAGCGCCCCCAAAGCCACCACCGGCACGGCCATGGCCAAGCCCAAGCCCCAGGCGATGGCGCGCCCGCGTCGACCCAGGGCCGGATCGCTGGGCGGCTGCAGCAGCAGGGCGACCAGCGCCCCCGCCACGGCCAGCAGGCCGCGATAGCCACCCGCACCGAACACCTGCCAGCCCACCGCAGCACCCACGGCCACGAGCACCAACAAGGCCTGCAGGCTGGCCCACCCGGGCCAGACCGCAGGCGTCTCCAGCGGCAGCACGCGGCCGGGCGCGGGGAAAGGCTCGAAGCGATCGGGCTCGAGCCCGCGCTGCTGACGCCACCACAGGGCCAGGGTCAGCGGCAAGGCCAGGACAGCGGCCAAGTACAAACCGCGCGAAAAGGTGGTGAGCGTGGCGTACAGGCCCAGCAGCAGCAGCGCCCACGCCAGGGCCACCGCGCCACGACGGCGAGCCCGCAGCAGCGCGAGCAAGCCAAACGGCAGGCTCAAGGCCAAGGCGCCATCGAGGGCGGCCCCGCCCACGTGCATTTCCCAAAACACGCTGGTGGTGCGGTAGTCGCTGCTGAAGTTGCTCAAGCCGGTGTAGGCCCAGCGCTCGAGCACGGCGCCCACGCTGACCACCAACAGCACGCCGCACAGGCCGGCGCTCAAAGCTGGGGTCAGGGTCTGCGGGGCGCGTACCGCAGCGCGATGCCACAAAGGCAGCATCAGCGCCAGGGCCAGCACCGGTTTGCCGGCTCGCAGGGCTTGTCCCGCCTCCGAGTAGCCTTGCCACACCCACCAATCGAGCCCGCCGGCATCGCTCACGCCCTGGCCCACGCTCAGGCCGGCCATGGCGGCCGCCAGGCCCATCAAGCCCCAAGCCGCGCCGCGCCACCGCAGGGCCCGGCGCCACACGGGCTGCACGGGCGGCGGCGCATGCCGATGCGGCCCCGACCACGCCAAGTAGCCGCCAGCGGCGCTGGCCAACACAAGCACGTCCCATTCCTCCAGCCACAGCCAACCGGTCCATGGCGCCAGACCGAGGCACGGCACGAGGGCGAGCATCCAGCCGGGCCACACCGTCCAGAAGTAGCGCGCCAGCACCAGCACGGCCAGCACAGCGGGCACGGCCCAGCGCGCACCGAGGGGGTGAATGGCGGCCAAGTACAGAGCCAAGCCCAGGCAAGCCAGCGCCACGGGCAGGGCCCAGGCGCTGCGGTCGGCCGGTTCCCGGCGACGCTGCCGGCGACGGCCGGTCGCGCGCGACACCGCCGCGGGCGAGGCCAGGGGGGCGGCTTGGGCGTCGATCATGACCGGGGCCAAGCCGCGCTCAGCGCCACCAGGACCAAAGCCCGGCCACCAGGGCGGCCGCCCCCACGATCAGCGCCAGGGCCAGCCCGATGCGGCGCGCGACTTCGCTGGAGGGTTCGACGGCCGGTGGCGCCGGAGGCCGGCGCGTGGAGCGCGAGCCCGAGCGCGAGCGGGACGGGGCTCGCGGCCGCGTGGACGCGCCGCGCCCTGAGGGAGGGTCCGCCAGCTCGGTGGGCGCCGGCGAGAGGCGGGGCGCTGGCGCTGGCGCGGGCGCAGGAGCGGGCGACGACGAGGGCAGCGCATCCAGCGGCACCGCACCGCTGCCCACGCTGCCGGCGTCGTCCAGCCAGGACTCGATGGCTTCGCCCAACACGACGAGATCAGCCGGCCGCTCCGCCGGGTCCTCGGCGGCGGTGCGTCGCAGCAAATCGCCCAAGGCCTCGCGCGCCTCGTCGCGCAAGGTCAGCCACTGCAGCAAGGTTTGCGATGGCGCCAGGCTGCTGGCCTCGTGGCCGTCCGTCCCCCAGCGGCCGGTCACCAACCAGGCCATCAATCGCCCCACGCGGTAGGCCTGATCGGCCGGGGTTCCGGCCGCGCCGGGCACGGCCTGCGGGCTTTGCAGGGCTTGGGCGGCCCGGGCAATGTGGCCCTGCAGGCTGCCCATCTGCAACGCACCGGCATGCTCGGGCACCAGGGCCAAGCCATGCAAGCGCAACTGCTGTTGGGGGCCCACCCACAACAAGCTCGGGTCGAGCTCGACCAGCGACAGCCCCTCCTGCTGCGCCAGCAGCAGCAGCTCGCACAGCTGCATCACCCACTCCAAGCGGCGGCGCAGCGACGCGTCGCCCAAGGCGGCGACCAAGGGCTGCCCGCCCAAGCAGGGCATCACCACATAGGGTTGGTTCAAGGCGTTGACGCCCGAATCCAGCGGCCACGCGATGTCGGGATGGTTCCAAGGCTGGCCCACGCTGCCCGCCATGCGCAACAACACGGCACCCGCGTCGCGGGGGTCGGCGTACAGCAGAACGAGCACGGCTTGGCCCGACTTGCTGTGCGACGCCCGCCACCAATGGCCCGAAGGGGCCGGCGCCAAAGGACGATCCAGGCACCAAACGCCCAGGCGGTCGCCGGGCTGGCCGAGAGTGGGGGGGGCAGTCATGGGCACGATGTTAGGGGCCCACATCGCGATACTGGCGCCATGCTCGCCGTCTTGGCCCTGTGCCTGCCCCTCTTTCTGCTGATCGGCCTGGGGCACGCCTTGGGGCGGTGGCTGGGGTGGCTGGGGGCGCAATGGGCGGCTCGGCAGGGCTGGCTCGATGCCTCGAGCGCCACCGCCCTGGTGTTGGCCTGCGCCTTGCCCAGCGCGGCCCATGTGGCTTTGCTCGCGCAGCGCGTGGGGGGCGATGATCCGGCCGTGTCGCGCACCCCCTTGCAAACCACCGCCTGCGCGGTGTTCACCTTGCCCTGCTTGGCCTGGCTCCTGGGGGTGCGGCTGTGAAAGCGCTGCTGGCCCTGCTGGCACTGTGGCTGGCGCTGAACCCCGCCTGGGCCGACGGCTACCGCCAACCGTCGACGGCGGTGCAGGCCGCGCTCGACGCCCGACTGCCGCTGCGCGTGCAGGCCTCGCCCGACAGTCGCTGGTTGGCCCTGGTGGAACCCCGGCGCTACGTGCCCCTGGCCGAGTTGGCGCGCCCCCTGCAGCGGCTCGCCGGCGCACGTTTCGAAGCCAACAACCGCAGCGGCCTGCCCAGCCAAGCCCTGCAAAGCCTGGCCCTGCGCGCCACCGACGCGCGCGCTGGCAGCGAGCGCGCCGTCACCCTGCCCGCGGGCGGCACGTGGCACGGCTTCCAGTTCTCGCCCGATGGGCGCTTCTACGTGCTGCAGCGCCGCACCGAATGGTCGACCGAGCTGTGGGTGGGGCGCAGCGCCGGTGGCGAGCCTCAGCCGGTGCCGGGCCTGCGCCTGAACAACGTGCTCAGCGACGGCGACCTGGTGTGGTGGAACGCCCAAGAGCTGCTCGTGCTGGCCGTGCCGGCCAACGCCGGCACACCGCCACGCGAGCCCCTGCCGGGCCCCGAAAGCCAAGAACACAGCGGCCGCGGCTCGCCCGAACCGCCGCACACCGGCTTGCTGCGCAACGACTACGACAGCGCACTGTTCGAGCACCTGGCGCGCAGCCAAGTGGTGCGCGTGAACCTGCCCAGCGCCAGCTTTCAGCGCCTGGGCGAGCCCGGCCTGTTCGCCAGCCTGACGGTGCTGGGCGAAGGCCAGGCCCTGCTGACCGAGCGCTTGGCGCGCCCCTTCCCGCGCCTGCTCACCTGGGACGACTTTCCGCAGGTGGTCGAGCTGCGCAACGCCCAGGGCCGCGTGCTGCGCGAGATCGCCAAGCTGCCCGCAAGGTTGGGCGTGCCCGTGGACGGCACCCTGCCCGGCCCGCGCGTGTTCTATGGCGCACCCACGCGCGACGCCAGCCTGTACTGGGTGGAGGCCCTGGACGGCGGCAACCCCCAGGCCAAGGTGGCGTACCGCGACCGCGTGATGCGCTTGGCCGCGCCCTACACGGGCGAGGCCGAGGAAATCCAGCGCATGCCGCACCGCTTCGCCCGGCTGCGCTTCCTGGAAGACGGCGCCCACGCCCTGCTCACCGAAATCGACCGCGCCCGCGCCTGGACCCGCACCTACCTGCTGCCGCTCAACGGCCTGCAAAGCCGCACCTTGGTCGAATACTCGGTGCGCGAACGCGCCCGCCATCCCGGCCTGCCCCTCATGCGCACCGCCCCCAGCGGCCAGCGCGTGGTGCACACCGGCGCCGACGGCAGCTTCTGGTTCGTGGGGGCGGGCCACACCGCCAAGGGCGAGCGCCCCTTCCTCGACCGCTACCAGGTCAAAGACGTGCCGGTGCAGCGCGTGTTCCAGGCCGACAACCAACTCGAGCTGCCGCTGCAGTGGTTGGACGGCAAACGCCTGCTGACCCAAATCGAGCGACCGCTGGACGCCCGCCAATGGGGCGTTCGCGAAGGGGCGCAGTGGACCGCGCTGACGGCCGCCCCCGAGCCCCCCGCGCCCGTGCGCGCCCTGCGCCGAGAGTTCGTCACCTTCAAACGCGACGACGGCGTCGACATGAGTTTTTGGGTGGTGTTGCCGCCCGACTGGCAAGAGGGGCAGAAGCGGCCGGCCTTGGTGTGGACCTACCCCCTGGAATACGCCGACGGGCAACTCGCCAGCCAGCAGGCCGCCCCCAGCGATCGCAACCAGTGGCCGCCGCCCGGCAGCCCGGCCTGGCTGGCCTTGGATGGGTACGTGGTCATCTACGACGCCACCATGCCCATCGTGGGCGACACCAAGACCGTCAACGACACCTTCCTCGAACAGATCCAGCGCAACGCCCGCGCCATCGTGGACAAAGCCGACGAACTGGGCAGCGTGGACGTGCGGCGCTTGGCCATCGGCGGGCAAAGCTATGGCGCGTTCACGGCCGTCAACCTGCTGGCCCACACCAACCTCTTCAAGGCCGGCATCGCGCGCAGCGGCGCCTACAACCGCACGCTCACGCCCTTTGGCTTCCAGAGCGAGCGGCGCAACCTTTGGGAGGCCCGCGAGGCCTACCTGCGCCTGTCGCCGCTGCTGTTCGCCAACCAAATCCGCGAGCCCCTGCTCTTGCTGCACGGCGAGCAAGACCCGAACAGCGGCACCCCCGTGCTGCAAAGCGAAAGGCTCTACCACGCCCTGGCGGGCCTGGGCCAGCCCGTGCGCCTGACCGTGCTGCCCCTGGAGGGGCACACCCTGGTCAGCCGCGAGGCCGCCGGGCAGGTGCAGTGGGAAATGTCGAACTGGCTGCGTCGCCACTTGGGCGATCCGCGGGGGCGCTGAGGCCTGGGAGGCTGCCGCCCCGCCTTACAGCGGCTCGCCCCACATCAAGCGCCGCGCCCCGGGCCCCCGCGCCGCCACCGCGTCGTCCGGGTTGTAGAGCGCACAAGCCTTGAGCGACAGGCAGCCGCAACCGATGCAGCCGCCCAGGGTGTCGCGCAAGCGCTGCAGCAGGGCCAGGCGCTCGTCCAGCAGGGCATGCCAATGGCGAGCCAGACGTTCCCAGTCGGCCTTGGTGGGCGTCCGCCCCTCGGGCAAGCCGGCCAGGGCTTGGCGCAGCTCGTCCAAGCTCAAGCCCACCCGCTGCCCGGCGCGGATGAAAGCCACGCGCCGCAAGGTGTCCCGTGGGTACTGCCGCCGGCCGCTGGGGCTGCGGCTGCCGTGGATCAGGCCCTCGGCCTCGTAAAAGCGCAAAGCGCTGGCCGCCACCCCGGACCGGCGCGCCAACTCTCCAATCGGCATCGGGGCGGCTGCACGGCCGGGAGGGGTGGGACGGGGCGCAGCGATGGTCTTGCGTGAAGCGTTCATGCGGGGCTTGACTTGAAGTTCACTTGAACTTGCACGATAGCGCCACTTCATCGTTATCGGAGCCCCCATGAGCGCCCCCGTCCCCACGTTCACCGCCATCGACCACCTGCACCTGCACGTGAACGACCGCCCCCGCGCCGAGCGCTGGTACGCCCAGGTGCTGGGCCTGCTGCGCGTCGAGGCCCTGGCCCACTGGGCGACCGACGGCGGGCCACTCACGGTGAGCGACCCCGCCGGCGTGCTGCACCTGGCCCTGTTCGAACGCCCGCCCGCCGCGGCCCTGCCCCGGGGCGGCACCATCGCCCTGCGCATCCCGGCCGACGGCTGGCCCGCCTGGCAAGCGCACTTGGCGGCGCACTTGCCCCAGCGCCCTGCGGTGGTGGACCACGGCCTGATGCAGTCGATGTACTTCAGCGACCCCGACGGCAACCCCTTCGAGCTGACCTGGCCGACCCCGGCGCTGCGGGCATGAGCACGGCCGCCCTCCCCCAGGCAGCGGCCGAGCTGCACCCTTGGCTCGACGCCGGGCTGGCGCTCGCGCCCGAGTACGTCGACGCGAAGACCGCGCACACCGGACCCGGACCGGCCTACGCCAGCCACTGGCCCATGGCCCTCCACGCCCTCTCGGCCTTGGGCGCCTCGGCGGCCGAGCTCGCCGCGTTCGACGGGCACGAGCGCCAGACCCTGCCGCCGCGCGCGGCTTGGCCCGCGCTGGACCGCGACGAAGCCGAACTGCGCCAACGCATCGCGGCCGAAGGCGCCCGGGCGGTGCTGGCCGATGGCTTGCCCGAGCGCATGGCCCACGCCGGGGCGGCGGCCTTCCACGGCCTGATCCGCACCGCCCATGCCTGGGAGTCGGGGCATGCCGGCGAGTTGGCCCTGGCCTTGGCCTGGTGGCGGCAGCGCGACCAGGCCCTGGGGCCCGCCCCCGCGTCGCCCGGGCCCGAGTTGGACTGGGCCGATTGGCAGTCGGCCTTGCGCGCCCTGCCGCGGCCCACGCCTTGGCCCCGTGCCTGGATCGCCGCCCGCATGCAAGCCTGGACCGCCGACCCGGGCTTCCAGCGCTGGGCCCCCAGGCTGCGCCTGCGCGGTTCGACCTTGAAGGACCTGGCGACGGCCGCCCTGACGGCCTACGCCGCCAGCGGCGACTTCACCTTGCTGCACGCCGTCACGGCCTGCCGCGCGATGGCCGTGCTGGGCCCCCACCTGGCTCCAGCGCAGCTCACGCCCGCCCTGCGTGCCTTCAGCCAGCACTGGGCCGCGGCCGCCCTGGCCAGCGCGTGGCATGGCGAGCGCGACACCCAGGCCGACTCCCCAGCCCCCTGGGCCTGGCCCCGGCTCTTGGCCCTGGCCCGGACCCACCCCGACGCGCACGCCATCAAACTGACCCACGCCGCCTGGGACTGGGCCCACCGGGGCCTGGACGACACCCTCTGCCGCCAGGCCGCCACCCGGGCGCTGGTGCCGTCGGGCGCGTGACCAAGGTCGCAACAGCGCTGGAGAACCCCGGTGACACAAACGCCCCAGGGGCCTATGGTTGGGGGTGCCGCACTTGCAGGAAGCCCCCATGTCCGATCACCCCACCCTGGCCCGCTGGCACACGTGGCAGCAGTTGGCCGACACGCTCGAGCGCTTGTTGCTGTTCCCCCAGGCAGCGGCCGATTTCCCACAGGCCCTGAAGGACGTGGCCAAGCAGATCGACGACCTGATGAGCCAGGACACCGACCTGGGCGTGTTCGAGGTGGTGCGCATCAGCCCCGACAAGCTGGCCCGTTACGGCGCCCTGCACTCCCTGCACACCGCCTGCGTGGTGTGGCTGGTGGTCAACCGCAAGGAGTGGGTGCTGGCCAAGCGGCTGTCCGCCCTGCAGGCGGCCTTGACGATGAACATCGCCGTGACCGACCTGCAAACCACCCTGGCGCAGCAGGCTGCCCCCTTGGACGCCGACCAGCAAACGCGCATCCGCAACCACCCCACCGACAGCGCCCACCTGCTGCGCAGCCTGGGGGTGAGCGACGAACTCTGCCTGGCCGCCGTGGCCGAGCACCACGAGCAACCGGGCGGCAAAGGCTACCCGCTGGGCTTGGCCAGCACCGGCGAGATGGCCGACCTGCTGCGCACCTGCGACGTCTTCTGCGCCAAGATGAGCCCGCGCGCCGGCCGCACCGCCATGCTCAGCCCCAAGGCCGCCGAGGCCATCTTCCGCCACCGCAGTGCCAACCACTTCGGTGCCACCGTGGTCACCACCATGGGCCTGTACCCGCCCGGCAGCTTGGTTGCCCTGGGCAGTGGCGAACAAGCCATGGTGACCGAGCGCACGCGCGACCCGCTGCGGCCCATCATCGCGCTGCTGACCGACCCCACAGGCCACGCGCTGGACGCGCCCCAGGCCAGCGGCACCGACACCCGTGGCGCCCGCAAGGTGGTGGGCCCGGCCGCCAGCGCCGCGCCCGCCCAACTCTTCCCGCCCACCGACGTTCTCAAAACCCGCTGACCCTGGCCCCAGCCGGGGCGCGGCGGGCGCTGAGACACTGCCGCCCATGCCCCTGCTGACCGCCCTGGCCGCGCGCTTCGAGCGCCTGGTCGACCCCTACCCCGCCGGGCGGCCTGCCCGGCCTGCCTCCACCTTCTTCGCCTTCGTGTGGCGCTGCGCCGACGGCGTGCGCCCGCACCTGCTGGCCGTGATGCTGCTGACCGCCGGCATCGCCGCCGCCGAGGCGCTGCTCTTCAGCCTGATGGCCTCCCTGGTGGACTGGCTGAGCGGCCTGGACCGCGCCAGCCTGTGGAGCCAGCCCCAACCGGTGCTGACCACCCTGTTGGTGGTGCTGGCCGCCAGCGTGCTGCTGGCCCTGTTCCAGGCCCTGACCAAGTACCAGGGCGTGTTCGGCAACTTCCCCATGCGCCTGCGCTGGGTCTTCCACCGCCGCATGCTGGAGCAAAGCCTGGCCTTCTTCGGCGACGAGTTCGCCGGCCGCATCGCCACCAAAGTGATGCAAACCGCGCTGGCGGTGCGCGACACCTGGCTCATCGTGGTGGACATCCTGGTCTACGTCATCGTGTACTTCGGCACCCTGGTCGGCATCGTCGCCAGCTTCGACGCTTGGCTGATGCTGCCCTTCGCCGTCTGGCTGCTGCTCTACCTGGGCGCCCTGTGCTACTTCGTGCCCCGCCTGGGGCGGGTGGCCGAAGCCCAGGCCGATGCGCGCAGCCTGATGACCGGCCGCATCACCGACGCCTACACCAACCTCGCCACCGTCAAGCTCTTCGCCCACAGCCAGCGCGAGGCCGCCTATGCCAAAGAGGCCATGCGCGAGTTCATGCAAACCGCCTACGGCCAGATGCGCCTGGTGTCCGGGTTCGAGGTGGTGAACGCCTTGCTGTCGGCTGGCTTGGTCGGCGCCACCGCGGTGCTGGCCTTGGCGCTGTGGGGCCAGTCGCTCATCGGCGTGGGCGCCGTGGCCGCCGCCACCGCCATGGCCATGCGCCTCAACGGCATCAGCCATTGGGTGATGTGGGAGATGGCCTCGCTGTTCGAGCACATCGGCACCGTGCAAGACGGCCTGCGCACCCTGAGCCAAGGCCAAGCCATCAGCGACGCGCCCGACGCCAAGCCGCTCACCGTGAAACGCGGCGACGTCGCGTTCGACCACGTCCGCTTTGCCTATGGCGACCGCCCGCCCGTGGTCGATGGGCTCACGCTCCACATCCAAGCCGGCGAAAAAATCGGCCTCGTCGGTCGCAGCGGCGCGGGCAAAAGCACCCTGGTCAACCTGCTGCTGCGCCTCTACGACCTGCCCCCAGGTGGCGGTCGCATCACCATCGATGAGCAAGACATCGCCGGCGTCACCCAAGACAGCCTGCGCCAGCACATCGGCATGGTCACGCAAGACACCTCGCTGCTGCACCGCTCCGTGCGCGACAACATCCTTTACGGCCGGCCCGATGCCAGCGAGGCCGAAGTGCAGCAGGCCATCGGCCGCGCGCACGCCGCCGAATTCATCGCCACCCTCAGCGACCCCAAAGGCCGCACCGGGCTCGACGCCCACGTGGGCGAGCGCGGCGTCAAACTCAGCGGCGGCCAACGCCAGCGCATCGCCATCGCTCGCGTCATGCTCAAAGACGCCCCCATCCTGCTGCTGGACGAAGCCACCAGCGCGCTCGACAGCGAGGTCGAGGCCGCCATCCAAGAGTCGCTCTACCAACTCATGGCCGGCAAAACCGTGGTCGCCATCGCCCACCGGCTCAGCACCATCGCGGCGATGGACCGCCTGGTGGTGATGGACGAGGGCCGCATCGTCGAACAAGGCACCCACGCCGACCTGCTGGCCCGCGGCGGCATCTACGCCAAACTGTGGGCGCACCAAAGCGGTGGCTTCCTCGGCTTGGAACCCGATTGACCCGGCACGCCAACCGTCCGAAGCCACCGTCTGGCACTTCGTCGCTTCGCCCGGCGCCGCGCCACCCCACCGCGCCACAGTGCCCACGCCCCCACTCGCACCAAGCCCCATGAAGCCCACCTTGCTGGCCATCGCGCTGATGGCACCCACCCTGGCCGCCCACGCCCAATCCACCGAAGCAGATTTCGGTGCGCTCATGAAACAGCGCGACGTCGCCGCCATCGAAACCCTGGCCCGCCAGCGCCTGCAAGCCCTGCCAACCGACGACGTCGCCCTGTGGGCCTGGGGGCGTGCCGTCGCCGGCGATGCAGTCAAACGCGCCGAAGTCCTGCCCCGGGCCGAAGCCTGCGTGGCCGCACGCCCCCAATCGGCCCGCTGCCACCACCTGCTGGGCAGCCTGTACGGCGCCATGGCCACCTCGGGCGGCATGAGCCAAGGCCTGAAGCTGGCCGGCAAGGTCAAAGAGCACCTGAGCCAGGCCGTGACCCTGGACCCCAAACACTTCGCCATGCGCTCGGACCTCGCCCAGTACTACCTGCAAGCCCCGGGCATCGTGGGCGGCAGCGTGCGCAAAGCGCGGGAATTGGCCAGCAGCTACGCCGCCACCGACCCCGCCCGCAGCCGCCTGCTCATGGCCACCGTGCACCTGTACGAAAAAGAACTGCCCGAGGCCGCCGCCCAGCTCTCCGCCGTGCAGCCCGGTCGAGATGCCGACCTGGCCGACGACCTCAACGACAGCCTGAGCAACCTGGGGTTTGCCCAGCTGCAAGCACCCGACTTGGACGCGGCGCTCAAAACCTTCCAACGGGTGGTGGCCAACGACCCGACGCACGCCGTTGCCCAATTCGGCCAAGGGCGCGTGCTGCTGGAGATGAAACGCACCGACGAGGCCATCGCCTCGCTGGAGCGCGCGCTGCAGCTCAACCCCAAGCTCAATGCCCACTACCGGCTGGGCATCGCCTACCAGGCCAAGGGCGACAAAGCCAAGGCTGCTGCGGCCTTCAAGCAAGCCCTGACCCAGCCCTTGAACGACAAAGCCGCCGACGACGCGCGCAAGCGCTTGGCCGCGCTGGGCGCCGCGTGAGGCGACTCAGGCCTCGGGCGTGTCGGTGTCGAAGCCGCCACCCAGCACGCCCAGCCGCCCCGTCGCGGCCAGCGCCTGGTAGCGGCGGCGAAAAGCGTCCAGCGCCTCGTCGTCCAACTCCTCCAGGTCGAGCAGCGCGTTGTGGGCGCCTTGCGTGGCGCGGATCAACTCGTCCAGCTTGATCTGGATGGCCTCCGTGTCGCGGTTCTGCGTGCTCTGAATCAGAAACACCATCAAAAACGTGACGATGGTGGTCCCCGTGTTGATCACCAGTTGCCAGGTGTCACTGAAACCGAACAAGGGGCCCGTGACGACCCAGACAACGATCACCCCCAGCGCCATCGCAAACGTGCGCGGACGACCACAAAAACGCGACGCGCCCTTGGCGAAACGGGCGTAACGGGTCGTGTGCTGCATGGCGTGCTCCGGCCTCCCGCCCACGGCGGGCCGCGTCCAGTGTGCGCCCGATCGGCTCCATCCGGACTGATCCAGCGCAAGTGGCGCACACCCGCCCGAGGCTACGCTGCGGCCCTCGCCCTTGCTGGAGCCCGCCATGCCTGAGTCCGCCCGCCTCACCAGCCACCTCACCCGCAGCACCTACGCCCTGGTGCTGGCCGGTGGACGGGGCAGCCGGCTGCATGAACTGACCGACTGGCGGGCCAAGCCCGCCGTGCCCTTCGGCGGCAAGTTCCGCATCATCGACTTCACCCTGTCCAACTGCGTCAACAGCGGCATTCGGCGCGTGGGCGTGGCCACCCAGTACAAAGCGCAAAGCCTCATTCGCCACCTGCAGCAGGCATGGAGCTTCCTCGACGGCCGCTTCAACGAGTTCATCGAAATCCTGCCGGCGCAGCAGCAAATCGACGACGAAAGCTGGTACCGCGGCACGGCCGACGCCGTGTTCCAAAACCTCGACGTCATCCGCCGCGCGCGTCCTCGGTACGTGCTGGTGCTCTCTGGCGACCACATCTACCGCCAGGACTACAGCCGCCTGCTGGAGGACCACGTGGCCAGCGGTGCCGACCTCAGCATCGGCTGCATCGAAGTGCCCTTGGCCGAGGCCAGCGGCTTTGGCGTCATGGCCGTCAACGACTCCCAGCGCATCGTGCGCTTCACCGAAAAGCCGCCCAAACCCGACCCCATGCCCGGCCGCCCCGACACCGCCTTGGCCAGCATGGGCATCTACGTGTTCAACGCCGACTTCCTGTTCGAACAGCTGCTGCGCGACGCCGACGAACCGCACAGCAGCCACGACTTCGGCAAAGACATCATTCCGCACGCCGTCACGCGCTACCACTGCCACGCCCACCGACTGGCCGACAGCGCCGTCGGCGACGACGACCAAGCCCCCTACTGGCGCGACGTCGGCACGCTCGACGCCTACTGGGCGGCCAACCTCGACCTGGTGCACGTCACGCCCGAACTCAACCTGTACGACACCCGCTGGCCCATCTGGACCTGGCAGCCGCAGATGCCGCCCGCGAAATTCGTGTTCGACGACGCCGACCGCCGCGGTCAGGCCATCGACTCCATGGTGGCTGGCGGCTGCATCGTCAGCGGGTCCACCGTGCGGCGCTCCTTGCTCTTCCACGGCGTGCGGGTGCACAGCCACGCCAGCGTGGAAGACGCCGTCGTGCTGCCCAACGTCGAAATCGGACGCAACGCGGTGCTGCGCCGCTGCATCATCGACCGCCGCTGCGTCATCCCGCCGGGCCTGCAAGTCGGTGTGGACCCCGAAGCCGACCGCCAGCGCTTCCGCATGTCGCCCCAAGGGGTCGCGCTCATCACGCCCGAAATGCTCGGGCAGGCCGTGCACTTCATCCGCTGATCAGGCGCGGCGGGCCAACGCCAGCATCGACTCGGCGATCCGGTCCGTCGTCGTCGCCACCTCGGCCAGCCGCTCGGGCGCCTTGGCCAGGCCCGAAGGCCCCAGCACCTGGCTCAGCAAGAGCCATTGGTTCTGCGCCAACTGCAAATCCTGCCGGCCGCGCTCGTCCAGGCGCTGCGCCGCCACCGACGCCAGCGCCGCGCGGAACTCCCCCACCGACTGCTGCGCCGACACCGCCACGTCGGCGCTGGCCAAGCCCGCGGCCGCCGCCGCAAAGTTGTACTTGCCCAAGCGCAGCGCCGACGCGCTCGCCCGGGCCAACAAGTCGATCAACGTGGCCCGATCGCCGTCGCTCGCCACGCCCGACAGCGTGGTCGTCACAAAACCCAAACGCGCCGCCAAAGCCTCGCTGGCGCCCACCAAAGCGTCCACCGGCTGCCGCAACTGCTGCAGCAACTCGCCGGCATCCAGCACCGCCCGCTGCACCTGCGCCTCCCGCCGGCCCGCCAGACCCTTGATCGGGCCGCCCAGCACCTCCATCGCCCGCTGCAGCCGCTGCCGCTCCTTGTCGGCCGCCAGCACGGCACGGCTGTGTTGCAGCACCCGGCGCTCCAACTCCAGCTTCACCAAGCGCTCCATCCCCACCCGCAACACCACGGCTTGCAACAGCACGTCAGGCGCGGCAGCGCCCTGCGCCAACGCGGGGAACGGCACCGGCAGGGCAGCGGCAACACAAGTCAGCAACACGTGGCGGCGGGCAACGGCGGGCAGCATGAAACGTCCTGGCGAGTCAAAGAGGCCCGATGCTGCGCCGCGGGCATGACACCCCGATGTGACACCCGCGCCATCCTCAGCCGCGGCCTCAGCGCCCCCGCTGCCACGCTGCACAAAAACGCCGCTTTGTTGCGGAGCATCCCCAGCCTGGGTCAGTTGACAGCCAACGCGTGTGGGCCGTGGCGAGCGCGGCCAAAGCGCGCTGGGACGGCGCGGAGGCGTTCTTGCTCCGCGGTGTGGCGCAGCTGGCCCAAGGGTGAGGGATGGAGGGGTGGCCCTTCGAGGCGGAATCCACCCCGAAGGAAATGCGGCCCCGGCTCGGAGCGCCGTGTTGGTGTGTTGGTGTGGCGGGGGGCTATAGATTAAAGGCCTGACCCCGGAGCTCGTGAATCATCACCCGGGTCTTGACTGCTAGGCAAATCGATCGCTGCTGCAAATGCGTCGTGCTCAAAAAAATATTGAAAAGCTTCAAATCTTGTATCAACTGACGCATTCGGCATTTGCTCCAACAGATTTTCGTTAACAGATCGCATGGCAGCGATCTCTAGGATGTACTGCCACTTGTCCTTTGCGACGATCTGACCTACCGGCGTTGAAGGATCCTCACCCTGATCGGGGTCAATTACGAGGGCGTCTTGCTCCAAGGCCCATCCCTTGCCCTCTTGAAGATAGAGAACAAACGTCTCTGGAAAACCAAAGGGGTCTAGAAGCACATTCCTAAAGCCGGTACGAATAACATGATCGTTCATGTTCGGTTCACTTTCGTTTTCTTCCGCCACCACCCCAGTTCTCCATACCACCTTTGCCGCCGGGGTGAAGGGTGCGCTGCACTGCCCCACTAGCCTTGTGATGAACAGTCGGTATCAACTGCAAAACGCCAGGATTAATGGGATGGTGATGCCACGTCAACCCCAGCTCGGCGGGTGTTCTGCCTTTGAAGGCACCTCTTGCACCTGGCGCACTGAAGTCCATCATTCCTGGGTAGGCGCGCTCCAGGCTCACGGCTAGATCGTCCCCGGCACTCATGACTGTGTGTAGCTGGCGATTTGCCTCTTGGAAATGCACGTAATCAACTTTTCCAGGAAAGTGAACACCCTGCTGGAGCTGCGCTTCCATGATTACCGAATACTGCTCACTTGCCGCAGGGCGTGCGAGCATCTGCTCTCTTGACGCATAGGCGCCAAACTCAGACGCTTCGCGCCCGGCCGCACTCTCCCGCAAATTGGCTTCAATGTACTGCCGCCGCGTCAGCGAAGCCGCCCCGCCACTGGCATACATCGGCTGATCAACCTGCTTCACCGGCGCCGAGCTCACCTGCGGCTCCACCGACTTGACCGCATTCCCCGGCCCAGCCGCCCGCACCCCCGGTCCAGCGCTGGCTTCTGCGGTCTGCCGCCCCACCGCCTTGACGGACGTGGCCTCAGCCACCTCGCCCAGGGCCTTGCCCGCCGTGGCCGTTCCGCTCAGGGCCTCGCGCGCCGCGGCCTTCTCGACCTGAACGGCCACCTGCCCGGCATTGCGACTTCCGCTGGCCGCGCCCACCGCCGATCGTCCGCCCACGGCCCCGGCCACAAAGCTGCTGACGTCGCTGATGGCCTGGGCATCCCCGTCCAAGGCCTTCTCAATCGTCGAGAAGGCCTTGTCCGCCAACTGCTGGCGGCCACCGGATGTGGAGACCATGCTGACGGCCGCCTTGCCCGCGTTGAGCGTGCCTTCCAGCTCGGCGGCATGTGCGTCGATGTTGGCCTGGCTGTTCAAGCCCAGGGTGCCGGCCGCCAACGAGGCGGTGTTGGCCACCACATTGACGCCACGCAGTCCGAACTCGCCCAAGCCCACCACGGCGCGGGACACGCCGATGGCCGCGCCAGCCGTGCTGCAGATTAAGCCGCTGCCGCACTGGCCGGCGCGATCACGCAGCCAGTCGCCGGCTCCGCTCAGCCAATCGGCCCCAGCGTTGAGCCAACTGACGCGCCCATCCGGATCCACCCACACCAGCGGGTTGCCATACGCGTACAGGTACTTCTGGAACGACGCCGGCCTCAGCTCCTGCCCTTCGGCCGGGTCCTGGCTGATGAAGCGGCCCAGCTCGGGGTCGTAGTAGCGGGCCTTGAAGTAGTGCAGCCCGGTCTCGGCATCCATCTGGTGCCCGGTGAAACCGAACTTGTTGCTGCTGCTGCCGCGCTTGAGGTACGGCTGACCCCAGGCGTCAAACAGCACCTCGCTTTGCACGCTGCCGTCGGCGTTGGTGGTGAGCACCACCGAGCCCAGGGCGTCGGCGTGCAGCAGTTGCGCGCCGTCTTCGGCGCTCCACAGCGCCACGGGCTCGTCGCCCGCAAAGTCGTAGCGGGCCAGCACGGCGCCGCCGGGGTCGCGGTCTTGCACCGCGTTGAGTTCGTCCCACTGGGTGTGCAGCACCCGCGGCGTGAGTTCGACGAGCCGGCCAAGGCCGGCACGAGCAGCATCGGCGAGGAAGCGGTCGAGCGCGAGCTAAGGGGCTTGGTCGATGACGAGCGCTGCCGCCAACGGCAAGCGCTGCAGCGGCCGCTGTGGGAGCAGCTCGGCGCCTGGCTCCAGCTGGAGCGCTTGCGCGTGGCCGACGGAGGCTCGACTGCGGCCGCCATCGACGACACCCTCCAGCACTGGAACGCGCTGGCGCAGCACCTGAACGATGGCGCCGTGCCCATCGACAACAACCACTTGGAGCGGCAGATCCAGCCCTGGGCGATGGGGCGCAAGGCCTGGATGTTCGTGGGCAGCGAACCGGCCGGGCAGCGCGCGGCGGCGGTGATGAGCCTGGTGCAGTCGGCAAGGATGTGCGGCCACGAACCCTTGGCTTATCTGCGCGATGTGCTGCAGCGGCTGTCGACCCAGCTCAACAGCCGGATCGATGAGTGTCAATGGCACCGAACTTTTCCCCATTTCGGGCCAACGAATTTTCCCCACCCTGGTTTCGGTGGGACCTCATCCCGCTCAGGAGGCGA
>NZ_JAPZSY010000124.1 GCF_027532025.1 Inhella sp. | reverse complement strand
CCATGCCGAACACCGCGCCGCCCAGAGAGAACAGCAGGAACAGCAGGGGCATCAGCAGGTACAAGTGCTTGGCGCCGCGCTCGATCAGCACTGTGAGTCCGCGGTGGATGGCGCCCGTGTGCATGATCATGCCGAACGCGCCGCCGATCACCAGAATGAACGCCACAACGCCGATAGCGCTTCCGTGCTTGCTTCCGCTGACCAGGCCCTCGAACACGAAGTTGAGGAAGCCCATTTGGTCCCCACTGCCGAACAGTGCCACTCCTTGCCACCCTTCGACGGTTCGGAAGCTCTCCGGAATGAGGCGGGGTTTTCCATTCACCAAGGTGGTGTCAAAGACGCCGGCCGGGACCAAATGGGACAGGGCGGCCAACACCAAGGCCAGAAAGAACAGGATGACGAAGACATCCGGCATGGTGAACCGGCGGGGCGTGTTCATGGGCGTGCTTTCCAAGTGCGAACAATCGGTTCGCGTCAGTGCCCTGGGCGTCTGGGTACAGGCGGGGGATGGCGCGAAGGCGCGCAGTGTGTCAGCGGGTCCAAAAGATGCCCACCGGGTTGCACCGGGGCCTCCTCCGGTTTGGCGGGGGGGGTGCAACTGCATGTCGCATTGGCGCAAGCGCTGCGGCTTGTCGGCGACGTCGCCGGCGCTCAGCGCGGCATCAGCGGCTTCAGGAAGCGGTTCTCGGCCCAGCGGAACATGGCCACCAGGGCGAGCGTGAGCGCGAGGTAGAGGACACCGGCCGTGATGTAGGCCTCGAAGGGGATGTAGTGCACGGCGTACACGCGTTTGGCGGCGCCGGTGATGTCCACGATCGTGACCAGCATGGCCAGCGAGGTGCCGTGCAGCATGAAGATGGCCTCGTTGCCGTAGGCGGGCAGCGCCCGGCGCAGGGCCGAGGGCAGCACGATGCGGCGCATCATCGTGAGTCGGTCCATGCCGTAGGCCTTGGCCGCCTCGATCTCGCCGTGGGGCAGGGCGCGGATGGCGCCGGCCACGATCTCGGTGGTGTAGGCCGCGGTGTTGAGCACGAAGGCCAGGCAGGCGCAGAACCAGGCGTTTTGCAGCCAAGCCCACGCGAAGCTGTTGCGCAACCACTCGAACTGGCCAAGCCCGTAGTAAATGAGGAAGAGCTGCACCAGCATGGGGGTGCCGCGGAACACGTAGGTGTAGGCCCAGATGGGGCGCCACACCCAGGGGTTGGGCAGGGCGCGCAGCACGCCCAGCGGAATGGCGATGAGCAGCCCCAAGGCCAGGGACACGGCCAGCAATTGCAGCGTGACGCCCACGCCGCTCAGGTACAGCGGCAGGTTGTTGGCGATGGTTTGCCAGTTCTCCGTCACAGCACGCCCTGGCGCACGCCGATGGCGAGCTTTTTTTGCGCCCAGGCAAAGAACAGCTCGCTCAGGCTGGTGAACACGAGGTAAATCAGGCCCACCGCCAGGAAGAAAACGAAGGGCTCTTTGGTGGCGCCGGCGGCGTCACCGCCGCGCTTCATCAGGTCGTCCAGGCCGATGACCGACACGATGGCCGTGCTCTTGACCAGCACCAGCCAGTTGTTGCTCACGCCCGGCAAGGCATGGCGCAGCATTTGCGGCAGTTGCACGCGCCAGGCGGCCTGCCAGGGGCTCATGCCGTAGGCCAGGGCGGCCTCGCGCTGCCCGGGGGGCACCGCCAGGTAGGCGCCCCGGAAGGCCTCGGCCAGGTAGGCGCCGAAGATGAAGCCGATGGTCAACACGCCGGCCACGAAGGGGTCGACGTCGATGTAGTCCTCGTGGCCCAGGGCCAGCGCGAGGTCGTTGACCAGCACCTGCCCGCCATAGAACACCAGCAGCACCAGCACCAGGTCGGGGATGCCGCGCACGAGGGTCGTGTACCACTGGGCCGGCCAGCGGAGCCCGCGGTTGGGGCTCATCTTGGCGAAGCAGGCCACGAGCCCCAGCGCCATGGCCACGCCCAACGAGGCCAGGGCCAAGCTCAGGGTGAGCAGGGCGCCTTGCAGCAGGCTGGGCAGGAAGCCATGGAGCATGGGGCGTGGGGCCTTGGGGCTTTACTTCTTCTTCGGCGCGACGTCGTAGGCGAAGTACTTGCTCGAGAGCTTCTTGTACTCGCCACTGGCGTTGACGGCGTCGATCGCGGCGTTCAGGGCGGCGCCCAGGGTCTTCTCGTCGGCCTTGCGCAGGCCCACGCCGATGCCGATGCCGAAGTACTTCTCGTCGTCGATGTCCGGACCGATGAAGGCCATGCCCTTGCCGGCGTCGCTCTTCAAGAAGCTGTCGACGGCGTACTTGTCCACCAGGGTGTAGTCCACGCGGCCGGCCTTGAGCTCCAGGTAGATCTGGTCCTGCGTTTGGTAGCGCACGACGGTGGAGTCTTTGTAGGCTGCGGCAATGTAGGTCTCGAAGGTGGTGGCCGATTGCACGCCGATCTTCTTGCCCTTGAGGGCCGCGGGCGAGACGTCGCCCTTGGTGCCCGACTTGGCCACGAAGATGGCCGGCGAGGCCAGGTAGGCCTTGCTGAAGGCAATGGCCTTCTTGCGCTCGTCGGTGATCGACATGGAGGCCACGATGGCGTCGATCTTGCGGGCCTGCAGCGCGGGGATGAGGCCGTCGAAATCGGTCTTGACGAGTTCGCATTCGCGCTTCATTTGGACGCACCAAGCGCGGGCGAGGTCGATTTCGAAGCCCTTCAATTCGCCTTTGGCGTCCACTTCGCTGAACGGGGGGTAGGCGCCTTCGACGCCGATGCGCAGCTTCTTGCTTTGGGCGGCAGCTGGCAGCACCGCCACGGCCAGGGCGACAGCCGCGAGGGCGGCCAGGGAACGACGGATCATGGGAAACCTCCGAGGGGTTGAGGGGTCAAGCGCCGAACCTTAACGCGAGCCAAGGGCTGAGCGAGGACTCAGGGTGGGCTGATGTCATAGGGAAAGTACTGTCGCGCGAAGCGATCGAAGCTGCCGTCGGTGCGGCTGGCGTCGATGGCGGCATTGAAGGCGGCGCCCAGCGTGGCGGCGTCGGTCTTGCGCAGACCCACGCCCACGCCGCGCCCGAAGTACTGGGGGTCGCGCAGCGGTGGGCCGACCCGCGCCAGCCCTTTGCCCGCGGCGCTGGCCAAAAAGGTGTCGGCCGCCACGGAGTCCACCAGGGTGTAGTCCACGCGCCCGTTGCTGAGGTCGAGGTAGACCTGGTCCTGCGTGGCGTAGCGCACCACCTGGCTTTGGCGGTACAGGGCGTTGACGTAGGCCTCGTTGATGGTGGCCGACTGAACGCCGATCCGCTTGCCTTGCAGGGCTGCGGGGGCGATGTCGTTCCCGGCGCCCGCACGCCCGACGAAGGTTTGCGGGGTGGCGTAGTAGGGCTTGCTGAAGGCGATGGCCTTCTGGCGCGCCGGCGTGATGGACAGCGACGCGACGATGGCGTCGATCTTGCGGGCCTGCAAGGCGGGGATCAGGCCGTCGAAGTCGATCTTCACCAACTCGCACTCGCGCTTCATCTGCGCGCACCAGTGCCGGGCGAGGTCGATTTCCAGGCCGCGGAGCTGCCCGTTGGGCGCGACCTCGCTGAAGGGCGGATAGGCGCCTTCGACACCGATGCGCAGCTTGCCAGCGGTTTGCGCGTGGGCCCAAGGGGCGAGCAGCGTGAGGCTCAAGGCCAGGGCAAGGCGGCGTTGCGGCATGGTCAAGCTCCGGGGTTGGGCTGCAGTTGGGGGTCGAGCGTGCCGCGCTCGTCGAAGACGAAGCAGTGGCCGCGGTAATGGGCGCCGCCCACCTCTTCGAAGTACTTCAGGATGCCGCCTTCCAGTTGGTACACCGGAGTGCCGGGCGGCAGCGCCTCGTGCATGAGCAGGGCTGCCTTCTCGCAGCGGATGCCGCCGGTGCAGTAGCTCACCACCGAGCGGCCAGCCAGGTCGGTCGCTTGCTGTCGCAGGGCGGCCGGGAACTCGGTGAACTTGTTCAGTCGCCAGTCGACAGCGCCCTCGAACGCGCCCGCGTCCACCTCGAAGGCATTGCGGGTGTCCAGCATCGCCACGGGGCGGCCTTCGTCGTCGTGCCCCTGGTCCAGCCAGCGCTTGAGGGTGGCCGCGGGCAGGGCTGGAGCGCGCCCGAGCGCGGGACGCACGGTGGGGCAGTCCATGCGGATGATTTCGCGTTTGAACTTGACCTTCAAGCGCTGGAAGGGCTGCGTGTCGCTCCAGCTCTCTTTGGCCGGCAAGTCGGCGAAACGGGGGTCTTGGCGCAGCGCGTCGAGCCAGGCGTTCACGCTGTCAGCCGCTCCGGCCAGGAAGAGGTTGATGCCTTCCTCGGCCAGCAGCACCGTGCCCCTGAGCCCGAGCGATTGGGCCCGGTGTTTCAGCGGTGCCACCCAATCGGCCGCCTCGGGCAGCGCCACGAAGCGGTAGGTGCTGACGTTGAGGATCACCGCAGCCCGTCGAGGAAGGGGCGCACGGCCGCCAAAGAGGTGGCGGGGTCCTCCAACTGGGGCACGTGCCCCAACCCCGGCAGCACGACGAGCTGGGCCGGCGGGGCTTGCGGCGCGCGCTGCTGAAGGTACTGCTGGGCGGTGGACGGGGGGATCAGGCGGTCTCTTTCACCCCAAACCAGCAGGGTAGGGGCCATGACCTTGGGCCATTCGGGCACGGCCAGGCCTTGCGCGCGTTCGGCCAGCAGGGCTTGGATGCGCAGGTGCAGGGCCTCGCGGTTGCCGGCGCGCACGCTCATCTCGAAGAAGCGGTCCACCTCGGCCTGGGGCACGCGCTCCGGCCGCCCGAACACGGATTCCACGCTGTGCCGGACCAACGGGCGGGGCAGCAGGTGGCGGCCCATCCAACTGCCCACGGTGGTGGCGCTGAGCTGAAAGCCCAGGGGCAAGGCGTCGGGTTCGAAGGGCAAGCCGGCGGGGTCGAGCAGCACGAGGCCGGCCACGCGGTCGGGGTGGGCGGCGGCGGTCATCCAGGCCACCTCGCCGCCCAGAGAATTGCCGACGATGACGACGCGCCGCAGTTGCTGTTGGTCGAGCAGCGCCTGCACGAAGGCGACGTACTGGCGGGTGCCGTAGTCCCCGCTGGGGGCCGGGCCGGTGAGGCCGAAGCCGGGCAGGTCCACGCGCAGCACCCGGCGCGTTTTGCTCAGGTCTTTGGCCCAGCCGTCCCAGGTGTGCAGGCTGTCCGAGGTGCCGTGCAGCAGCAGGATGGGCAAGGGGTCGGTGCGGGGGCCCTCGTCGCGCAGGTGGGTGAGCTGCGTGCCGCTGGGCAGCGGCAGCTCGATGAACTGCGAGGGAGGGGGAGCCCATCGGGCCACCAGGCTTTCGAGCGGGCGGTCGGGGGCCTTGAAGGCCGCCACGCTGACGGCACTGGCCACCAGCAGCACGCCCAGGGCGCGCAGCGCCCAGCCGCTGAGCCGTGCCCCCAGGCTCATGGTGCGGGGGCTGCAGGGGGGGTTACCCGCACCGGAACCTGCGTGCTGCACAGGTCCACTCGGCCGGTGCTGGCCACATACCAGCCACCGCGGTAGCGCCGGCTGTGCAGCAACTGGGCCCAGGTCGGGGTGTCGGTGCGCATCACCAGCACGCGGGGGCGCTCGGCCTCGGGCAGGTCGGCCAAGAGCTTGGCGCTGAGCAGGGGCGGTCGGTTCTCTTCCGGCTTGTAGAAGCCCATGTTGCCGCCGCCGCGTGGCAGGGCGGCCAGGTGTTCGATGCCCTTGAGGATGCGGCCCACCACGGTGATGTTGAGGTCCAGCGCGCGCGGGCTGTGGCCGATGATGGCGTAGAGCGAGGCGCCCGTGCTGCTGTCGATCTCGTTGCCCCGGCCGGCACCCACGGTGCCGTAGCAGTGAGCCACCCAGGCGCGGCCCTGCGGCGTCTTGGCGGGGTCGGCGGCGACGGGGAAGCCGTCGACGAAGCCGTTGAGCGGGGCCCAGCCGTCGGTCTCGGTCAGGGCATCGAGCGGCAGGCCGGCCAGCGGGGCGTCGAACTCCGCCGGCAGCTTGGCCTTGGCGGCGTCGGGCAAGGGCCGGGTGCGGGCGTTTTCGGCGCCCACGGGTTCGCCGGGGTCGCCCCACTGGGTGACGAAGTTGTCCTGCACGCGAAGCACGGCCAGGCCGTCGAAGTAGCCGCCTCGCACCAGGGCGCGGATGTTGGCGGCGTGCTCGGGCGCAAAACGCGGGGCCAGTTCCATCACCACCTGCTGGGGCGCGCTGGCCGCATGGGTGCGGACGTCCATCAAGACGATGTTGGAGGGATCGGGCTCGCGCCAGTCGGCGGCGGTGGCGGCATTCATCACGTCGCCGCTGGACCAGGCCGCGGTGCCCGCGGTCTTGCGTGCGGCCGCGGCTTGGACGGCGGCCTCGTCGGCCGCCCGAGCGCGCTGCATGGCGGCTTCGCCGGCCAGCACGCCGGGGCTGTTGGCGCTGCCAGCGGCCTTGGCCGTGCCCTTGGCGGTGGGGGGCGCTTTTTTGGCGGCCTTTTTGGCGACCGGTTTGTTGACTTTCTTGGTGCTGGCCGTTTTGGTTTGCGCTTGCACGGCGCCAACAGGCAGGGTGGCGAGCACGGCGCTGCCCAAGGCAAACACCAAGGCGGTGGAGATCAGGGACTTGACCATGGTTGACGGAGTCTCGGCAAGGGGCGGGAGCATACGGCGGCCTGGGCGGCGGCTCAGCGCGCGTGGCGCAGTGCTGCCAGCCGTTCGCCCAGGGTGATGACGGCCAGCGCGTAGTAGGACGAGCGGTTGTAACGCGTGACCACCCAAAAGTTGCGGCTGACCAGCGCGTGCGTGGGGGCCGCCCCGCCGTTGTCCAGCGCTTGCAGCGCCCATGGCAGGTCGGGCAGCCCCTCCACGTCCAGACCGGCGGCCTTCAAGTCGGCCAGGCTCCAGCGGCCCTCCAGGTCGGGGGCCAGCAGCCGGTCACGGGCCTCGACGTCGGTCGGCGCGGGCACCAGCCGGTGCGTGGGCATGCCGGGCGTCCAACCGTGCTGCAACAAGAAGTGGGCCACCGAGCCAATCGCGTCGGCCGGGTTGCGCATGAGGTCGATGTGCCCGTCGCCATCGAAATCCACCGCGAAGGAGCGCCAACTGCCGGGCATGAATTGCCCCAGGCCCATGGCGCCGGCGAAGCTGCCTTGGAACTCGCTGGGCTCTCGGCCTTCGGTGCGCGCCAGGCGCAGCAACTCGCCCAGTTGCTCGCGAAAGTAGGGGCTGCGGTCGCTGCGCCCGCCCGGAAAGTCGAAGGCCAAGGTGCTGAGGGCGTCCAGCACGCGGAACGAGCCCATCACCCGGCCGTAGTAGGTCTCCACGCCCAGAATGCCCATGATGAGTTCGGCCGGCACGCCCGTTTGGGCTTCGGCCCGGGCCAAGGTGTCGGCGTGTTGCTCCCAAAAGCGCAAACCAGCCTGCAGCCGGTCGGGCTCGACGAAGCGGTCGCGGTAGGCGCCCCAGTCCTTCGGCACCCCTTGCGGGGGCGGCATCATCAGCTGCGCCGCCCGCTTTTGGTAGCGCGCTTGGGCCAGAACCGCCAGCACCTCGGTTTCGGTCCAGCCCGAGGCGGCCGCGAACTCTCGTGCCCAGGCCATGCTGTCGTCGCGCACGGCATAACGGCCGGTGGAACCGCCGTGGGCGGGGTCGCCAAAGCCGGGGGTGTGGGCCGGGGTGTGCAGCGCGCCCGCGCGGCGCTGGGCCGTTTTGGGCTTTTTGGATTTGGGGTGGGCCTTTGAGGATGTGGCCCGTTGGGTGTGCGGCTCGGGTGCCGGGGTGGCGATGGTGGGCGAGGCGATGCAGAGGCCCAGAGCGAGAGCCAAGAGACGGAAGCGCATGAACGGCTGGGGCAGTGCGAGGTTTTGACCCCGCGCAAAGGGATTCGGAGACGAGCGCGCCATCATCGGGCATGGAGGCCCCCATGCGACGCCACGAACCCCGCTCTGACAACACCCCAGCCACCTCGGCGACCCCCGCCCCATCGGCGCCAACGCCCACCCAGCGCACCCGCCGGCCTCGCAGCACCGCGGCGGGCGACACCGCGATCCAGCGCCCGCAGGCCGATCGCGTGGAGCGCGGCACCACGCGCTCCCAAACCCGCCAGGCGGAAACCGTTCGTCGCGTCTTGGCCCAAGGCCGCCAAGGGACTCTGGCTGGAGCCGACGCGCTCGAGCAACTTCGCGCCCTGCTGGCCGGAGCCTCGCCCGACGAGGTGCGTGCCCTGCGCAAGGCCTTGTTCGAGCGCGAAACCGAGCCCAGCACGGGTGCGCCAGGCGTTGACCCCGACGCCGAGCTGCACCCCAAGTGGCGCGACGGCCGTTACCCCTACAAGAACCTGCTGAGCCGCAAGCGCTACGAGCGCGAGAAGTACCGTCTGCAGGTGGAGCTGCTCAAACTCCAGGCTTGGGTCAAGGAAACCGGCCAGCGCGTGGTCATCTTGTTCGAGGGGCGCGACGCCGCCGGCAAGGGCGGCACCATCAAGCGCCTGATGGAGCACCTCAACCCCCGCGGTGCGCGTGTCGTGGCCCTCGAAAAGCCCAGCGAGGTGGAGCGCGGGCAGTGGTACTTCCAGCGCTACATCCAGCACCTGCCCACGGCGGGCGAGATCGTGCTGTTCGACCGCAGTTGGTACAACCGTGCCGGCGTCGAGCGCGTGATGGGCTTTTGCACCGACGCCCAGTACGACGAGTTCATGCGCCAAGCCCCCGAGTTCGAGCGCCACTTGGTGCGCAGCGGCGTGCACCTCATCAAGTTCTGGTTCTCGGTCAGCCGGGCCGAGCAGCGCCGCCGCTTCAAGGAGCGCGAGGCGCATCCGCTCAAGCAGTGGAAGCTCAGCCCGATCGACGTGGCCTCGTTGGACAAGTGGGACGACTACACCCGCGCCAAAGAGGCGATGTTCTTGCACTGCGACACGTCCGACGCGCCATGGACGGTGGTCAAGAGCGATTGCAAGAAGCGCGCTCGGCTCAACGCCATGCGCTACTTGCTGCACCGCTTGCCTTACGGCAAGCGCGACCTTGCCACCGTGGGCGCGGTGGATCCCTTGATCGTCGGCCGCCCGGCCCTGGTGTCGGTGCAGGGCGATGACTTGCTCGCCCCAGCGGGGGCCGGATGAACCGCGACGCGGCGCCGCCCGGTCTTGAGCGCTGGATCTGGCGACGCCTGGGGCCCACCTGGGCCCTGGCCAGCCTGTTGCCCTGGGGCGCGGTGGCGTGTCGGCACTGGGCGGCCTCGGCCGGGTTTTGGCCGGCCAGCGAGGCCCACTTGGGCTTGTGGACGTACACCAGCGCCGGTTGGACCGTGTTGATGAGCGTGTTGGCGCTGACGGTGGGCGTGGGCTGCGTCGTCGTGCGGGTGATGAAAGGCCCGCCCCACACCGCCGACAGCTACCCGCCCACGCCGCGGCACAGCCCGCTGAACCAGGCGGCCGACGAGCCCCCCGGGCCTTGAAGCTTCACGGTTTGGCGACCAGCGACCGCCACCAAGCGCGCCAACGTCGCGCTTCCCGCCAGCGTCTCCGCCAGCCCCTTGGAGGCTCGGCCTGGGGGCCATAGCGCCAGTCTTCCAGCGCCAGCAGGGCTTGCACCACCGGCGCCGGTGCGTCTTGATGCTGCACCTGCTGGGCCCATCGCAAGGGCGCTTGGTGGGGCGGCACGGACCAACCTTGGCGGGTGAGCCACGCGTGCACCCGTTCGAGCCGTCGCGGCCAGGTGTCGCGCCGCCGAGCCAACACCGCCTGCCAAGCCAAGCCCAGGGCCATGCCCAACCCGAGGGTGATGGCCACGACCTGCCCCAGGCTGTTCCAGTCGGGCTTCTCAAAGCCCAGGCGCTCCAGCAGCTGGAACTGTTGATCCCGCTTGTAGCCCAACACCCACTGCTGCCAGCGCAGGTCCAGGCGTTCGGCCAGTTGGCGCGCAGCAGCCCACAGCGTGGGGTTCACGGCGTCGACGGCGCCCCGGAACAGCCCCACGGGGCTTTCCAGCGCCAGGCCGCGCTCCACGCGCTCGGGGGCCACGGCGGCGGTCGGGTCGGCGCGCTGCCAGCCTTGCCCGGGCAGCCAGAACTCGGCCCAAGCATGGGCGTGGCTGTTGCGAACCACGGCCCAGCCGTCCTGCAAGAGGGCGTCGCGCCCCTGGTAGCCCGTCACGACGCGCGCGGGGATGCCGGCCGAGCGAAGCGCCACCACGAAGGCGCTGGCGTAATGCTCGCAAAAGCCCTGCCGGCGGTCGAACCAGAACTCGTCGATGCCGTGCGGGCTGAACTCCCCGTACACCCCAGGGTTGAGCGTGTAGCTGAAGGGCGCTTGGCGGATGTGGCCGAGCACCGCCTGCACGAAAGCGAGGTCACCGCTCGTTTGCGCCCGCAGGTCTTGCGCCCAGGCGCGCAGCCGCGGGTTGCGGTTGGCGGGCAGCGCGCGGGCGGCACGCAGGCTGACGTGCTCGGTCAGCGGCCCCATGCGCACGCCCGAGGTCGGCACCGCCACCGCCGGCACGCGCAGCGTCTCGCCCAAGGGGCGCGGCGCCATCCAGACCAAGTCGGCGGTGCGGCGCAGGGTCACGCCGTCCAAGGCCCAGGTCTCACCCGGCTGTCCGGGGCTGTGCTCCAGCACGGGCAGCACCGTCATGCGCAGGGGCTCCAGCAACAGCTCGTAGCGCAACACGCCGCCCTCCAGCAGCAAAGCGTCCTGGGGGATGAGGGGCACGGCGCTTGGGCGCCACTCTTGACCGTCGAAATCGGTGAGCACGGGGCCGCGAAGGTAGAACTGGCTGGGCGGCGGCAGCGCGCCGTCCAGGGCGCGCACCCGCAAAGCCACGCGCTCGTCCAGGGCCAGGGTGGACACGTCCCCAAAGCTCATGGTTTCCGACAGGCCTGTGCTGCCCGACTGCCCCGGCACGCCCCACAGTGGCCCGATGCGCGGAAACAGCAGGAACAGCGCCACCATCAGCGGCAGGCCCAAGGCCGTGGTGCGGGCCGCTTCGCGGGCCGCCACGCGCAAGCTGGGCTGGCCCAGCGGCATTTGGGCCAGCACCAGCGCGGTGAGCAGGCCCCACACGCTGAACAGCGTCCATCCGGCCACCCAGAGCGACTGGCTGTGCAGAAACTGCGTGAGCACCAGGAAGAAGCCAAGAAAGAACACGACGAAGGCGTCGCGTCGGGCGTGCATTTCCAGCAGCTTGAGCGCGAGCAGGATGCACACCAGCGTGAGCCCGCTGACGCGACCCACCAGCACACCGTGCGTGAGCTTGGCGCACGCCGCGGCGGCGACGGCGATGCCCAACAGCCACCAGCGCGAGGGCAGCGGCCGTTCGCGCCAAGCCAGCCAACCCCGCCAAGCCAACAACACCAGCGTGAGCGCAGAGGCCCAGAGCGGGATGCGCCACAGGTGCGGCCCGACGGCAGTCGTCACCACGGCCAAGAGGAAGCCGGTGTCGCGTTGCTCGCGGGTCCAATTCATGCCGCCGGCCCTCCGGCCAAGGCCAGCCACTCCAGGGCTTGCCGGCGCTGCTGTGGGCCCTGGCCCAAGGCCAAGGTGCGGCCGGGCAGTCGCAGGCCCCAATCGGCGCCCAGGCGGTCGGCCGCCAGCACCCAAGCCGTCAGGCGTTGCCAGCGCAGCTCATCGGGCAGGCCTCGGGTGTCGCTGGCGTCCAGCCATGCGCCCCGACCCTGAGGGGGCGCGCTCCAGTCGCGCACCCACAAAGGGCCATCCGGGCGGGGGTCTTGGGCTGCCTTGGCCCACAGCACGTGGCGCAGGCCGTCGCCTTCGCGCCAAGGCCGCACGCCTTGCCATTCGTCACCAGCGCCCGGCGGCGCAGGAGAGGCGGAGGGTGGGGGCTCGTCGCTGTCGTGGCGTCCGGAGGGCAGCGGTGGGCAGGGCGTCTCCACCGCCGGGTACACCCATTGCCGGCTGGCGGGCCGCCAATAGCTCCAGGCCACAAACACACCCAAAGGGAAGCGCGTTTCCACGCGCAGCACCGGCAGTTCGTGGTGGCCCCGCCCCGGCGCCCGCCAGTGCAGGGTGACTTCCGCCGAGCCCTGCTCGGGCACGTCCACCCACGCCAAGTGCTGGGCGTCGGCATCGGCCAGCCGCAACCCAATGCCATGACGGGCGCGTCCAGGGTTGTGCAGGCGCACGGTGAAGGCTTGGTCGGCGTCGGCATGGCCCGACGGCGGCGGCAGCAGGCTCAAGGTGAGCCCGCGCAGGTTGCCGTGCGTGGTGTGCATGGACGCGAACCCGGCCCCGCACAGCAAGAAGGTCAGCGCATAGCCCAGGCTGAGCTGGTCGTTGATGGAGGCCACCAGGAGCAACGCTTGCGTGAGCAAAAACGCCAGCCCCACCCGGGTGGGCACGATGTAGAGGTTCCGCTGGGTGAGCTGCTGTTCGTCCCGGGCAGGGTGGCGCTTGTTCCACCAAGCCCGCCAGCGTTGGCGTGCCGCGCTCAGCATGGTGCCGTGCTCAGGGCAGGGGAACGGCGTCGATCATGGCGCGCACCTGTTCGGCGCTGCCGCGGCCGCTGCCTGCCCGCGCGCGCAGTCGGTGCGCCAGCACGGGCACGGCCACCGCCTGCACGTCGTCGGGCGAAACATGGGCGCGCCCCGCCAGCAAGGCCTTGGCCCGCGCCGCGCGCAGCCAAGCCAGGCCGGCGCGCGGGCTCAGGCCTTCGACGAACCAATGGCCGCCCCGCGTGGCCTCCAGCAGGGTTTGCAGGTAGTCCAACAGCGCCGGGCTGGCCGGCACTTGGCGGGCGGCCGCCTGCGCCTGCAGCAGTTGGTCGGGCGTCATCACCGCGGGCAAGGTGGCGAGCTGCTCGCGGCTGTCGCCGCCCAGCAGCAGCTCGCGCTCGGCGCTGCGGTCCGGGTAGCCCAGGCGCAAGGTCATCAAGAAGCGATCGAGTTGCGACTCAGGCAGCGGGTATGTGCCCAACTGCTCGGTGGGGTTTTGGGTGGCGATCACGAAAAATGGCTGGGGCAGGGCGTGGCTCACCCCCTCGACCGTGACCTGGCGCTCCTCCATGGCCTCCAGCAGCGCCGACTGCGTCTTGGGGCCGGCCCGGTTGATCTCGTCGGCCAACAGCACCTGCGCAAACACGGGCCCTGGCTTGAACACGAACTGCCCGGCTTGGCGGTCGTACACGTTCACGCCCGTCAAGTCGCTGGGCAGCAAGTCGGCCGTGAATTGGGTGCGAGCGAAGCGCAGGCCCAGGGTGATGGACAAGGCCTGCGCCAGGGTGGTCTTGCCCACACCCGGCAAGTCCTCGATCAGCAGATGCCCACCGGCGATCATGCAAGCCAAGCAGTCGGCCACCTGGCCCGGCTTGCCTTTGATCACACGGCCAATCTGGGCCATGGCCTGCGCCAGCAGGGTTTGAAGCGGCGCGCCGCCTGGCGCTTGTGTGGGGTCGTGTGTCATGGTCGCGAGGCTAGCGCAAGCGAGGGCTCGGTGCCGCACCTCAGGGCAATTCCTGACCCATGCCGCAGGCCAGAGGCAGGGGGCGAAGCCAGGCCACCGGTACACGGCGACACCTTTTCATCCAGCCGAGGGGGGCGGGTGCGCCCCGAGGCGGCCCTGTATTGCCGGCGGTTCCGGCGCCGGATCGGCCCTTCCGTTGGTGATCGCGACCGGTGGCGCCTCTGAGCCTCTGAGCCCCTGCCGGACGCACCGGCTCCCCAGCACCCAAGCCCTTGAATGCCATGCCCTCATCCACCCCTGCCCGCGGCTTGCTCGGGCCCGCCCGGCTCGCGGGGCTGATCGCCCTCGTGATGGCCATGCCGGCGCAAGCTCAACGCATGCCCATCAGCGAAATGCCGGGCGTGAGCGATCACCCCCTGATCTCGCGCTACAGCGGCAGCGTGCTGCAGGCCAGCGCTGGGCCGCTGTTCCAGGAATTGGAGATTCCCACAGGGCCGCTGGAGTCCACCTCGAGAGGCTGGCGTTTGAAGCAAGCGGTTCAAGCCAGTGGGCCGCTGAGTGCGCACTTCTACGTCGCACCCCAAGAGCGATCGGCGCTTGAGGTGTTTCGGAGCCACGAAAAGGCGCTCAAGGCGGGCGGTTTCAAGCTGCTCTACCAGTGCGAAATGAAGGGCTTTGACAGCGCGGGCGTGGTCTCCTTCTTGAGGCCGCTTCGGGTGACCCCGAGCGCGCGGCCGATGCGCGGGCGGCCTTGGTCGCACTGGAGGGGGCGTCGGGCGCCGGGGAGGCGCCCAGCGTCGTCACCCTCAAACGCTACCGGCGCGTTGCCGATCGCTGCGCTGCGACCACGCGCTGAGGCCGGCGCCCAGTCCGGGCGATGCCCGGCTTGCGTGCGCCGCGCCGACTCCTGGTGGGTCAGCGCGCCAGCTTGCTCACGGTGAAGGACAGATCGTCGACCCACATCACCCCCGGGGCCTCGTGGATGGCGGCACCGAGCTTCAGGGTGGTGGCATCGGCAGGAATCTCTACGGTCAGAACGTGGCGGGCCCATCCTTGCTTCAGGAGGGGTTGGGTCTCGTAGGTGTTGAGGTAGAGGCCTTGCTCACCCGCCAGCTTCAGCCACAGCCCGACTTTGCTGGCCTCGGACGAGCGCTTGAGGAAGCCTTCGAAAACCAGGCGCTTGCCGCGCAGTGCGCTGACGTCGATCGAGGCGATGACCCCCGAGTAGCCCGATTTCGTGGCCGCCTCGGCGAACTCGATGCGAAGCGAGCGCCGCCCGCCATGGGCCACTGCGTTATCCAGGCGGTAGCTGACGCTGGTGGCATCTTCTTTCCACCACGCTGGTAGCGCCGGGTCGTGGGTGGCTGCTTGCTCGAACCCGCCGTTTTGCAGCAGTGAAGTCGGTGCCGGTGCGGGGCTGGCCTGCGCGCAGCCGGCCAGCGACGCCGCGCCGGCCAGCATCAGCGCCCTCAGCAGCCCGAGGGGCGCGCGCACGGGTCGGTGGATCAGGTTCGTGTCGGGCATGGCCCGTGGCTCAGTGGGGGGCATCGGGAACTCCGGGCAAGATCGGTCAGGCGCGCCGGTCGCAGCGCTTGGCTGGGCCAAAAGCGCCACTTGCGCCCTGCGAACGGTAGCACGAGGCCGTGCCGACTGTTGCCGCGCTTCCGTGGTGCCGAGGCCGGCCTCACCGCGGTTGACTCTTCAACCAATCTCTGGGCGAAAGCCCCAGCTTTTGGGTGAAGGCGCGCGAGAGCGCCGAAGCGTTGGCGTAGCCGAGCATGTCGGCCAGGAACTTGACCGAATCGCCCTGCAACAGCCGCGACTGGGCGATGCCCACGCGCCAGTCCAGCAGGTAGTCGGCAGGCGTTTGCCCCACGGTGCTTTTGAATCGCGCCGCGAAGGCGCTGCGGGACATCCCGGCCTCTTGCGCCATGGCCTCCAGGCTCCAGGCCTCGCCGGGCCGCTCGTGCAGGGCCGTGAGCGCGCGCGCCAGAGCCGGGTCGGCCAGGCCCGAGATCAGCCCCATGTTGATGCCACTGGCCTGCGGGTGATCCAGCAGCCAGCGCAGCATCTGCAACAAGACGACTTCGAACAGCTTGTCCGCCAGGATGCGCTGCCCACAGCGCACCTGCTCGGTTTCGCTGAACAGCAATTGAAGCGCGGTCTCCAGCCCTTGCACGCGGTGCAGGGGCAAGACCAACATCTCGGGCAGGGCCCGCACCAGGGGGTGGCGGTCGCCGCCCTGAAAGTCAAGCGTCGCGCAGGTGAAGTCCGCCCCATCGACCGGCGCGTTGTGGAAGTCATGCGCCAGCGGCCTTGGGTAGAACAGCAACGTGGGTTCCTTCACGGCCACTTTCCGCGGCAGCCGGTCCCGGCGATGGTGGGTCACCACCATCTCGCCGCGGCGCAAGACATGCAAGAAGCTGCGGCCGGGCACTGCGTCGAAATGGGTGACGCCGCACAGCGGGCCCGCGTGGAACAAATGGGCCCGAACGGGAAAGCACTGGAGCAGGGCAGAGAGTCTGTCCATGCGGGGTTCAGTGTCGGCCATGAAAGGGTGGTCTGGACGAAATGATTTGTTTTGTGGACGTTTGATGGCCAATCATACCGATGGAGCGAACAAACTTTCCCTGTGCCAACCCGCACCGTCTTCCAACCCTGATCCGGAGTCCATTCGCATGAGCAACCCAGCTGTATCCGTCTCCCTCGCCGTGGCCTGCGCCCTCATGGCCGGCCTGGCCCATGCCCACGACGGCGCCCACACCGGCGGCATCCAGACCCAGCCGTCCTCTGCCGTCAAGGCGCCGTATGACATCGTGCATTCCAAGATCAGCACCGAAGGCAACGTCGCCGTCTTTCACATGCATGTGGCCGGCAAGGCGGGTGCCCTGAAGCCCGCGAAGACCGGCAAATTGGCCGGCAGCGCGGTGTTCTCGTACGTGTGGCCGACCACGATCGACCCCTCTGCGGTGGGTTTCGAGGCCAAGAGCGGCATCCTGGCCTTTGCCGTGACCTCGCATCCAGATTTCGATGACACCCCGCTGTTCCCGGCGCCCTTGGGGGCCTGGCACTCGCACTGGGTGGTGTTGAGCCCGGACGAGGCCTGCGGCAAGGGGGCCCTCAAGGTCGTGGACATTCCTCCCGGAAACAAGCCCAAGCTGCCCAAGACGTGGCCCGGCTTGCCGATCTTGATCGACAGCCCAGGTTGGGTGCCTCAGTTCAAGGGGGGCACCTTGGAGGTGCGCGTGCCCTTTGACGACATCGGCGTGGTCAACGCCGCCAACTTTGACGGGGTCACCGCCGCCTTGAAGGTCAACGCCAGCGTGCACAGCCCCTTGCTGTGCGTGGTCGACGTGTTCAAGGTCGCCCCCGGCGATCTGTCGCTCCCTGGAAAAGTCAACCAGTGATCCGCTCCCCCAACCCATCCACCCCCTCAGCCAAAGGAAGCAGCATGTCCTACGTCAATCTCAACACCGCCCTCGCGCCCGCCGCCAGCCAGGAACCCTTGAACCAGATCCAAAAGGCCTTCGGCTCGACGCCCAACATGTTCAAGGCCGTCGCCAATTCGCCGGCCGCGCTCAAGAGCATGTGGGGCGCGTTCGGCGCCTTGGGCGCCGGAACCCTGGGCGCCAAACTGGGCGAGCAGATCGCGGTGGCCGTTGCCAACCGCAACCGCTGCGAGTACTGCCTGGCTGCACACACCGTGCTGGGCAAAGCCGCTGGCGCCACAGCAGAAGAAATGGCCGCGGCGCAAACGGGGCTGTCGGGCGACCCGCGCACTGCGGCCGCGCTGCGCTTCGCACTCAAGGTGGTGAGCGAGCGAGCGCAGGTCAACGAGGCCGATGTGGCCGACTTGCGGGCCGCAGGGTTTGGCGATGAGCAGGTGGTCGAAATCATGGCCCATGTCGCGTTGAACCTGTTCACGAACTACGTGAATGTGGCCTTCAACATCCCCGTGGATTTCCCGAAGACGGCCTTGAAGGCCCCGGCGTGAGGCGCATCCCCCGGGGCTGGCGGCGTCGCGCGGGGCGGGTGCTCTGGCATGGCAACGCTCCGGCAGCCCCGAGGGTGCGCAAGCCACGGCCATCCACCCCACCACCGACTCAGGAGAAAGCGGTGCAAATCTCGGTTTACGACACCTACGTTCAACGCCCTGACGGGCGTCTCATGCACTTTGACATCTTGGTGCCCTCCGATGCGGCAGACCGCGAAACCGTGCTCCTGTACGGGCGGCGCTACCTGCAGGCCAAGGGCCTGCCCCCCAACGAACTGAAGGCCGAGAAGTGCAACTACTGCCACATGGCGTCGGCCTCGCCGGACGTGGAGGACGCCATCGCCGCCCAGGGTTTCGCCATCCTTGAGATGGAAAACTGCCGCTGAGCGACGTCGCGCATTTATGGATGGGGTCGTCGCGACCCGGATGTGCCGTTCCAGGCGGCGATGCACGACTGCCCGCGCGAGGCTGGGCGTGCCGGGCATGCCGTCGACGTGAGAAAGATCGAGATGCGTTTGCAACAAGACCGGCGCGACGGCGCCACCCATGAGCCCGCCGCCCCAAAGGCCGCAGAGCATGCACCGCTGCTTCAGCCGGAGCGCGGCGGTGCACCGCCCTTGGACGCGGTGCGGGCGGCGTCCGATGACTACCGGCCGGTGAACTGCGAGTTTCACGACGTGTTGGAGTCTTGGGCCACGCGGCGTCAGGCGGTGCGCATCGAGGTTCAAACGACCGGCGGCGGAACGCGTTGCCATGTCGCGGTCATTGCCGATGTGGTCTGCCAAGGCGGCGCCGAATACCTGGTTCTGCAGGGCGGTGGAACCATCCGGCTTGACCGCCTTGTTGCGGTGGGCTCGGTGTCAGCTGCGCAGTTCGGCACATGATCCAAGTACACCCGGGGCCCTCACAGGTGCAGAGCCGCTTGCGCTACCCTTGGGTTCAGCCTGCCTATCGCTTTGTCCACCGCTCTCTACACCCACCCCAGCTTTTGGCAGCACGCCATGGGCGCCGGTCACCCGGAATGCCCGGAGCGGCTGGATGCCATTGACGAAGCGCTGCGCGCGACGGGCTTGATGGCGGCACTCACGGTGGTGCAGGCGCGCTCCGCCACCTGGGAGGAATTGCGCCTCGCGCACGATCCCGCCTACCTGACGGACGTGCGTGAGCGCTTGTCGCGCTTGACCGGCACCGTGCAACTCGACCCGGACACCGCCGCCAACCCCCACACCCTGAATGCCGCCTTGCACGCGGCGGGTGCCGCTCTGCAAGCCACCGAGCAGGTGTTGGAGGGGCGCTTTCGCAACGCCTTCTGCGCCGTGCGGCCGCCAGGCCACCACGCCACGCGTCGCAAGGCCATGGGGTTTTGCTTCTTCAACAACGTGGCCTTGGCGGCACGCCATGCCCTGGTGCGCGGCGGCCTGCGGCGTGTGGCGGTGGTGGACTTTGACGTGCACCACGGCAATGGCACCGAAGACATCCTGGCCGGTGACGCCCGCACACTGATGGTGGGATTGTTTGAGCACCCCCTGTACCCGTTCACCGGCGTGCCGCCGCTCGGGCCCAACATGCTCAACCTGCCGCTGCCGGCCCACACCGGCGGCCAGGAGATTCGGGAACTCATCCGAGCGCAGTGGCTCCCGGCGCTGCGCCGCTTCCGGCCGCAGATGCTGTTCATCAGCGCGGGCTTTGACGCCCACCAACTCGATCCGCTGGGCTTGCTGCGCCTGAGCGAGGTGGATTACGGCTGGATCACCGAGCAGTTGGTGGATGTGGCCGATCAACACGCCCAGGGGCGCATCGTCAGTTGCCTGGAGGGGGGGTACCACCTTGGGGCCCTGGCTCGCAGCGTTGGCGCGCACCTGCGGGGGCTCATGGGCGCTTGAGCCGCGCTCGACCGTGGCGCGCGCACCACCTCGGCGCTTCTTGTCAAGCCCGATCTCGGCGGCTTTGATGCCGCGCAAACACCTAGTGGGCCACTCAGGGTGTACTGAGATGCTTCCACCCCTTCAGGATGCCGCCCTCCGAAACCCTGCGCCCGCCCGCGATTTCGCTGGGGGTGATAGGGGAAGGCGACGGATGAACCCCATGGCGTTGTTGATCAGGAGCTAGAACCATGCGTCAAACCGGCCCCGTGACCCAGCGGGAGTACACGTTCCCAGCGCACGTGACCTTGGTGTCGGTGACCGACCCCAAGGGTCGGATCACCTATTGCAACGACGCCTTCGTGAGCGTCAGCGGCTACACCCGCGACGAGTTGCTGGGTCAGGCCCACAACATGGTTCGCCACCCCGACATGCCCGAAGAGGCGTTCCGCGACATGTGGGACACCATCGAAAAGGGCTTGCCGTGGACCGGCATGGTCAAGAACCGGCGCAAAGACGGCGACCACTACTGGGTGGAAGCCAACGTCACCCCGCTGCGCGCGGGCAACCGCACGGTGGGCTTCGTGTCGGTGCGCACCTCGCCCAAGCGTGAGCAGGTTCAGGGGGCCGAGTCCTTGTACGCCCGCATGCGCGAGGAGCACCGGGCCGGCCGCGTGCAGACGGTTTTGGCGTCGGGCATGGTCACGAAAAACCACTGGGCCAGCCGCCTGTTCGGGGCCGCACGGCGCTGGGGGCACCGCATCGGCGCCGTGGGCTTGACGGCTGGCATCGGTGCGGCCCTCACGGGTGTGGCGGCGCAGTGGGGCTTGCTCTTCTTCGTCCCGGTGGCGCTGGTCACGCTGGTGGCCACGGCCTGGGCCAAAAACCTGTCGGTGGACCAACAACTGCAACGCGTGACCAGCCAGGCCTTGCAGGTGGCGGCGGGCGACTTGTGCGTGGACCCGCTGGAAGTGTCCGACGGCGCCTGGATGAACCTGGAGCGGGCCTTGAACCAGGTGGCCGTGAACCTGCGCACCGTGGTGCTGGATTGCCGCAACGAGGTCGAAGAACTGCGCATCCACGTCAGCGAGATCGCGGCCGGCAACCAGGACTTGTCCTCCCGCACCGAGTCCCAGGCCAGCAGCCTGGAGCAAACGGCGGCCACCATGGACGAGATCAACGGCACCGTGCAGCAAAGCGCGGGTGCGGCGCGCCAGGGGGCTTCCATGGCCACGGAGGCGGCCGGGCTGGCCGACCAGACCCGCGCCAGCGTGCGCGACGCGGCGCTGGCCATGACGCAAATCGAGGCGGCCTCGAACCGCATCGCGGAGTTCATTCACGTCATCGAAGGCGTCGCCTTCCAAACCAACATCCTGGCCTTGAACGCGGCCGTGGAAGCCGCCCGTGCCGGCGAAAGCGGTCGCGGCTTTGCCGTCGTGGCATCCGAGGTGCGTGCTTTGGCGCAGCGCACCACCGAGGCCGCCAAGGAAGTTCGCAAGCTGATCACGGACGCCTCGGAGCGCGTTCAAGCCGGCAACATGCACACCCAGACCGCGCAAGGGCGCATGGAATCGGCGGTGTCGTCGGTGCAGCGGGTGTCTCAAGTGCTGGCAGAGATCAGCCATGGCACGGACGAGCAGCAAACGGGCATCGCCCAGGTCAACGAGGCGATTGGCCACATCGACACGCTCACCCAGCAAAACGCGGCCATGGTGGAAGAACTGGCCTCGACGGCCATGACGCTCACCGACCGCGTGGCCTCGGTGGCCGACTCCATGAGCCTGTTCCGCTTGACGCCGAAGGACCGCAGCATCGCCGAGCGAGATGCCGTGACCCTGCGCAAGCAGGCCCGCTGACCCCAAGGGGTGACTGGCCCTGGTGACAATGGGGCCATGAAATCGACTTGGGCCCAATGGGAGGGGGTGCTGGAGCAGCCCGGCATCCTGACGGAAGGGGCGATCCTGCTGGCTGTTGTGGCCAGCGTCGCCCTGCTGTGTTGGTGGTGGTCGCGGCGCCGTGAGGCGGGCAGCGACCGAGCCGCCTCGGTGCTGCTGGGCGAGCATGGCATCGACGGCGTGCTGTTCCCCACCGCCGCGTGGCTGGCGACGGCCGCCCTGAAATGGAGCCTGCCCTGGCTGGGGCTGCAGCCTGGCGTGGTGCGCTTGGCCATGCCCTTGCTGCTGTCCTTGCTCGCGATCCGACTCGTGGCCCGGGTGCTGCGTGCCGCGTGGCCGCAGGCCGGGTGGGCGCATGCGGTGGAGCGCTCGGTGTCCTGGCTGGCCTGGGGCGGCTCGGTGTTGTGGATCACCGGGCTGTGGCCCGTGGTGTGGGCCGAGTTGGAGGCCCTGAAGTGGAAGATGGGTGGCAAGCCGGTGAGCTTGGCCAACTTGCTGGAGGCGGGTTTTTGGGTGGTGGTGGTGATGGTGGTGGCCCTGTGGCTGTCGGCCGCCATCGAGTCGCGCCTGCTGCGCGGCGCAACGGACAACCTTTCTTCCCGCAAGATTGCCGCCAATCTGCTCAAGGCGCTGCTGCTGTTCGCGGGCTTGATGGTGGCCCTGACCATCGCGGGCATCGACCTGACGGCCTTGTCGGTGCTGGGGGGCGCGCTGGGCGTGGGCATCGGCTTTGGCCTGCAGAAGCTGGCCGCCAATTACGTGAGCGGTTTCGTGATCCTGGCCGAGCGCTCGCTGCGCATCGGCGACATGGTCAAGGTGGACGGCTTCGAGGGTCGGGTCGCTGACATCAAGACCCGCTACACCGTCATCCGGGCGCTCAACGGCCGCGAGTCGGTGGTGCCCAACGAGGTGCTCATCACCCAGCGGGTGGAAAACTACTCCCTGGCCGACCCGAAGGTTTCTGTCTCGACCACGGTGCAGGTGGCCTATGGCACCGATGTGGAGCGCTTGATGTCGGTGCTGCAGCAGGCCTTGCT
>NZ_JAPZSY010000089.1 GCF_027532025.1 Inhella sp. | reverse complement strand
TGTGGGGGCTGTGGGGGGGGGGGGGGGGGTGGCTCTTGGTCAACCCCCACCGCGCCGCGGGGCCCCGGCGCCCGCCGCGAAGGGTCGGTGGTGGCGCGGAAGTGTCGCGCGCCGCGCCGCTGTTGGTGCCCCCAGGTTCAGTTCACGACCTGCGCCAGCTCGCCCTTGGCGTAGGCCGCGGCCATGTCCACCAAGGTGCGGGCTTGCTGCACACGGCCTTGGCCTTCGCAACCAAACTCCAGGTAGCGCTGCTTGCAAATGGCCTGAGCCGCGGCGCGGGCGGGCTTGAGCCACTCGCGGGCGTCGAACTTGTCGGGGTTTTCGGCCAGGAACTTGCGCACCGCGCCGGTCATCGCCAGGCGGATGTCGGTGTCGATGTTGATCTTGCGCACGCCGTGCTTGATGGCCTCTTGGATTTCCTCGACCGGCACGCCGTAGGTCTCCTTCATCTGGCCGCCGTACTGGTTGATGATGGCCAGCAGCTCTTGCGGCACCGACGAAGAGCCGTGCATCACCAAGTGGGTGTTGGGGATGCGGGCGTGGATCTCTTTCACGCGGCCGATGGCCAGGATGTCGCCCGTGGGCTTGCGGCTGAACTTGTAGGCGCCGTGGCTGGTGCCGATGGCGATGGCCAGCGCGTCCAGCTGCGTGGCCTTGACGAACTGCGCCGCCTCTTCGGGGTCGGTCAGCATCTGCGCATGGCTGAGCTTGCCCTCGGCGCCGATGCCGTCTTCCTCGCCGGCGTCGCCGGTTTCCAGGTTGCCCAAGCAGCCCAGTTCGCCCTCGACCGACACGCCCACCCGGTGCGCCATGTCAACCACGGTGCGGGTGACGGTCACGTTGTAGTCAAAGTCGGCCGGTGTCTTGCCATCCTCGCGCAGCGAGCCGTCCATCATCACGGAGCCGAAACCCAGGTCGATGGCGCCTTGGCACACCTTGGGGCTGGTGCCGTGGTCCTGGTGCATCACCAGGGGGATGTGCGGGTAAGCCTCGGTGGCGGCCTGGATCAGGTGCTTGATGAAGGGCTCGCCCGCGTACTTGCGCGCGCCGGCGCTGGCTTGCAGGATGACTGGCGCGCCCACCTCGTCGGCCGCGGCCATCACGGCTTGCACCTGTTCCAGGTTGTTGACGTTGAAGGCAGGAATGCCATAACCGTGCTCGGCGGCGTGGTCGAGCAACTGGCGCATCGAAACGAGTGCCATGGGGAACCTCAGCGGAGAGTTGAAAAAGCTTTTTAGGCCGGTGTAACCGCGCCGTAACTGCTCGGGATTCTACGGAGGCGACTCTGCCGCCTTTCCCCCGGGGTCGGGGTGGAACTGCAGCATCTGGCCCACGAATTACGCGGTGTTTCATGGCTTCGTCGGGGCTTGCTGGGGCGGCGCCGTTCCTAGACTGGAACCATGTCCGTGAACCGTCGCCACCTGCTTCTGCTGCTGCCTGCCCTGGCCGCCTGCGCGGCCCCCGTGCGCACGCCGCCGCCACTGGGCCTTCGTCAAGTGGCGCAGTGGCAAGCCTGGGTGGACCCCAAGCTGCAAGGCCAAATCGCGCTGGGCCAAATCACCGGCGGTGACGCACCCGCCACGGGCATGCTGCAAAAAACCATGGCCTGGTTCTGGGGCACCCCCGCCGACACCACCGTGTTGACCGACGGCCTGGAAGACCAGCTGCGCGCGCTGAGCCTGTTGGCGGCGCTGCCGGGCAGCGGCCGCTTCGCGCTGGATGCGCAACTGCTGCAGCTCGAAGTCGGCGGCCTCGTGCTGGGCGCCGAAGCGCAATCGCAGGTGCTCTACACCCTGCGCGAGGGCGACAAGGTCGTCTACCAGCGCCGCGTGCGCGCCCAGGCCCAAGCCGGCTGGGGCGACCACCTGCTGGGCAGCGACCGCCAGCGCCTGGCCAAAGAGGCCGCGCTCAAGGAGAGCTTGCGCATGTTGGCGCAGGATTTGGTGACGTTGCGGGTTTGAGCGCCGGCGGCGGCACTCAGGCCGGCGAGATCGCGGTGGCCTGCGACCAAACGGCTTGCCACCCCTGCTGACGGCATTCGTAGGTGTCGGTGTGCCACACCTCCACCACCCGTCCCGACGGAAACCGCAGGCGGGCGCGGTAGCGGATCGCAGCCATGTGCGGCGAGAGGCGGCACTCCATCTCCCCCACGATGTCCCAGGCTTCGTAGAACGGGCCTGCACTGACGGCGCCGAGGTAGGTCGCGCGGTCCATCACCCGGCCAGCCGGCGTGATCAGCTGGTACTCGGGGGCGTGCAGGGCTTCGCAGGTCGCCATGTCGCGCAGCACCAGGGCCCGGGTGCGCTTCGTCTCGAGCGCCTGAAAAAACGCCAGCGTCGACCCCAGCTCCTCCTGCATCACCGCCACCCAAACATCATCTGCCGCGCCAAGGCCTGCCGCAGCGGCGGCAGGTGCTGCATGGCGCGCAGGCCCAGCTCGCGCAGGCCGGTGGCCCACGGCAGGTCCACCGCAAAGCCGCGGGCGAAGAGGTCGGTGGCGCCCATCAGCATCCAGCGGTCGGGCGTGCGCTGGCGTTGGAAGCGGGCCAGGCCCTCGTCCAGGCCCGCGGCGTCGCGTAGCGCGCGGGCCACGGTCACCGCGTCGCGCAGGCCCAGGTTCAAGCCCTGCCCGGCCACGGGGTGCAGGGTTTGCGAGGCATTGCCGATGCGCACCACCCGGCCCTGCACCTGCTGGCGTTCGGCGTTCAGGCCCAGCGGGAAGGCCTTGAGCGGGCCGATGCCGGTGAGGTCCCGCGCCTCGGGCGGGAACAGGCTGCGCAGCGCGGTCAGGCGCTGCTCGTCGTCCAGCGTGGTCACGGGGTCGTCGGCGCTGCCCACGCACCACACCAAAGCGGCGCGTCGACCTCGGGCGTCGTCGGGCAAGGGCAGCAAGGCCAAGGGGCCGCTGCGGGTGAAGCGCTCCACCGCCAGGCCGCGCGGCACGCCGGGGCCCAGGCGCAGCTCGCCCACCCAGGCGGTTTGACCGTAGTCGCGGCGCCACTCGCGCCCGACCTGGTCGGCGAACAGGCCGCCCTCGGCGAGCACGACGAGGTCGAAGGCCTCGGCCACGCCGGCGTCCAGCTCCACGCGGCCATCGGCCAGCGACTTGAGGCCCGTGGCGCGCTGGCCGAATTGGTGGCGCAGGCGCTGCGGCGCGGCGGCCTGCTGGCGCAGCCAAGCGTCTTGCAGCGCGCCAAGCACGCTGCCGTACGCGAGCACGGCGCCCAGCAGCGGCGCGCGCATCTCGGCGGCGGTCAGGCGCAACTCGGCCGCACCGGGCGGCACCTGGCTGACGCTGATGGTGGTGATGGGCTCGGCCTGCTCGGCCGGCCAGGCCTGCAGGCGCTGCAGCAACTGCACGCTGCCCAAGCTCAGGGCCAGGGTGCGGGCGTCGCGGGTGAGGTCGGCGTCCAGCGGACGGGCGTCGAACACGGAAACCGCCGCCCTCGGCAGGGCCTGGGCCAATAGTTGAGCCGCACACAGGCCCACGGGCCCGGCGCCAACGACGGCGATGGAGGGGAGAGGCACACTCACCCTCCCATCGTACGAACATGCCGCCCACCTCATGCACTACAACCGCCTCGGCCGCGCCGGCCTGAAAGTGTCTGCCCTGTCTTTGGGCTCTTGGGTCACGTACCACAACCAAGTGAACGCGGACGCCGCGGTGGAGTTGATGGCCGCGGCTTTCGACGCCGGCGTGAACTTCTTCGACAACGCCGAGGTTTATGCCAAGGGCCAGAGCGAGGTGGTGATGGGCGAGGCCTTGAAACGCTTGGGCTGGCCGCGCCTGAACTACATCGTCAGCACCAAGTTCTTCTGGGGCCTGGAGCGCGAGGGCAACACCGTCAACCGCCAGGACACGCTGAACCGCAAGTACCTCATGCAGGCCATGGACGGCAGCTTGAAGCGTTTCGGCCTGGATTTCATCGATCTCATCTACTGCCACCGCCCCGACCCGCACACGCCCATCGAGGAAACCGTGTGGGCCATGCACAACCTGATCGAGCAGGGCAAGGCGCTGTACTGGGGCACCAGCGAATGGCCGGCGGCCGACATCCGCGCCGCCTACGAGATCGCCGAGCGCCACCACCTGCACAAGCCGTTGATGGAGCAGCCGCAGTACCACCTGTTCCACCGCCAACGCGTGGAGCAAGAGTACGCGCGCCTGTACGAGGACATCGGCTTGGGCCTGACCACCTGGAGCCCGCTGGCCAGCGGCCTGCTGACCGGCAAATACCGCCAGGGCGTCCCGGCTGGCAGCCGCGGGGCGATGGAGAGCATGGCCTTCCTGCGTGAGCAATTGCTGGACGAAAAGCGCAACGCCGCGGTCGGCGAGCTGGAGGGCATCGCCCGCGAATTGGGCGGCAGCGTGGCGCAACTGGCCATCGCAGCGCTGACCCTGAACCCGCGCGTGTCCACGGTCATCCTGGGCGCCAGCCAGCGTCGTCAGTTGGACGAGAACCTGGGCGCGTTGGCGCTGCGCGAGCGCCTCACCCCAGCGGTGATGGCGCGTGTGGACGCGATCACCCGGCCGCTGGCGGCGTGAAGTCCCCGCCCGCTGGCCGGTCGGCGCGGCACACGCAGTCGCGCCCCTGGGCCTTGGCTCGGTAGAGCGCGGCGTCTGCTTGCCGCAGCCAGTCGGCGGGTGGCTCGTTGCGCCCGGGAACGCCCGCCACCACGCCGACCGAAACGCTGAGCCGCCCGATGGGCGAATCGGCATGGGGCAGGTCCAGGCTGGCCAGGGCCAACCGCAGCTCCTGGGCGCGCTGCACGGCCGCGTCGGTGTCGCAATGTCCGAGCAGCATCACGAACTCTTCTCCGCCGTAGCGGGCCACCAGATCCACGGACCGACGTGCTGCGTCTTGCATCATGCGCGCCACGGTGCGCAGGGCCAAGTCGCCAGCTTGGTGGCCATACCGGTCGTTGTAGCGTTTGAAGTGGTCGACGTCGATCACCAGCAGCGCCATGGGGGCGCCGTCTCGTTGGGCCTGCTTCCATCGCATGTCCAGCTGGCGCATCAGCTCCCGGCGGTTGGCCGCACCGGTCAGCTCGTCGGTTTGTGACAAGGTCTCCAGCCGCTCGTTCGCGGCCCGCAGGTCGGCTTCGACCCGTCGCTGCTCGGTGATGTCCGTCATCACCCCCACGAAGAACTGACCGGCGGCGGTTTTGACCTCGGACAGCGCCACCCACAGGTCCAGCTGGTGCCCTTGGCTGTCGATCGCCTGCAACTCGCGGCGCGCGCCAATCAACGAGGTGGGGTCCCCGCGCAGGTGGCGGCGCAGTTCGTCGGCCAACAGCTCGGCCGTTGCGGGCGTCAAGATCCGATGGCCCGGTTGCCCCGCCAGTTCCGCTTCGGTGTAGCCGAACAAGGCCTCGGCCGCCGGGTTGGCGCTCAGGAAGTGGCCACGGCGGTCCATGGTGACGATGGCCGCGCCCGTGGTCTGGATCAGCGCCTCCAATTGCGCCTGGCTGGCGGCCAGCCGCGCCTCTTGGCGGGTGAGCGCGCTGACGTCTTGCCGCACCGTCACCACAAAGCCCTCGGCCGTGCGCGACTCGTGCACCAGCACGTCGCGGCCATCGGGCAGGTGCATCACCCTGGGCGTTTCTTGGCCGTGGCTGGCCACGCGCTCGGCGATCCAGGCTTCCTCTTGGCCAGCTGCCTCGACGGGCAGCCGACCCAGTCGTTGCGACAGGCGCACGCCGTCCTCGAAGGTGCGTCCGATCAGCGCGTCGTAGTCGACGTCGGGGTACCAGCTGCGGTAGAGCCGGTTGACCAGCATCAGGCGGCCCTGCGGGTCGTACATCTCGACGCCCACGGGCAGGGCGTCCACGGCGGCGTGGAGCAGCATTTGCTCGCGCTCCACCTGGGCCTTGGCCTGCGCCAGCTGGTGGCGGGCGCCGACCAATTCGCTCACGTCTTGCCGCGTGGCCACGATGCAGCCCGACGGCGTGCGCTGTTCCTGAATCTGCAGCCAACGACCGCCGGATTCCATGACGAAGGGCCGGCCCAACTTGCCGCGGCTGCTCAGCCGTTCCGCCAGCCATTCGCTCTCGCGCCCCACGGCCGCAGGCACTTGCCCCAGCGCCGCGCTTTGGCGTGCCACGTCGGCAAAGCTCACACCGGGGCGCAACATGTCGGCCGTGCCCGGATGCAGTTCGCGCACCCGTTGGTTGCAGCGGATCAGGCGGTCGTCGCTGCCCCAGATCTCGAAGCCCGCCGGCAGGGCTTCGAGCGCCTCGTCCAGCACGGCCAAGGTGGCTTTGGCCGCGGCGCTGCCAGCGCGCTGGGCGTCCAGTTGCGCCTGTCCATCCGTCACGTCCGTGCGCAGGTGCAGCATGCCGCCCCCGGGCAGCGGGGATTCGCGTATTTCAAAAGTTCGTCCGTCGCGCAGCTTGTGCCGGCGCCGCAGGGGCGTCGCAGGGTCGGTCGCGCCATCGGACGGCAGGGTCCGCACCAGCTCGTCGCGCCCGATGCCCAGGCGCAACAGGGGCTGGGCTTCGGGCCAGGTGGAGGCAAAGTCTGGCGAGAGATGGACCAAGCGTCCGGCGGCGTCGAACACCAGGGCCGACGTGCCGGCGGTCTGCAGCGCCGCCTCGACCCAGCGCCAACGCTGCCGAGCTTGGCGTTCCCGCCACACGAGCACGACAACGGCCACCCCGAGCAGGCCAGCGCCCAGCCACAGGCTCCAGCCGGTCAGGTTCACGCCAGGGCTCCGTCGTTCAGGGCCTGCCAGCGCTCGGGCGTGCCCACATCCACCCAAGGCGTGTGCAGCCGCTGGGCCCCCACGCGGCCTGCGGCGATGGCCGACTCCAAGCAGGGCCGCAGCGCTTGGCACTGGCCGGTGGCCACCCCCGCCACCAGCCCAGCGCGGAACAGGCCCACGCTCGCCCAGGTCAGGCAAGGCCCGTCGAAGCCCGCGGCGCGGCTGCGCGCCAAGCCGTCGTGGCCGATGCCGAAATCGCCTTGTGGGTGGTGGGGCGCGTTGTCGGTCAGCCAGAGCTGGGCCAGGCGCTTGGGCGTGCGCTCGAAGGCGGCCACGGCCCCGGGCGAAAAGGCGAAGCCGGGCAGGAACACATCGCCCGACACCACCCAAAACGGGTCGTCGGCTTGGTCAACCAGCCAAGGCAGTGCCGTGGCCATGCCGCCGGCGGTTTCCAGCGCGCCGCCATGCGCCGCGGCTTCGTTGCTGTAGTGCAGCCGCAGGCCCCAGCGCTCGCCATGCCCCAGGGCGGCGGGGAAGGCGTCGGCCAGCCAGGCCGTGTTCAACACCACCTCCCGCACGCCAGCCGCCGCCAGCGCCTGCAGGTGCCAGCCGACCAGGGGCTGGCCGCGCACGGGCAGCAGTGGTTTGGGGGTGCGATCCGTGTGCGGCCGCAGCCGCTCGCCGCGGCCGGCGCACAGGATCAAGGCTTTGATGGCCGTCATCCCCGGCAGTGTCGCAGCCGCCACAGGCCCGGGCGATGGGGGCAGCACGGAGGCGGGGGTTTCTAGAATCTCGCGTTTTCCCCAAGCCCTGCCGCCCCACCATGCCCAAGAACACCGCCTTGATGGCCCACGCGATCCGCGCGCTGGCCATGGACGCCGTCCAAGCCGCCAACTCCGGTCACCCCGGCGCCCCCATGGGCATGGCCGAATGCGCGGTGGCGCTGTGGGGCGGCGCTCTGAAGCACAACCCGGCCGACCCGCTGTGGATCGACCGCGACCGCTTCGTGCTGAGCAACGGCCACGGCTCGATGCTCATCTACGCGCTGCTGCACCTCACGGGCTACGACCTGCCCATGAGCGAGTTGCGCAACTTCCGCAAGCTGCACAGCAAGACCCCGGGCCACCCCGAGGTGGACGTGACCCCGGGCGTGGAAACCACCACCGGCCCGCTGGGCCAAGGCATCGCCAACGCCGTGGGCATGGCCCTGGCCGAGAAGCTGCTGGCCGCCGAGTTCAACCGCCCCGGCCACAACGTGGTTGACCACCGCACCTACGTCTTCCTGGGCGACGGCTGCATGATGGAAGGCGTCAGCCACGAGGCCTGCGCGCTGGCCGGCGCCTGGGGCTTGAACAAGCTGATCGCCGTGTACGACGACAACGGCATCTCCATCGACGGCCAGGTCGCCCCCTGGTTCGCCGACGACACCGCCAAGCGGTTTGAGGCCTACGGCTGGAACGTCATCGGCCCGGTGGACGGCCACGACGTGGCCGCCATGCAAGCCGCCATCGCCCAGGCCCAGGCCAGCACCGCCAAGCCGACGCTGATCCGCGCCAAGACCGTCATCGGCCAAGGCAGCCCCAACCGCGCCGGCACGGCCAAGGCCCACGGCGAGGCCCTGGGCGCCGACGAGATCGCGCTGACCCGCGCCGCACTGGGCTGGACGCACGAGCCCTTCGTCATCCCCGAGGGCGTGTACGCCGACTGGGACGCCAAGGCCGAAGGTGCCAAGCTGCAAGCCAGCTGGGCCGAGCGCCTGGCGGCTTACGCCAAGGAGCACCCGGCCCTGGCCGCCGAGCTGGACCGCCGCATGAAGGGCGAGCTGCCCGAGACCTTCGCCAAGACCGTGGCCGACCTGCTGGCCAGCACCCACGCCAAGGCCGAGACCGTGGCCAGCCGCAAGGCCAGCCAGCTGGCGCTGGAGGCCTTCACCGCCGCGCTGCCCGAGATGCTGGGCGGCAGCGCCGACCTGACCGGCTCCAACCTGACCAACACCAAGAGCACGCCCGCGCTGCGCTTTGAGGACGGCAAGCCCAACGGCGGCCGCCACATCAACTACGGCGTGCGCGAGTTCGGCATGGCCGCCATCATGAACGGCGTGGCCCTGCACGGCGGCTACCTGCCCTACGGCGGCACCTTCCTGACCTTCAGCGACTACAGCCGCAACGCCATCCGCATGGCCGCGCTGATGAAACGCCGCGTGGTGCACGTGTTCACGCACGACTCCATCGGCCTGGGCGAAGACGGCCCGACGCACCAGTCCATCGAGCACGCCGCCAGCCTGCGCTTGATCCCGCACCTGGACGTCTGGCGCCCGGCCGACACCCTGGAAACCGCCATGGCCTGGGCCGCGGCCATCGCCCGCCAAGACGGCCCCAGCGCCCTGCTGCTCAGCCGCCAAAACCTGCCCTACGCCCCCAAGGCCGACCTGTCGGTCGTGGCCCGCGGCGCCTACGTGCTGGCCGAGCCGAGCGAAGTCGGTTTGAAGAAGAAGCCCAAGGCTGTCATCGTGGCCACGGGCTCCGAAGTGCAGTGGGCGCTGCACGCGCAGCAGCAACTGGCCCAAGACGGCATCGCCGTGCGCGTGGTCTCCATGCCCAGCACCAACGTGTTCGACCGCCAGGACAAGGACTACAAGAAGTCCGTGCTGCCCAAGGGCCTGCCGCGCATCGTCATCGAAGCCGGCGTCACCGACGGCTGGTGGAAGTACGCGCCGGCGGCCGTCGTCGGCATCGACCGCTACGGCGAATCGGCCCCGGGCAACGTGCTGTTCGAGCACTTCGGCTTCACGGCCGCCAACGTGGTGGCCACGGTGAAGGCTGTGTTGAAGAAGGGCAAGCGTTGAACCGGACCGAGCGCGGAGCCCATTCGATGGGGCGGGATGGCATGAATCAGCAGCGCGAACGAGGGGGGTGCAGCATGCTCCGGTGGGGCGCAGGGATGGCTTTGGCATGGGCCTCTGCCGCCGCTTGGGCGCAGCCGGCGCCCAGCGCCGACCCGAGCGTCTGCTTGGTGCGGCCGGCGCTGCACGATGCCCTGCGGCGGCACGTCGACCGAGGGTCGGTGGGAACGTTCAACGTCGTGTTGCATTTCACCCAGCCCGATGCGGCGCCCCGCATCGAATGGCAGATGGACCCGGTGTCGGCGGAATTGAGCGACGAGCTGACGTTCTACTTCCAGGGTTTTCGGCTGCCGTGCCTCCAGGCGTCGCAAGCGCCGGTGAGCGTCAAGCAGCGCGTGGCTTTGGTGCCGGACGCGGCCAGCGCCGACGCTGAGCGCCGTGCGCCTGCCGACGGGCCGGCCTGCGTGAAGCGCATGATGGGCGAGTTTCCCGGGCGCCACACCACCGCCGAGGGCAAGGCCCTGCTCCGCCTAACTTTCGACCGACCCGGGACGCCCAGCCGCCATCGTGTGCTGTACCGGAGCCCCGGCTTCAACGACTTGCCCTTGCTGAAAGAGTTCGCCGATCTGCACCAGTTCACTTGCTCTGCCCCGGCGCAGTCGGCCGAACTCGACACCGTGCTGATCCTGCAAGGCGGCCGCCGACTGCAGTTCACCCAGCCCGTCAAGTTCAAGGATTTCCTGCCCCTGGTGAAGGATTGGCGGCAGCAAACCTTTGACTTTGACCTCAACGCCATGGGCTGCCCGTTCGACGTGCGTTGGGCCTTGCGGCAGCCTCACGCCGACAACGCGGTCACCGAACTGGACGCGCCCCAACCCGCCCGTGCGCCTCTGCTCGACTGGCTGAAGCGGCAAGTCTTGCGCACGCAGTCGGCCGAGGAATACGACCAAGTGGTGTTCGAGCCCATGACCTTGCAAATGCCCTGCGGCCGCTTGAAGTACGTGCCGCCTCAATGACCCCTGTTCCATCCCCCTGGAGAGTCTCATGACCATCAAAGTTGGCATCAACGGCTTCGGCCGCATCGGTCGCATGGTGTTCCGTGCTGCCGTTCAAAACTTCTCGAACGACATCGAGATCGTCGGCATCAACGACCTGCTGGAGCCCGACTACCTGGCCTACATGCTGAAGTACGACAGCGTGCACGGCCGCTTCGAAGGCGAGGTCAGCGTGGACGGCAACACCCTCGTCGTCAACGGCAAGAAGATCCGCCTGACCGCCGTGAAGGACCCGGCCGAACTGAAATGGAACGAAGTCGGCGCCGACGTGGTGCTGGAATGCACGGGCCTGTTCCTGACCAAGGACGCTGGCGAGAAGCACCTGGCTGCGGGCGCCAAGAAGGTCGTGTTCAGCGCGCCGTCGAAGGACGACACGCCGATGTTCGTGTACGGCGTCAACCACGGCAGCTATGCCGGTCAGGCCATCATCAGCAACGCCAGCTGCACCACCAACTGCCTGGCCCCGGTGGCCAAGGTGCTGAACGACAAATGGGGCATCAAGCGCGGTCTGATGACCACCGTGCACGCCGCCACCGCCACGCAAAAGACCGTGGACGGCCCCAGCAACAAGGACTGGCGCGGTGGTCGCGGCATCCTCGAAAACATCATCCCCAGCAGCACCGGCGCCGCCAAGGCCGTCGGCGTGGTGATTCCTGAGCTGAACAAGAAGCTCACCGGCATGGCCTTCCGCGTGCCCACCAGCGACGTGTCGGTGGTGGACTTGACCGTGGAGCTGAACAACCCGGCCACCTACGCCGAGATCTGCGCCGAGATGAAGGCCCAGAGCCAGGGCGCGCTTAAGGGCGTGCTGGGCTACACGGAAGACAAGGTGGTGGCCACCGACTTCCGCGGCGAGGTCTGCACCTCGGTGTTCGATGCCGAGGCTGGCATCGCGCTGGACAGCACCTTCGTCAAGGTGGTGAGCTGGTACGACAACGAATGGGGCTACTCCAACAAGTGCCTGGAGATGGTGCGCGTCGTCGCGCGCTGACCCTCGTGCGTTAGCCACCGGGCCGGGTCGCGGGAGCGACTTCGGCCCGGTTTCACTTTGAGGGGTTCGAATGCGAAACGTTTGGGTTCGGCGCGCGGCAGCCGTCGTGGGCGGGGTGGGTGCCTTGCTGCTTTCAGCCTGCGCCGTGGCGCCCATGCAGGCGTGGGAGCCGGCGGCTGTGGCCGCGCAGGTTGACGGCTGGGAGGTGAGTGGCCGCTACGGTTGGTTGCCCGACCAGAAGAGCCTTCGCTTCGGCCCCTAGGCCACCGGTCCGCGCGAGCGCACGCGCAACCGCCAGGCCGAGCCCCTGTGTCGGCCCGAGCCCTGCCGAACCTGGAGCCCCGCTCGCCTGCAGGCCAGTTGGGAGCAGATGCAGCTCTCCACCACGCAGGCCTTGGCCTTCGTGCAGCAGGGGCCCGGCGGCGCGCGGGCCGAGGTGCACGCCGCTGCCCAACTGGACGAAGTGCAACGGCGCCAGTGGAGTTTGGTGTGGGGCGAGGTGACTGCCAGCCGCGCCTGGCGCGACCAGTTCAGCGGCTGGGTGGAGCCCCAGCGGGCGGACGGCGGACCCGCGCCCGCCTGGCGCTTCCTGGTGGCCTTTGACCGCGACCTCGACCCAGAGTTGTCCGACCTGGGCTATGCCGACAGCCAAGACGGCCGGGCTTGGGTGATTCAGCCCCTGCGGGGGCTCAAGGGCGCCAAGGCCGACAGCCGGGCCACGGCCTGGATGGCCTCGCTTCCCACTGGCTACCGGCTGCTGCGTCGCGCCGACGGCGCCTGGGTGGCCAGCGTGGCCACCCAAAGCGATGGGCAGGGCCGTGTTTGGCTGAACCCCCAGTTGCCCCCGGACGAACAATTGGTGGCCTCGGCGCTGGCCAGCGCCTTGCTGTTGCAGTCTCGCGGTCACTGAGTTCGCTGCTCGCGTGCACTATTGCAGCGTTTGGCGTGGGGCATCCCATGGCACGGGCTGGCGCCCTCGCCTGTTCCTACACTCGACGCCTCTGCCTCTTGGGAGACCCCCATGCCAAGCGCCCCCCTTGCCCTGCGTCGCCTGACCTGGGCCCTCATGGCCGCCGGACTGGCGCAAGCGCCAGCGGTGGCCCAAGCCCTGGAGCCCGAAGGCCGGGTCATCGTTCGATGGAAAGCCGATGCCCCGACGGTCAAGGCCCGTGCGCTGCGCCAACAGGCCCTGGCCCAGGAGGCGGCGGACGTGTTCCAGCGCCGGGCCGACCAGCTGGGGCAGCGGGCCGCGCTGTCGCTGCAAACCGGCCGTGGCATCGATGCGCTGACCCACGTGGTGCGGGCGCGCGGCATCGACTCCGCCACACTGGCCCAGCGCTTGGCCCAAGACCCGCAGGTGGCCTTGGTGGCGATCGACCACCGCCGCCGACACAGCCGGGTGCCCAACGACCCGATTTACAGCAACGGCGCCGGCATCGGGCCCACGGCGGGGCAGTGGTACCTCAAGCCGCCCGGGACCGAGGTGCGCTCGTCCATCAACGCCGAGACCGCCTGGGACACCACCACCGGCAGCGCCAGCGTGGTGGTGGCCGTGTTGGACACCGGGGTGCGTTTGGACCACCCCGACCTGGTGGCCAACCTCGTGCCGGGCTACGACATGATCGGCGCGGGGGGCAGCGGCTCGGTGCGGCTGGCAGTGGCCAACGACGGTGACTTGGCCGACCCCGACCCCAGCGACCCGGGCGACTGGGTGTCGCAGGCCGACATCGACGGGGGCAGCCTGGGCAGCGGTTGCACGTCCAGCGACCTGGAGGACAGCAGCTGGCACGGCACCAAGGTGGCCGGCCTGATCGCCGCCACGCCCAACAACGGCATCGGTTTGGCGGGCGTGGGTTGGAGCACCAAGGTGCAGCCCGTGCGCGTGCTGGGCAAGTGCGGCGGCTACGACTCCGACATCCTCGCCGGCATGCGATGGGCGGTGGGCGTGAGCGTGCCGGGCATCCCGGTCAATGCCAACCCGGCCAAGGTGCTGAACCTCAGCCTGGGGGGCAGCGGCGACTGCACCGGCAGCTCGGGCACGCTCTACACCGAGGCCATTGCCCAGGCCACGGCGCGCAACGCGGTGGTGGTGGTGGCGGCCGGCAACTCGGCGGGCGAACCGGTGGACTTGCCCGCCAACTGCCCCGGTGCCATCGCCGTGGCGGGCTTGCGCCACATCGGCTCCAAGGTGGGTTTTTCCAGCATGGGGCCCCAAGTGGCCATTGCCGCGCCAGGGGGCAACTGCGTGAACCTGGGTGGCACCTGCCTGTACCCCATGGTCACCACCAGCAACAGCGGCCGTCAGGGCCCGCTGCTCAGCACCTACACCTACAACGAGGCTGCGGTGGGCACCAGCTTTGCCACGCCCCTGGTGGCTGGCGTGGCCGCCCTGCTGTACGCGCGCGACCCGGGCCTGACCAGCGCCCAGGTGCGCAACGCGCTGACCAGCACGGCGCGCCCCTTCCCGACCAGCGGCAGCGGCAGCGATGTGCGCGCCTGCCCGGCGCCCGTCAAGGGCACCGAGGTGCTGGAGTGCTACTGCACGACCACCACCTGCGGCGCCGGCATGCTGGACGCGCGGGCGGCGGTGCTGGCGGTGGGCGCGCCGCCGCCACCTCCCCCGGCCCCCACGCCCAGCCCAACGCCCAGCCCCACACCGGCCCCCGCCACGGGCGGTGGCGGCGGCGGGGCGTCGCACCCCGCGTGGCTGCTGGGCCTGGGCCTGGCGGTGGCCCTGCTCAGCGGGCGGGGGACGCGGCGCTCGAAGCCGCCGACGCGGCCGGCGCCGGCGCCTCGGCGAGGCTGAAGCCGGGCGCGCAGGCGCGCGGGGCGCCCGGCCACTCGGGCGCTTGGGCCTGGGCTTGTGCGGCGGGCCAGTCGGCGCTGCGCAGCACCCACTCCTGTCCGGGCGCTTGAGCAGCCACCATGCGCAAGGCGCGCAGGCCTTTGCCCTCGCGCAGGCGGTTGAGCGCGGCTTGAGCGGCCTCGCGCTGAGCGTGGCGCGACACCACCCACGACCGTTTGCTTTCGCTGGGCAGGCGCTCTGCGGTGGCCTCCACGCCGGCGCGATTCAGCACCGACTTCTTGCGGCCCAGCTCCTCGGCATCGTCGGCCTCGCGGGTGGCCACCACCCATTCGCCCGGGCGCTCCAGCACCCAGGCTTGCAGCGCGGGCACGCCCAGGCGGGCCAGGGCCTCGCGGGCGATCGGCAGCGGGGCGGCATCGGGCCAGGGGCCGACTTCGCGGCAGACGGGCACGTGGCGCAGCGCACGGCGGGCCTCTTCGGGGCTCAGGGCCTGCCAGCGCTCCGCGGCCACCTGCGCCGCCAGGCGCTCGGGCTCGCGTTGGGCCGACCCGGGGTTGCCCCCCAGCCAGCCTTGGCTCCAGGCCCAGAGCAGGGCGTTCAGCCCCAACAGCACCACCAGCAACCAGCGCAGCATCGCGTCACGCTCCCCAGCTTTGCAGATGAACTTCGCCCGCCGCCACGGCGTGGCGCCGGCCCTCGGCGTCGCGCAGCAGCAGGGCGCCTTCGGCATCCACCCCATCCACCGTGCCGCGCAGCGCACCGGCTTGCACCGCTTGACCGCGCAATGCGTCGCGTGCGTCGAAGCGCGCCTGCCAGGCGCGCCAGCCCTCCCGGGGCCAAGCCTGCAACAGCGCGGCCAGCGCCGGGCCTGCGCAGGCCAGGGCGCTGGCGGGCGTCCAGCGAGGGTCCAGGCGGCGCAGGCCAGCGGCCGGCTGGCCCGGGTCGCTGGGCGGATCGTCCAGGTTCAGCCCGACGCCCACCACCACGGCCTGTACTTGGGCGCCCTGCAGCACGGTTTCGATGAGGATGCCCCCTAGCTTGGCCGCGCCCAGGCGCAGGTCGTTGGGCCACTTCAGGCCGATGGCGCGCCCTTGCGGCTCCAGGGCGTCGGCCAGCGCCGCGCCCACGGCCAGCGACAGGCCCTGCAGCGGCGCCCCCTGCCAGGGCCAAGCCAAGCTGAAGGTCAGCGAGGCGCCCGGCCAGCTTTGCCAGGCGCGGCCCTGGCGGCCGCGGCCCGCGGTTTGGCGCTCGGCCACCAGCAGGCGGGGCTGGCTCAGGCCAGCACGCACGGCGTCGAGCAAGGCGGTGTTGGTGGACGGGCATTCGGCCACCACCTGCAGGTCCACCGTCGGACCCAGGGCCAAACGCAGGGGGCTCAGGTCGTCGGCCGTCATGGTGGGGGGCGCTCAGCGCTTGGGCGCCAGCATGGTGCCGCGGCACTGCGCAGCGCCGCACAGGCATTGGTACTGGCGCTTGAGCTTGGCCGTGTAGCGCGCGTCCAGCACCAAGCGGTAGTCGTAAAACAGCTCCTCGTCGGGGGCGAGGTCGCGCAGGGCCTTGATCCACACGCGGCCCCGAACTTCTTCGGCCTCGCAGTTCGGGTCGCAGCTGTGGTTGATCCAGCGGGCGTCGTTGCCGCCGTACAGCGCGTCGATGGTTTCGCCCGACTCGAGCTGAAAGTAGAAGGTGTGATGCGGGTCGCTCGGGTCGTGGGGGTGGCGGCGTTCGGCCTCCTCCCAGCTGATGCGCTCGCCCTTGTATTCGATGAGCCGCTCGCCCGCCGCGATGGCCACCCGCGCGTAGACGCCGCGCCCGTGCACGCCGGACTGTTTCACCTGGATGCGTGGCGAGGATTTGGCGGACGGCATGGCTTCGCTACAGTGGTTTGGGTGTGGGTGCGCGCGTGGGCGTGCGCACACGCACGCGAGAGGCGGCGCATTGTGCAGCAGCCCACCCCCGAACCGAGAACGATTCCCGCATGAGCCTCAAGACCCTGGTCATCGCCGAAAAGCCCTCCGTGGCCCTCGACATCGTGCGCGCACTGACGCCCACGAGTGGCAAGTTCGAGAAGCACGACGAGTACCACGAGAACGAACACTACGTCGTCAGCTCGGCCGTGGGCCACCTTGTGGAAATCGCTGCGCCCGAGGGCCAAGACCCGAAGCGCGGCAAGTGGAGCTTTGCCAACCTGCCGGTGCTGCCCACCCATTTCGACCTGCAACCCATCGACAAGAGCAAGGGCCGGCTGAACGCGCTGGTCAAGCTCATCCGCCGCAAGGACGTGGGCCAACTCATCAACGCCTGCGACGCGGGCCGCGAGGGCGAGCTCATCTTCCGGCTCATCCTGCAGTACGCCCAGCCGGCGCGTGGCAAGTTCGACAAAACGGTGCGGCGCCTGTGGCTGCAAAGCATGACGCCCCAGGCCATCCGCGACGGCTTTGCCGCCCTGCGCAGCGACGAGCAACTGCTGCCCCTGGCCGATGCCGCCCGCTGCCGCTCCGAGGCCGACTGGCTGGTGGGCATCAACGGCACGCGGGCCATGACGGCCTTCAACAGCCGCGACGGCGGCTTCTTCCTCACCACCGTGGGCCGGGTGCAAACGCCCACGCTGTCCATCGTGGTCGAGCGCGAAGAAAAGATCCGCAAGCATGTGGCCCGCCCCTACTGGGAAGTGCGTGCGCAGTTCGACGCCGCCGCCGGCCCCTACGAGGGCAAGTACATCCAGCCTGGGTTCAAAAAGGGCGACGACCCCGACGCCCGCGCCGACCGCCTGTGGGACCAGGCCGCCGCCGAGGCCATCGCCAAGGCCGTGAAGGGCCAGCCCGCCACGGTCACGGAAGAAAGCAAGCCCACCACCCAGGCCAGCCCCACGCTGTTCGACCTGACCACGCTGCAGCGCGAGGCCAACTCGCGCTTCGGCTTCAGCGCCAAGACCACCCTGGCCCTGGCCCAGGCCCTGTACGAAAAGCACAAGGCCCTGACCTACCCGCGAACCGACAGCCGCCACCTGCCCGAGGACTACGTCCCCGTGGCCAAGCAAACGGCCGAGATGCTGCGCGACGCCGACCTGCCCGGGCCCCTGGGCACCCTCAGCCAGCACGCGGCCACGGCCCTGAAGGCCGGCTACATCAAGCCGACCAAAAAGGTGTTCGACAACACCAAGGTCAGCGACCACTTCGCCATCATCCCCACGCTGCAGTCGCCCTCCAGCCTGACCGAGGCCGAGGCCAAGCTCTACGAGCTGGTGGTCAAGCGCTTCCTGGCCGTGTTCTTCCCGGCCGCTGAGTTCCAGGTGACCACGCGCATCAGCACGGCAGCGGGCCACCAGTTCCAAACCAACGGCAAGGTGCTGGTCAACCCCGGCTGGTTGGCCGTGTACGGCAAAGAAGCGCAGGACGACGACGCCACCCTCGTGCCCGTGGCGTCCGGCGAGCGGGTGCGCACCGAGAGCGTCGACGTCAAGGGCCTGCACACCAAGCCCCCGGCGCGCTACACCGAAGCCACGCTGCTGGGCGCCATGGAAGGCGCCGGCAAGCTGGTGGACGACGACGAACTGCGCGAAGCCATGAGCGAGCGCGGCCTGGGCACCCCGGCCACGCGCGCCAGCATCATCGAAGGCCTGTTGACCGAGAAATACCTGTTGCGCGAAGGCCGCGAGCTCATCCCCACCGCCAAGGCTTTCCAGCTGATGACCCTGCTTCGCGGCCTGGAGGTGGAAGAGCTCACGCACCCCGAGCTCACCGGCCAATGGGAGTACCAGTTGGCCCAGATGGAAAAGGGCAAGCTCAGCCGCGAGGCCTTCATGGCCGAAATCGCCAAGATGGCCGAGCGCGTGGTGGCCAAGGCCAAGAGCTACGACCGCGACACCATCCCGGGCGACTACGCCACGCTCAGCACGCCGTGCCCCCACTGCGGCGGCGTGGTCAAAGAAAACTACCGCCGCTTCGCCTGCACGGCCTGCGAGTTCTCCATCACCAAGATCCCCGGCGGGCGCAGCTTCGAGCTGGCCGAGGTCGAGCAGTTCTTGCGCGACAAACGCATCGGTCCGCTGGAGGGCTTCCGTTCTCGCATGGGGCGCCCGTTCACCGCCGAGCTGCAGCTGGTGCGCGACGACGAGATCAACAACTGGAAGCTCGAGTTCGACTTCGGCGACGACAAGGCCGGCGACGACGGCGAGCCGGTGGACTTCGGCGAGCAAACCGCGCTGGGTCATTGCCCCAAATGTCGGGGCCGCGTGTTCGAGCACGGCAGCAACTACGTGTGCGAGCACGCCGTGGGCGACAAGGTGAGCTGCGACTTCAAGAGCGGCAAGATCATCCTGACCCAGCCCATCGAGCCGGCACAGATGAGCAAGCTGCTGGCCGAGGGCGGCACCGACTACCTGGACAACTTCGTCAGCAACCGCACGCGGCGCAAGTTCAAGGCCAAGCTGGTGTTCGACGCCAAGGCGGGCAAGGTGAACTTCGAGTTCGAGCCGCGCCCCGAGCGCAAGCCAGCCGCCAAGAAGACCAGCCGAGCCCGCGCTTGAGCCCCGGGCCGGCGAGGGCCGCTGCCGCTGCGTTGAGCCGGCCCTCGCCATCGACGAACCCTGCGCCGGCCTGCCCTGAGAATTCCGCGCATGGACACCGCCGGCCTTGACGCCCTGAACCGCGCCGCACGCGACGCCAGCCGCCAGATGGCGCGCTCGTCCACCGCCGCGCGCAACGCCGCCCTGCACGCGCTGGCGCGCCGCTTGCGCGCCGCGCCCGACGCCTTGCAGGCCGCCAACGCCCAAGACCTGGCCGCCGCCGCCCACCTGGACGCCCCGCTGCGCGCGCGCTTGGTGCTGGACGCCGCCACGCTCGCCACCCTGGCCGAGGGCTGCGAGCAAATCGCCGCCCTGCCCGACCCCGTGGGCGCCATGACGAACCTGCAGCGCCGCCCCAGCGGCATCCAGGTCGGCCAGATGCGGGTGCCCCTGGGCCTGTTCGGCATGGTCTTTGAGAGCCGCCCCAACGTCAGCATCGAGGCCGCCAGCCTCGCCATCAAAAGCGGCAACGCCTGCATCCTGCGCGGCGGCTCCGAGGCCCTGCACAGCAACCGCGCGCTGATCCAACTGGTGCAAGAGGCCCTGCGCGAGGCGCAACTGCCCGAGGCCGCCGTCCAGCTCATCGACACCCCCGACCGCGCCGCCGTGGGCTGGCTGTGCCGGGCCGACATCGACCTGCTCATCCCGCGCGGCGGCAAGGGCCTGATCGAACGCGTCAGCGCCGAGGCCACCGTGCCCGTGCTCAAGCACCTGGACGGCAACTGCCACTGCTATGTGGACGCTCACGCCGACCTGGACCAGGCCCTGACCGTGGTGGACAACGCCAAGACCCAAAAGGTCAGCCCCTGCAATGCGACGGAAAGCCTGCTCGTGCACCGCGCCGTGGCCGCTGAGTTCCTGCCGCGCCTGGCCGCGCTCTGGGCGCCCCGAAGTGACTGGCCCGGCGTCACCTTCCACGCCTGCCCCGACAGCCTGCCCTTGATCCCCGGCGCCGTACCCGCCACCGAGGCCGACTGGGGCACCGAGTACCTGTCGCTCGACCTCTCCGTGAAGCTGGTGGACGACCTCGACGAGGCCATCGCCCACATCAACCGCTACGGCAGCCACCACACTGACGCCATCCTCACCACCCACCACCCCAGCGCCATGCGCTTCCTGCGCGAGGTGGATTCGGCCAGCGTCATGGTCAACGCCAGCACGCGCTTCGCCGACGGCTTCGAGTACGGCCTGGGCGCCGAAATCGGCATCAGCACCGACAAGCTCCATGCCCGCGGGCCTGTGGGGCTGGAGGGACTGACGACCTACAAGTGGGTGGTGCTGGGCGAGGGGCAAGTGCGCCGCTGAGCCAGCGCTGGGGGCCGTGCCGAGCGCAGAATGGCCCCATGCCTGATGCTGCTTGCGCCCTCGTCCCCACCGACCAACTCGCCCCTGAGGCCCTGCACGCCGCCTTCATGCGGGCCTTTGCCGATTACGTGGCGGGCCCGGCCCACATCGAGCTGGCCCAGTGGCCCGGCTTGTTGAGTCGGCAGGGCGTCGACCTGGCGCTGGGGCGTGCCGCGTTGGAGCCCAGCACCGGCTCGGTGCTGGGCTTTGTTTTGGTTGCGCCACGCGCGGTGCTGTCGCGCTGGCGCATCGGCACCATGGGCGCGGTGCCTGAGGCCCGGGGGAGTGGCGCTGCACGCCTGCTGCTGCAGGACCTGCTGCAACGCGCTCGTGCGGCCGGGATGGCGGCCGTGGAGCTGGAGGTGTTCGATCAGAACCCACGGGCGGTGCGGCTCTACCAGCAGCACGGGTTCGTGGCGCAGCACCCGCTGCACGGCTACAGCGCGGCAGCGCCGGAGGCCAGCCCGCCAACCCCACCGCCTGTCGCTTGGGCCTGCGCCCCAGCGGCCGCCCTGGCATGGCTGGACGGCGCGGCGGCTGCAGTGCCCGACTTGCCCTTGCAGGTGGCGGCGCCGGTGGTGCAGGCGCTGACGACGCCCTGGACGGCCTGGCGTTGCGGCACGGCACAGTTGGTGTTCAGCGGCGACTCGGCGACGGGTCTCATCGTGCGCTCCTTGATCGACCGCGACCCGGCTCAGGCCGACGCCGAACGCTTGGTGCGCGGTTTGCTGGCCGCGCACCCCGGCGCCCGGGTGATCGTGCCCCCACTGCAGCGCCCCGACCTGGGCGGCGAGGCCCTCGTCCGCGCCGGCTTCGAGCGCGACCCGCTCTGGCAGTGGCTCATGCGCTGCGATCGGCCCAGCTCGGTAGCGGTGACCTAAGCGCCCGGTCCGATGCGCCGGGGTTGGTGCCGCGCAGACGCCTGGGGCGGCCGCGCCACGGCAAGCCTCGACAAGGCCCTGAAAACGCGAGGGGCTTGAGGGCCTGACGGGCCTCCGGCCTCTAAGCTGCCGCAGTGACCCACGCCACGCACCGATCGACCCCCTGGCTGGCCTCTTGGATGGCCGCCTTGGCGTTAGCCTGCGCTGCGGACGCCGTGCGAGCCGCATCCTTGGCGCCACTCAAGCTCAGCACGCACGAATTGCCCCCCTACTCCACGCAAGGGCGTGGCCGCCCCAGTGGGCTCGCGGTCGACGTGGTGGTGTGTGCCGCCAAGCGCCTGCCGCTGGGCCTGGAGCTGGAGTTCGTGCCGTGGGCGCGTGCGCAAAAACATGCCCAGGAAGGGCAGTCGGATGGGTTCTTCGCCGCCTCGCAGTCGGCCGAGCGCGACGCCTATGCCACACGCAGCGTGACGATTGCGCCCCAGGAGTGGCGTTGGTACGCCCTGCGCAGCCGTCCCTGGCAGCCCAGTCACCCCGAGTTCAAGGCGCAGGCCCGCGTCAGCAGCTTCCTGGGTGCCAACATGCAAACCTGGCTGAAAGAGCAGGGGTACCGGGTTCAGTCGCCGCCCACCCAGTCCACCGCTTTGCTGAACATGCTGATGGCCGGTCGCCTGGATGCCATCTTGGCCAACCATTTGGTGATGGACCAGTTGCTGGCCGCGCATCCGCGCAAGGGCGAGGTGGTGTCCCACCTGGCCCTGGACAAGCCACTCAGCGTCTACTTGGTCGGACCTGAAGAACCTCCGCCAAGCCCTCTTTTTCATAGGAGGGGGATCGCCCTGACAGGGGCAATTCCGATGGCCTGAACTCCCGGATTGCCTTCCACTGCCCCGCAGTTTCTGGGAGTTTTGGGAGCACTGCCGATGGCCACCGACGACTTCTTCCGCGCGCGCCTGGACGGCATGGTCGATCCCCGCCACCCCCTCGTGGTGCTGGCCACCCGGCTGCCCTGGACCGCGATCGAAGCCAGCCTGGCGCCGCTGCTGGCGCGCAAGCCCAGCAGCCGTACCGAAGTGGCCGACCAGGACCTGTTCGGCCCC
>NZ_JAPZSY010000035.1 GCF_027532025.1 Inhella sp. | reverse complement strand
TGACTGGCCTGGCCATGTATGCCGCCGCCCTGACTCGGCCGACGCTCGGATCGCCTCAGGGCTCGGCAACTTGATCACCGCCCAATCCCCCGCCACTTCAACACCGCCTGTTCGGGTGGAAATGGATTTTGCAAGTCCGACGACTTATCTTTTCGGGACAGCGTCGCGACCCGTCCGAGCGGGGCCTTGGGGGCAGCCAACCCCCTTTTGCCGTTCCTGCGCGCCCCATCGGACGCCCACGACCCCGGCGCTTGCCGCCGACGGACGCGAACCACGGGCGGGCTCAGCAAGGTTTCTTTGCAAAGCGGTCACGTCGCCGTGGGGCTGAAGGCGGCATGCTTCGTTCATGCTCCAGCGTCGACGCCTTCTCACCCTGCTGGCCACCACGGTGGGCCTTGCGCCAGCCTTCGCGGCGGCCGAGACGCGTTGGCTTGACCCCAGCCGCCAGCGCGAACTGCCGCTGCACCTGCGCTGGCCTGCGGGGTCCAGCGCCGACCGCGTGCCCTTGGTGCTGTTCAGCCATGGTCTGGGCGGCAGCTTGCAAGCCGGGCGGGATTGGGTGCAAGCGTGGTTGGAGGCGGGCTTCGCCACCTTGCAGCTGCAACACCCGGGCAGCGACACCGAGGTGTGGCGCGAGGGCGGATGGCGCCGTCTGCAGCAGGCCGCCAGTGCCGAACAGCTGATCGCCCGTGGCTTGGATGTGCGCTTCGTGCTGGACGAGCTGAGCCGCCGTCAGGCAGCGGGCGACCCGGCGCTGGCCCGTCTGCGCTTGGACGCCATCGGCCTGGCCGGCCACTCGTTCGGCGCGCACACCACGCTGGCGGTGGCGGGGCAGCGCTTCGGCCAGGGTGGCCCCGCGCCGCTGAGCGACCCTCGGCCGCGTGCCTTTGCGGCCTTCAGCCCGTCGCCGCCCCCGCAGGGCGATGGCGGTTTTGACGGCATCCAGCGACCGGTGCTGTGCTTGACGGGGTCGTTCGACACCGACCCCTTCGCCGCCGTCGGCAGCGAGCGGGCCAGCCGCGGCGACCACCGGCGCCGCGTTTTCGAGGCCCTGCCGCCCGGCCGCAAGGCCGAGCTGTGGCTGGACGGGGCCGACCACGCCACCTTCTCGGGCAACGCCCAGGGCCAGCGCCAGTGGCGCCCGCGCCCCGAGCCGGCCGTGGCCCAGACCGAACGCCACCGCGACCTCATCCGCGCCGTCACCACCGACTGGTGGCGCGCCCACCTGCTGGACGATGCCGCCGCACGCCAGCGCCTTTCGCAAGCCCCGGCCGCACTCGGCCCCCAAGACGCCTGGCGAACCGCATGACACTCCTCCGCCGCACCCTCCTCTCCGCTGCCGCCACCGCCGCGGCGCTGCCGCTGGCCCGTGGCGCCCTGGCCGCCACGCCGTCGTCCGAGGCCCTGGCCGCGCATGCCCTCAACCGCCTCGCCTGGGGCCCGCGCCCCGGCGATCTGGCCCGCGTGCAGGCCATGGGCTGGCGCGCTTACCTGGACGAGCAATTGCAGCCCGAGCGCCTGCCCCAGCCTGAGCTGGACGAGCGCCTGGCCGCGCTGCACGGCACCCCCTTGCGCGACACCGTGATGGCCTACCGCGAGAGCCAGCGTCGCGACCCTGGCGAGAACAACATGGAGCGCCGCGAGCAGGTGCGCCGAGCCCTGGGCCAGGCCGTGCAAACCTGGCTGATGCCGGCGCTTGACAGCCCCCGCCAGTTGCACTCGGTGATGACGGACTTCTGGTTCCATCACTTCAACGTCTTCATCGGCAAGGGCCTGTGCCGCGTGATGGTGGGCGACTACGTGCACCGCGCCATCGCCCCGCACGCCATGGGGCGCTTTCGGGACCTGCTGGGCGCCACCGCCAAGCACCCGGCCATGCTGTTCTATTTGGACAACTACCTCAGCACCAAAGAAGGCGCCAACGTGCCCCTGCCCGGTGGCGGCACGGGGGGCCTGAACGAAAACTACGCCCGCGAGCTGATGGAGCTGCACACCCTGGGTGTGGACGGCGGCTACACCCAGGCCGACGTGACCGAGCTGGCCCGCGTGCTCACCGGCTGGACCGTGACGCCCGGACGCGGCCGCCGGGCGGCAGGCGGCGGCGACTCGCCATCCTTGTTCGCCTTCGACCCCCGGCGCCACGACGACGGCCCCAAGACTTGGCTGGGCCAACCCGTGCCTGGCCGCGGCCAGAGCCAAGGCGAGTGGGCGCTGGACCAACTGGCCCGCCACCCCAGCACCGCGCGCCACCTCGCGTTCAAGCTGGTTCGCCATTTCGTGAACGACGAGCCCGAGCCCGCCCTGGTGGCCCACGTCGCAGCCGCCTTCACGCGCAGCGGTGGCGACATCCGCAGCACCCTGCAGGCCTTGCTCACCCACCCCAGCTTCATCGCCCCCGACACCCTGGGTGCCAAGTTCAAGACGCCCCAGCGCTTTGCCGTCAGCCTGCTGCGCGCCACCGGCCAAAGCAGCCGGCCCGAGCTGGTCGAGCCCTTGGTGCTGGGCCTGCGCAACCTGGGGCAAGCGCCCTTCGCCTGGCCCACGCCCGACGGCCCCAAGCCCACCCGCGCCGCTTGGCTCGACCCCGAGGCCCTGGCGCGCCGGGCCGACCTGGCCGCCCGCTTGGCGCAGCGCGTCAACCCGTCCACCGCCGAGCTGCTGGCCACCCTGGGCCCGGCCATCGGTTCCCCCACCCGCGCCGCCGTTGCCGCCGAACCGCCCCGCCTGCAAGCCGCCTTGCTGCTGGCGTCCCCCGACTTTCAAAACTGCTGACCACCATGACCACACGCCGCCACGCCATCGCCAGCGCGCTCGCCCTCGGTGCGCTTCCCTGGGCCCACGCCGCTTCCTCGGGCGCGCCGCAGCGCTTCGTCGTTGTGCTGTTGCGCGGCGCGGTCGACGGCTTGTCGGTCGTCGTGCCGCACGCCGACCCCGACTACCGACGCGAGCGCCCCACCATCGCCCTGCCAAGCCCGGGGCAAGACGGCGGCGTTTTCGATTTGGACGGCCGCTTCGGCCTGCACCCGGCCCTGAAAGACCTGCAGCCCCTGTGGACCGCCGGCCAATTGGGCTTCGTGCACGCCTGCGGCGCGCAGGCCAGCGGCCGCAGCCACTTTGAAGCGCAAGACGAACTGGAAAGCGGCACCCCCGGCGTCAAGACCACACCCGACGGCTGGATGGGCCGCCTGCTCACCCTCGGGGGCGACAGCGAGGCCGTGCGCGCCGTCTACGCCGGCCCCAACCGACCGCGCATCCTCGGTGGCCATGCCGACGTGGCCGCCCTCCCCGGGGGCAATGCCGGACGCGGCGCCGCCCGCGGCCTGCGGCAAGAACGCTCGGGCATGGCCGCGGGCCTGGAAAAGCTCTACGCCGACGACCCCCGCTACGCCAAGGCATGGCAAGAGGGCCAGCGCGGCCGCGAGCAAATGGCGCAAGCCATCGCCGAGCCGGCCATGATGGGCGGCAGCGGTGCCGGCGGCTTCGAGCGCGAAATGATGGCCGCCGACAACGGCGCCCCGCCCGCCGCGGGCTTCCCTGACGACGCCCGCCGCCTGGCCCGCGTCATGCGGGGCGACGCCCGCGTGCAGTTCGCCTTGCTGCAAGCCGGTGGCTGGGACACCCACGTGCGCCAAGGCGCCAGCACCGGCCAGCTGGCTGCGCGCCTCGCGCCTTTGGGTCAGGGCCTGGCCCTGCTGGCCCGCGAGTTGGGCCCGCTGTGGCAAGACACCGTGGTCCTGGTCGTCAGCGAGTTCGGGCGCACCGTGCGCGAAAACGGCAACGGCGGCACCGACCACGGCCACGGCAATGCCCTGTGGCTGTTGGGCGGCCGCGTGCAAGGTGGCCGCGTGCACGGCCCCTGGCCAGGGCTGGAAGCCAGCGCCCGCTACCAGGGGCGGGACCTCGCCATCACCACCGACCACCGCGCCGTGTTCGCCGGCGTGGCCGCGCAGCACCTGGGCCTGAAGGATGCGCAGCTGGCGCGCCTGTTCCCCGGCTACAGCGGCGGGGTGATGCCCTTGCTGCGTGCCTGAGGCTCAGCCCGTCGCGCCGGCCACCCAAGCCGACACCTGCGCATCGCCCAGCGGCGGCGGTCGCGTCTCCGCGTGGCCCACCTGGACTTGGTTGCGTCCGCCGCGCTTGGCCTCGTACAAGGCCATGTCGGCCACGGCCACCAGCTTGCGCAGCTGCGTTCGCGGGTCGTCCGCTTGGGCGGGGGTGGCCATCAGGCCGATGGACACGCTCACCGACAACCGCGTGCCATTGCTCAGCTTGAAGCCGCGCTCCACCACCGCCACACGCAGGCGTTCGGCCGCCTGCACCGCCTGCTCAGACGACACCCCCACCAGCAGCGCCACGAACTCCTCGCCGCCCCAGCGGCCCAAGAGATCGTCGGGGCGCAGGGTGTTGAGCGCACGGCTCACCACCCGCCGCAGTACGCGGTCGCCCACTGGGTGGCCGTGGGTGTCGTTGATGCGCTTGAAGTGGTCGATGTCGAACACCAGCAGCGCCAGGGGCTGCTGAGTTTGCCCGGCGCGGGCGATCTTGCGCGTGGCCAGCTCTTCGAAGCCCGCGCGGTTGTGGATGCCCGTCAGCGCGTCGGTCGTCGCCGCCAGCGTCAGCTCGCCAGCGTGGCGTTGCGTCAGCATCAGCATCTGCCCGCCCAGGGTCACCAGTTGGCTCATCAGCATCAGCAGCGCGGCCATCGGGGGCCCGCTCCAAACGGCGACACGCAGCAAGGGGTCCGCCAGCCACAGGCCAATCATCAGCGTCGTCAGCAAGTAGCCGGCGGCGGTCAGGCGCTGCGCCGTGCGGGCCGGCGCCTCCGGCAGGCCCCACAGCCACAGCCCCGTCCAACCGCAGCCCCCCAGCGTCAGCAGGGCCGTCCAGCGCTGGCGCGCCATGGCGCTGGGTTCGGCATAGGCAAACAAAGCGGCGCCCGCCAGGCCCAGAACCCCCAGCAGCAGCACCGGCAGCCAAGCCCGCCCCAAGCCGGCGTACGTCCGAAACCCGCCCACCGTCAGCCCCAGGCCCGCGCTCAGCACGCCATAGCCCAGCACCACCTGGGTGTTCGAGGGGTGCTCGCCCACGGTGAGCAGCGCCAAGCCGCCGCTCAACCCCAAGGAGCCCAGCGCCCACATCCAGCCCTCGCGGCGCGCCCCAGCCCAGTGCGCCGCCAGCAGCACCAAGGTCATCGCGACGGCCGTGACCACGGCCAGGGCGATCAGCAACGTGGGCAAATGCAGGGTGGCCATGGTCGTCGCCATTGTGCGGCGACCCCCGCGCCGCGCGCCAGGGGCTGAAGCCCGCTGCCTGCGCCGCTTCTCACGGCGCGGGGCTCAGCCTGCTGACGCCAGCGCGGTCATGTTGATCACCCGACGCACCGTGCTCGACGGCGTCAACACATGCACCGGCTTGGCCGCGCCCAGCAGCACGGGGCCCACCGTCACGCCATGGCCGCCCGTCACCTTGAGCACGTTGAACAAGATGTTCGCCGCGTCCAGGTTGGGCAGCAGCAGCAGGTTGGCCTCGCCGTCCAGCGTGCTGTCGGGCAAGAAGTTGCGGCGCACCTCGGGGTCCAGGGCCGCGTCGCCGTGCATCTCGCCATCGCAGTTCACGCCGGGTCGCTGCGCCTTGAACAGGCTGGCGGCCTCGCGCATGCGCCGCGCGCTCGGCCGCTTGCTGCTGCCGAACATGCTGTGCGAGACGAAGGCCACGCGCGGCGTCAGGCCGAAGCGGCCCATCTGGTCGCAGGCCAGGCCGGCGATCTCGGCCAGCAGCGCGCTGCTCGGCTCTTCGTTGACGAAGGTGTCGGCGATGAAGAGCGTGCGCTCGTCCAGCAGCAGGGCGTTGACGGTGGCGAAGTTGCTCACCCCCGGCGCCAGGCCGATCACGTCGCGCACGTGCTCCAGGTGCTGCTCGAAGCGGCCCACCAGGCCGCAGAGCATCGCGTCGGCGTCGCCGCGGCGCACCAGCATCGCGGCGATCAGGGTGTTCGAGCGGCGCAGCGCGGCCTTGGCCATGCTCGGCGTCACGCCCTCGCGGCCCATCAAGCGCTGGTAGCCCTCCCAGCACTCGCGAAAGCGTGGGTCGTCCTCGGGGTCCACCACCTCCACGTCCACGCCCACCTTGAGGCGCAGCTTGGCGCGCTCGATGCGCGCCGCGATCACGGCCGGCCGCCCCACCAAGATCGGCCGCGCCAGGCCTTCGTCCACCACCACCTGGGCGGCGCGCAGCACGCGCTCGTCCTCGCCCTCGGCGTACACCACGCGGGCGCGGCGCGCCTTGGCGGCGGTGAACACCGGGCGCATCACCAGGCCGGTTTGGTACACAAAGCGCTGCAGGCTTTGGCGGTAGGCCTCCAGGTCGGCGATGGGCCGCGTGGCCACGCCGCTGGCCAAGGCGGCCTCGGCCACCGCGGGGGCGATGCGCAAGATCAAGCGCGCGTCAAACGGCTTGGGGATCAGGTACTGCGGCCCGAAGCTCAGCTCCTGGCCGGCGTAGGCCGCGGCCACCTCGTCGCTCACCTCGGCCTTGGCCAGCGCGGCGATCTCGCGCACGCAGGCCAGCTTCATTTCTTCGGTGATGCGCGTGGCGCCGCAGTCCAGCGCGCCGCGGAAGATGTACGGAAAGCACAGGACGTTGTTGACCTGGTTCGGGTAGTCGCTGCGGCCCGTGGCCACGATGGCGTCGGGCCGCACGGCCAGCGCCGCTTCGGGGCGGATCTCGGGCTCGGGGTTGGCCAGCGCCAGGATCAGCGGCTGCGGCGCCATGCGCGCCACCATCTCGGGCTTGAGCACGCCGGCCGCGCTGCAGCCCAAGAACACGTCGGCGCCGTCGATGGCGTCGCTCAAGCTTCGGTGTGCCGTGGCCTGCGCGTAGCGGCGCTTGCTCTCGTCCAGCTTGCCGCTCTGGGCGTCCTCGCGCTCGGTGTGGATCACGCCCTTGCTGTCGACGACGAAGACGTTCTCCACCTTCAGGCCCAGGCCCAGCATCAGGTCCAGGCAGGCGATGGCCGCCGCGCCGGCGCCGGAGCACACCAGCTTGATCTCACCGATGCGCTTGCCCGTGATCTCCAGCCCGTTGAGCAGCGCCGCGCCGCTGATGATGGCCGTGCCGTGCTGGTCGTCGTGGAAGACGGGGATGGACAGGCGCTCCTTGAGCTTGCGCTCCACGTAGAAGCACTCGGGCGCCTTGATGTCTTCGAGGTTGATGCCCCCCAGCGTGGGCTCGAGCGCCGCGATGTGCTCGACCAGCTTGTCGGGGTCTTTCTCGTTCAGCTCGATGTCGAACACATCGATGCCGGCGAACTTCTTGAACAGGCAGCCCTTGCCTTCCATCACCGGCTTGGCCGCCAGCGGGCCGATGTCGCCCAGGCCCAGCACCGCCGTGCCGTTGGTGACCACGCCCACCAGATTGCCGCGGGCCGTGTACTCGGCGGCGGCGTTCGGGTCGGCCTCGATGGCGAGGCAGGGGAAGGCCACGCCCGGCGAGTAGGCCAGCGACAGGTCGCGCTGGTTGGCCAGGGGCTTGGTGGGGGTGACGGCGATCTTGCCGCGCGTCGGGGTGCGGTGGTAGTCGAGCGCGGCGTCACGCAGGGCGTGGTCGTCGCGGGGCAGTTCGTCGCTCATGCCGGGCCTTCAGGATCTGAAAGCCCGGCACCTTAGCGGCCCGCAGGGCTCAGGAGCGGCGCTCCAGATGCCGGAACGTAATGCGGCCCTTGCCCAAATCGTATGGGCTCATCTCCAGCGCCACCTGATCGCCGGCCAGGATGCGGATGTGGTGCTTGCGCATCTTGCCGCTGGTGTAGGCGATGAGCTGGTGACCGTTTTCCAGGGTCACGCGGTAGCGCGAGTCGGGCAGCACTTCGTCCACCTTCCCGCGCATCTCGATCAGTTCTTCTTTGGCCATGACGGTCTCCTGAATGCAAAAAGCCGGGCGGCACCCGAAGGCGCCTTCCCGGCCGTGGCGGTTCAGCTGATTACAGCGGAACGATGTTGGCGGCTTGCGGGCCCTTTTGGCCAGGAACCACGTCGAACGAGACGCGTTGGTTCTCTTGCAGGGACTTGAAGCCCTTGGACTGGATGGCGCTGAAGTGCGCGAACAGGTCCTTGCCGCCGTCGTCCGGAGTGATGAAGCCGAAACCCTTGGTTTCGTTGAACCACTTGACGGTGCCGGTTTGTTGCGTGCTCATGGGAATGCCTTTCGTGAGAGCGGTGAAACCACGCGCAGAGGACCTCCCTCCACGCGATGTCGAACGCTCCAAAAGATCAACCCAAAAAACCAAAAGGCCGGCGGGGCCACCCCCTGACCGACCCCAGACCCCTGAACCGAAGGTCTCGAGCAGCGTGCGAAGCACATATTGTCAACGCTAAACGCCCTTTCGGGCGCGATAGCACCCCCCTAGAGTCGTCAAACAAACCCCGAAACCGCCCCAAGTTGGGGCTTTCGCGCCACAAAGCCGGCTCAGCCGCCCTCCGCCTGCTGCTTCAGCAAGCGTTGCACCAGGGCAAAGAAGCGGTCGTAGAAAACCCCGGCGGGCACGGTTTCGCTGGCCACCTTGACCAAGGAATCCTCGGTCGAGCCCAACGGCACCGAGATCGAGCCCACCGCGCTCACGCCGATGCTGGCCGCGTTCGGGTTCTTTTTCAGCACGTACTTGTCTTGTTGGGCGCTGACGAACAGGGTGCTCAGGCGCTCGCCCTCGGTGGCGCACACGATGTTGAAGCTCAGCTCCACGTGCACCTCGCCCTCGGGCTGGAAGCGCTTGCTGCCCACCACCTGGCGCTCGTCGGCGCGCGACACGATGTAGCCCTGGCTCAGCAAGGCCCGCCGCGCCGCCTCGCAGCTCTGCGCCACGGGCGTGTCGAACAGGCGCGAGAAGGTCTCGTCGGCGGTGAAGGCCTCGCGCTGATAAACCGCCGATTTCAGGTCGCCCTTGGAGCGCGGTGACGTGCACCCGCCCAGCAGGGCCAAGCCACAGGCGATCGGCAAGAGGGAACGGCGAAGGACGGTGGCGTGCATCGGGGCGATTGTGGCCAAGTCGGGGCGCCCCCGTTGCGCATGCCTGCGCCCTGGCCGACCACACCACCAAACACGTGCGCACCCGCCGGCCCAAGATCGACACCCGTGAGTTGGTGGACGTCATCTTGGAGCCGCCGTACTGCCGCAAGCGGGATCCCGCTGCCTGCACAACCTGACCGACCTGGGTGTGCTGCGCGAAATGCCCTTCGGCAAAGAGAAGCTCGTCGTCCACTCCAAGCTGATGCTGCTGATCAGCCGGGACAGCCATCAATTCGAGCCCTACGCGTAACGGCGCCCTGCTCCAGCCACAGCGGCACTCGCAGGCCCCGCGCCGCTCACCCTCGCGGCGGCGCCTCGCGCTTCAAGCGCTGCAAGTCGAAGCCCATGCGCTGCAGCTCGGCCGTCACCGCGGTCCACTGCGCCTCGTCCAGCTGCGGCGTGCGCGACAGCACCCACAGGTACTGCTTGCTGGGTTCGCTCACCACGGCCCAGCCGCTTTGCGGCGCGCCGTGGCTCAGGTGCACCACGTCGTACTTGCCCCAGCCCACGCCCAACCAGCGCAGGGCTTTGGGCAAGAAGCTCACCTCCAGCGAGGCCGGTGCCAGCAGGCGCCCGCCGTCTTGGCGCACCGTGCCTTCACGCGGTCGGGCCACGCCCACCGTTTCATCCCAGCCGTCCTTGGTGCGGCAGCGGTTCGCCACCTCCACCCGGCCGTCGTCCAACAACTTGTACGTGGCCGTCGTGCTGTCCAGGCACTGGGCCTGAAAACGGTTGGGGTACAGCGCCACCTGGTGCCAGCGGCCCATGTAGGCGTTCACGTCCAGCGTGGGCAGCGGCGGCGCCGCTTGGGCGCTGGCGGTGCTCAGGCTCCAGGCCATCAAGGTGGCCAGGGGCAGGGCACGGAGCAGGGGGTGGGCTTCAGTCATTCGCGCGGGTCTCCGATCGCATCCAGGTGTAGGTCAGCCCCAGGCCGACGGTGGTGCCGGTGGTCTTTCGCACCAAGGGGCTGTTCTCGTTGGCGGCGCCGGCCACGCTGTCCAAGCGGGCGAAGCCAAACACACGCCAGTCGCGCCCCAAAGCGCGCGTGGCCGACACCGACAAGCGCCAAGCCACCAGGCCGCTTTCGGCGGCGTAGGCAGCCCGGCCAACGCGGGCGTCCAGGGCGCTCACCCCGTAAAAGTGATCGGCCAAACGGCGGTCGGCCACGATGGCGCTCAGCCCCGTGCTGTACCGCCAGCCCCCGGCGGCTTGCCGCTGGAACGAGAGTTCCGGCTCAAAGGCCATGCCGCGGTGGCGGGCGCGGTCGTTCAGGTCGAACACGCCGCGCACCGGCAGGTCCAGGCGCCAGCTGCCGGCGTTGCCGCCCCCGTCGCCGAGTCGGATCTTGAGGCGTGGCCCCAGCTCCACCAGGGTGCCCAGTTCGCGCATGCCTTGGCGAGCCTTGATCTCGTCATCGCCCCCGCCAAAGGCGCCCGCCACGCCCACGTCCAGCTCGTAGCGCTCGGTTTTGAAGGCGCGCAAGCCCGCCGTTTCGCGGTCGGCGCGCAGCACCTTGCCGCGGTAGATGAAGTAGGGCAGCACCAGCGCGCGGTTCAGGTGTTCGTCCGCCCCCGGGTAGGCCTGCTGCGACACGCCAAACACCGCGCCTCCCAGCTCCCACAGCGGCGGGCCGCCGCGCGCGGGCTCTGCGGCCAGGGCGGGCACTGCGGCGGCCAAGGCCACCAGCGTGATGGCCGCCAACAGGCCCCGGCCGGCGCGATCGAATGAAGTCATGGCTTGCTCCCTGCGAAACCTTCTGGTCGCATTCTGAACTAAATAGTTCATTTTGGAAAGATGGCCTGCAAGGTCCCGGGTGGCCGGGGGCTTTGCCTGCCGGCCTTCGGCCGCTCAGGCCACGATGCCGCGCTCGCGCAGCGCCGCCACCTGCGAGGGGCTCAGGCCCAACTCGGCCAGCACGGCGTCGGTGTCTTCGCCCAGGCGCGGGGCTGGCGTGCGCAAGGCACCCGGCGTGCCCAGCAGCTTGGGCACGATGCCTGGCACCGTCAGCACGCGGCCCTCGTGCGTGGTTTGCGTCAACAGCATGTCCCGCGCCTGGTAGTGCGGGTCGGCGGCAATGTCCGCCGCCGTGTACACCTTGCCCACCGGCACATCGGCGGCGGTCAGCGTCGCCAGCACCTCGTCCACGCCGCGGGTCAGCGTCCAGGCTTCGATGGCCGCGTCGATCTCCGCCACGCGCGCCACCCGCCCGGCGTTCTGCGCCAGCGCCGGGTCCATGCCCAGGTCGTCGCGGTCGATGGCGTGCATCAGCCGCTTGAAGATGGAGTCGCCATTGCCCGCCACCAGCACCACCCCGTCCGCGCAGCGGTAGGCATTGCTCGGTGCAATGCCCGGCAGCGCCGAGCCCCCCGGTTGGCGCACCACGCCCGCGGCGCTGTACTCGGGCAGCAGGCTTTCCATGCAGTTGAAGACCGCCTCGTGCAGCGCCACGTCGATCACCTGCCCCGGTCCGCCGTTGGCCTTGCGGTGGTACAGCGCGGTGAGCACCCCGATCACGCCGTGCAGCGCCGCCAGGGTGTCGCCAATCGACACCCCGCAGCGCACCGGCACCCGGTCGGGCTCGCCCGTCAGATGGCGCAGGCCGCCCATGGCCTCGCCAATCATCCCGAAGCCCGGCCGGTCGCGGTACGGCCCGCTCTGCCCGTAGCCCGAAATGCGCAGCATCACCAAGCCCGGGTTCAGGGTGGACAGGGCCTCGTAGCCCAGGCCCCAGCGCTCCAGCGCGCCGGGCCGAAAGTTCTCCACCAGCACATCGGCCTCGGCAATCAAGCGGCGCGCCAGGTCTTGCCCCTCGGGCGTGCGCAGGTCCAGCGCCAGCGAGCGCTTGTTGCGCGACTGCACCTGCCACCACACCGAGGTGCCGTCCTGCATCAAGCGCCAGGTGCGCAGGGGGTCGCCGCCCTGCGGCGATTCGATCTTGATCACCTCGGCCCCGAAGTCGCCCAAGGTCTTGCCCACAAAAGGCCCGGCGATGAGCTGGCCCATCTCGACCACCCGCAAGCCCGCAAGCGGCAAGCTGCATGAGGGCAAAGGGGGGCGCGGGGTGGGTTGCTGCATGGCGGCATTGTGGAAATGCGGCCCTGCGGCCAGCGTCTGTCAGCCATGGCGCGTGCCTTCTTCTTGCGTGAAGCGCCGTGCAGCGTCCCGGTGCGGCCCGCCTCGGTTTCCTACACTCGGCCGCCCCAGCCATGCCCCGAAGGCGGAACCCCATGCCCGGCTTGCACCCCCACATCGACCCCGATGGTTTGCTCGAGTACTCCGTCGTCTACACCGACCGCTCGCTGAACCACCTCTCCAAGCGCTTCGCCACGGTCATGCAAGAGCTGTCCGCGGGCCTGAAGGAGGTCTACAACGCCGCCGCGGCCGTGGTGGTGCCCGGTGGGGGCAGCTACGGCATGGAGGCCGTGGCCCGCCAGTTTGCGGGCGGCAAGCACGTGCTCATCGTGCGCAACGGCTGGTTCAGCTACCGCTGGACGCAAATCTTCGAGATGGCGGGCGTGGCCTCCTCGTCCACCGTGCTCAAGGCACGCCGCGCGCAGCCCGGCGCCACGGCGCCCTTCGCACCGGCGCCGCTGGACGAAATCGTCAGCACCATCCGCGAGACGAAGCCCGCCGTGGTCTTCGCCCCGCACGTCGAAACCTCCGCCGGCCTGATGCTGCCGGACGATCACCTCCAAGCCATTGCCGACGCCGTGCACGCGCACGACGGCCTCTTCGTGCTGGACTGCGTGGCCTCCGGCGCCATGTGGGTGGACATGGCGCAAACCGGCGTGGACGTGCTCATCAGCGCACCGCAAAAGGGCTGGAGCAGCACGCCCTGCGCCGGCCTGGTGATGCTCTCGCCGCGCGCCGTGGCGCGATTGGCGGAGACCACCAGCAGCAGCTTTGCGCTGGACCTCAAAAAGTGGGCCGCCATCATGGCCGCGCACGAGCAGGGTCAGATGGCCTACCACGCCACCTACCCCACCGACGGCCTGGCGCAGCTGCGCGACGCCGTGCACGAAACCCGCGCCTTTGGCTTCGCCGCCGCCAAGGCCGCCCAAGAAGAACTGGGCCGCCGCGTGCGCGGCCTGTTGGAGTCGCGCGGCATTCCCAGCGTGGCCGCGCCCGGCTTCCAGGCGCCTTGCGTGGTGGTGAGCTACACCCCGCACGCCGAGTGGCAGAACACCAAGGCCTGGGCCGACCAAGGCCTGCAGATCGCCGCCGGCGTGCCGCTGGCCTGCGACGAGGGTGCGGACTACCGCAGCTTCCGCATCGGCCTGTTCGGGCTGGACAAGCTGCAAAACATCGACCGCACGGTGGTCGCCTTCGAGCGCGCACTCGACGCGCTGATCACTACGGGGTGAGCCGAGGAGCCCGCCGCCGGGCCGCCCCAAGGCGGGCTCAACCCCCTCGGGGGGCGGCGAAGGCCTGAACTTGGTTCAGGCCGCAGACTGGGGTCAAACAGCTTTTAACGACCGCGCCGCTGCCACAGCGGCCGGCGCCCTTTGAGCTGGCGCTCGATCCCATCGTTCAAGCGGCTGCGCAGGTCCAGCACCGCCTCCACGTGGCCGTAGCTGCCGGGGAAGCGCAAATCCAGCCACAGCCACAGGGTGCACAGGCGCAGGGTCTGTTCCATGCGGTCCAGGCGCGCGTGCTCGTCCACGTCGTCCACAAAGCGCGGCGCGCCCGCCTGGCCGGTCAGCGCATGCGCCGTGGCCCAGGCCTCGTAGTGCTCCATCAGCTGCGGCAACCGCGTGTCCACCGGCGCCTGCGCGTAACGAAAACGCTGCTGCAGGCTCAAAGCGCCCGCGCGCTGGTCCAGCAGCTCGGCCAGGCCCAGCATTTGCTCCAGCTCAGCCACCGCAAAGTGCGCGTCGTCCAGGCGCAGCTGCTGCATGAAGATGCTCAGCACGGCATAGAGCTTCTTCACGCCCATGCGCTCGGCAATGGTGCGCACATGCGTCCAGTTCGGGGCCACCGGCGCCTTGAAGTCGCGCGGCGCGCGCGGCTCTTTGGGCAAGAGCTCGCGCAGCTTCTTGAGCGAGCTGGCCTCGCTTTCCTTCAGCACGCTGACAAAGCCCTCGTCGTGCAGGCCGTAGCGGCCGGCGCGGCCGGCAATCTGGTGCACCTCGCTCACGCTCAAGCTGCGGTCGCCCACCCCGTCGAACTTCTCCAAGGTGGAGAACAGCACGCGGCGAATCGGCAGGTTCAGCCCCATGCCAATGGCGTCCGTGGCCACCAGCACCTGGCTGGCGCCCACGGCAAAGCGCTCGGCCTCGCGGCGGCGCACCTCGGGCGGCAGGGCGCCGTAGATCACGCTGACGCGGTGCCCCGCCTCGGCAATCTGGTCGCGCAGCATCAGCACGTCGCGGCGGCTGAAGGCCACCACCGCGTCGCCCGCCTGCAGGTGCGCCATGGGCACCGGCACGCCCAACAACTGCACCTGCTGCTTGCGCTCGAACACGCGCCGCTCGGGCCGTTCGCCGCACAGCGCCAGCAGGCGCTCCAGCGCCGGCGCGGCGTAGGCGCTGGCAATGATGATCAGCTCGCGCGCCGGCACGCCGCAAATGGCCTGCGTCCAGGCCCAGCCGCGCGAGGGGTCGAACAGCATCTGCGCCTCGTCAATCACCGCCACGTCCACCGGCTCGCGGGTGTCGGCCATCTCGATGGTGCTGCTCACCACCCGCGCGTTCTCGGCCGGCACGCTCTCTTCGCCGGTCAGCAGCGAGCACGCCACGCCGCGCCCCACCAAGCGGTCGCGCCCTTCCAGCGCCAGCAGGCGCAGCGGGGCGAGGTAGGCCCCGGAGCGCGCTTGCGCCAGTTGCTCGAACGCCGCGTACGTCTTGCCGCTGTTCGGCGGCCCCAAGTAAAGCGTGACGCGCCGGCCCAGCTGGCGCGCCGTCTCAAAGCTGTCCGGGTAGCCGCGGAAGGCCAGCTCGCGGCCCAGGCTGGCCAGCCGGTCCTGCTCGCCCACCGCCTGCTCCCAGCGGTCCTGCGCACGGGTCAGCGCGGCTTTCAGGTCCTCAAAAGGCATGGCCACGCTGCACTCGGCCTGCAGGCGCACCAGCAGCGCGGCCAGCTGGCTGTCTTTGCCTATGGCCTCGCTGCGCGCCACCAAATGGTTCAGGTGCAGGGTCAGCTCCGCCCCGTGCGAGTAAGGCGGCATCTGGCCCAGCGCCTGGCGCAGCGCAGCCAGGTCCCCATCGCGCAAAAAGGCCCACACGGGCTCTTCCATCACCGGCACGCGGTGCGCCAGCTCAATGCGCCAGCCCTCATGCGCCAGCAAGAGCGGTTGTTGGCACAGGCGGGTGAAGAGCAAGCCCTCGCGCTGCAACCCCATCGACTCCAGCTGCTGCCAGCGCGCCTGCAGCCGGGGCCGAAGGTCGTTCGCCATCGGCGTGGCCTGCAACTGCGCCAGCGCCACGGCCACGTGCTGCGGCAAGATCCAACGGCTCGGCCGCCCGCCAGCGGCGGCCTTGGCAATCTGAATGGCGCCCAGGCGTTCCAGCGCCTCGTCGCTGCCCTCCTCCAAGTCGTCGGGGTGCAGCACCTGCGGCAGCACATGCGCCGCCTGGCGCAGGCGTTGCCAGTCCTCGGGCGTCAGGCCAGCCGGCAGGCGGGCCGCGTGGCGGGGCTGGGGCAGAGGGAAAAGCGGGGCCGGGGGGTGGGGCTTGGGCGCGGGTGGGCTGGCAGGAGGGTTCACGCCCGAAGTGGAACAGACGCGGCGGGCGCTCCATGTCGGCCGCTTTGAGGTGGGGACGGCCTCATGTCGTCATGTCAATCAAACAAGAACACGTTTCGTTGACGTGTCGTCGGGCGCGACATACGCCGCACCAATCACGACACGCGTGGGCTACGGTCGGCCCAACGTTCAGCGCCGCTGCGCCGGGCTTCCATGGCGAGAATGCCGACCACAAAACGGGGAGAGCCAAACAAGATGTTGATCAAAGCAGCCGATGACAAGTCGAAGCGCTTGAAGCTGCTGGAGGAGCTGCAGTCCTCGCCAGCGCTGGACGCCCGGCAGCGTGAGTGGCTCAAAGACGCGTACTGGCGCGTGAAGAAGGGCATCGAAGGCGAACGCGACGCAGCGTTTCACATCGAGAGCTTGTTGCGCGACAGTGAGAACCACGCCGTCATTCACGACCTCCGCATCAAGGTCGGCGACGACGAGGCCCAGATCGACCACCTGGTCATCAACCGCGCAGCCGACTTCATCCTGATCGAGACCAAGTGCTTCAATGGCAATGTGACCATCAACGATGCCGGCGAGTTCACCGTCACCTACAGAAGCGGTCATCGCCAAGGTATTGAGTCCCCAGTCTCACAAAGCCAACGCCATGAGCGCGTGCTGCGCAAGCTGCTGGAGGGCCTGGATATCAGCGGCCGCTTTGGCACCGAGCCCAAGTTCCACCACGTGGTGATGTTTCACCCCAAGGCCATCATCCAGCGGCCTGACGCCAAGCGCTACGACACCCGCAACGTCATCAAGGCCGACCAGTTCGCGGAATGGCGCCAGCGGTACATCGATGCGGCATTCAGCGGCCTGGGCGCACTCAGCGTGGCGGTGAACTTCCGGTCTGCGGCTACCGTCAAAGAGTGGGGTGAGAAGCTCGCGCGTCAACACCGGCCTGACGACCAACTGGCGTTGCCGGAGTTCATGCGGCCCAAGGCATCTCCGTCAGCACCAGACGCCCTCGTCACTCAACAGGCGGCTGCCCCATCCGTTGCAGCACGCGTACCGGAAGAACCAGCGCCACAAGCCGCCCTCGCACCGACCGCCGCGCGAGTTGATGCAGCCGCCAAGCGCCTCTTCTGCGCCACCTGCGGCGTGAAGATCACCTACCCCGAGGGCAAGTTTTGCTGGAACAACGCCAAGCGATTTGGCGGCCTGCAGTACTGTCGCGAGCATCAGACCGAGTTTGCCTAAGCTCCGGAAGCCATTAGCTCTGCCACCATCACGCCTTGCTCACCGTTCTCCCTCGCTCTGTGCCCTCCGCCCTCACTCACTACCAAACCCAGTACATCGCTTGGCAGTTGTCGAGGCGCATGGGGGGCGACGCAGACGACTTGCTGACGTCCACGCTCGTCGATGCCCAGGTCGATCTGAACCCTCACCAGGTTGACGCCGCGCTGTTCGCCTTTCAGAGTCCGCTGTCCAAGGGCGTGATCCTGGCCGACGAAGTCGGTCTGGGCAAAACCATCGAAGCCGGCCTGGTCATCGCGCAGCGCTGGGCCGAGCGGCGACGGCGCATCCTCATCGTGGTGCCAGCCAATCTGCGCAAACAGTGGCATCAGGAGCTGCAGGACAAATTCAGCCTGCAAGCCACCATCCTTGAAGCCGCCAGCTACCGACAGCTCAAGAAGAGCGGCAATGCGAACCCCTTCGAGCTCGAGGGCCAGATCGGCATCTGTTCCTACCAGTTCGCCAAGACCAAGGCCGACGACCTGCGGCGCGTGCCGTGGGATCTGGTGGTGCTGGACGAAGCGCATCGCCTGCGCAATGTCTACCGGCCCAGCAACGTCATTGGCAACACGCTCAAACAGGCGCTGGCACACGCCCCCAAGGTCCTGCTCACCGCCACGCCGCTGCAGAACTCGCTGCTGGAGCTGTACGGCCTGGTCAGCCTGATCGACGACCGTGTGTTCGGCGATCTCGACAGCTTCCGCGATCAGTTCGGGGGTGTGGCCAACCCCAACACCTTGGCCAAGTTGCGCAGCCGGCTTCAGGCCGTCTGCCAGCGCACGCTGCGCCGCCAGGTACAGCCCTATATCTCCTACACACGCCGCATTCCACTGGTGGAACGCTTCACGCCGACCCAGGACGAGCAGCTGCTGCGCGAGCAGGTGGGCGATTACCTGCGCCGCCCCAAACTCAACGCCCTGCCAGACGGCCAGCGCCAGCTGATCTCGCTGGTGCTGTGGAAGCTGCTGGCGTCCAGCAGCCACGCCATTGGCGGGGCCCTGGCCACCATGGCCGACCGGCTCGAGAAACAACTGGGCAGCGCCCCAGCGCCCGACTTGGCCGAGGCGCTGGACCAGGACTACGAAACCTTGGACGAAACCGCCGAAGAGTGGGAGGAGCCCAGCGGGCCAGCCACTGAGGCCGAGCGCGCCAGCCTCGCCGAAGAGCTGGCCGAGCTGCGCGGGTTTCAGCAGCGGGCTCAGCAGCTGCGCGACAACGCCAAGGGCCAGGCGCTGCTGCAGGCGTTGGGCAAGGCCTTCGCCGAGCTGGAGAAGCTGGGCGCTCAACAGAAGGCGCTGATCTTCACCGAATCAAGGCGCACACAGGACTACCTTCTTAGCTTGCTGGAGCAGAGCCCATATGCAGGGCAGGTCGTGCTGTTCAACGGCACCAACAGCAGCGAGCAAGCCAAGCAGGTCCATACCGAATGGCTGGCGCGCCACTCAGGCACCGACCGCATCAGCGGCTCGCGCACGGCCGACACCCGCGCTGCGCTGGTGGAAGAGTTTCGCGACCGAGCACGCATCATGATTGCCACCGAGGCCGGCGCCGAGGGCATCAACCTGCAGTTCTGCTCGTTGGTGATCAATTACGACCTGCCCTGGAACCCGCAGCGCATCGAACAGCGCATCGGCCGTAGCCATCGCTACGGGCAGAAGCACGACGTGGTCGTCGTGAACTTCGTGGACCTGAGCAACCCGGCGGACGAACGCGTGTACCAGCTGCTCGCGCAGAAGTTCCAACTCTTCGAAGGCGTGTTTGGCGCCAGTGACGAGGTGCTGGGCAGCATTGGCAGCGGCGTGGACTTCGAGCGCCGCATTGCCGAGATCTACCAAACCTGCCGCAGCCGCGACGAGATCGAGCAGTCGTTCCAGCAGCTGCAACTGGACCTGGCGCCCGAGATCAACGCCGCCATGCTGAAGACCCGCCAGTTGCTGCTCGAGAACTTCGACGAAGCGGTGCAGCAGAAGCTCAAGACCCGCGACGAACAGAGCAAGCGCGCACTCGGTCGGTTCGAGAACTGGCTGATGGACCTGACGCGCGCCGAACTGCGCGAGCTCGCGCAGTTCGACGAGCACGGTTTCACGCTCCGGCATCCGCCCGAGGGCGTCTCTCCGGAGCAGGCGCCCCCCGGTCGCTACGAGCTGCCCCGGCGCAGCGGTGAGACCCACCTCTACCGCAACGGCCATCCTCTTGCACAGGCATTGGTTCAGCAGGCCCGCGGCCGAAAGCTGAACACGGCCCGCCTGCGCTTCGACTACGCCGCGCATGGCAAGCACCTGGCCACGCTGAAGCCGCTGCGCGGCCAAAGCGGATGGCTGCAGCTCAGCGTGCTCACCGTCGACGCCATGGGCACGAGCGAGGAATGCCTACTGCTCGCCGCTTGCAATGAGCAAGGCGAGGCCTTGCACGAGGAAGACGCCGACAAGTTGCTGCGCTTGCCCGCCGTGGTGCTGGACAGTGCCATTGATGCCGAAATCCCAAGCAGCCTAGACGAAAGCATTCAGCTGCTGGAGCGCCGACAGCTGGAGACCATCAACCAGCGCAATCTTGGCTACTTCGATGCCGAGGTGGAGAAGCTCGACGCCTGGGCCGACGACCTGAAGAACGGTCTGGAGCACGAGGTCAAGGAGCTGGATCGCGAGATCAAGGACCTGCGCCGCAGCGCCAGCCTTGCACCCACGCTGGACGAGAAGCTGCACTGGCAGAAACGCCAGCGCGAGCTGGAAGACAAGCGCAATCAGCTGCGGCGGCGCATCTTTGACCGGCAAGACGAGATTGATGCCCAGCGCAGCGCGCTCATCGAAGAGCTGGAGGGCCGACTGTCACGGCACAGCCAGCTGAAAGACCTCTTCGTCATTCAATGGGAGTTGATTTGATGGCCACAGAGCCAAGGCCGCTACAGATCCAGCAACTGCAGGCCTATCTCACGCAGCAGTACGAGTTGCTGATCCAGGGCAAGGGCGACAACGAACAGCAACGCGAACGCAACTTTCTGTCGAAAGCCGTGGCCGCCCATTTTTTGGTGGTTAACGCAGGCGTCAGCAAGGCGGAGGCAGTCGAGGCTTCTATCGACGGGGGAGGCGACCATGGCATTGACGCCGTCTGGATCAGTCCGACGCAGGTGATCTGGCTGGTGCAATCGAAGTACCACCACAGCGGCATCGGCGAGCCGGGACTGCATGAGGTGGGCGAGTTCGTGCGCGGGGTCCGCGACCTGTTGGCCGGCGAGTTTGGCCGCTTCAACGCCGCGCTGAATGCCAAGCGAGCTGCACTGCAGCGCGCCATGGGCGACCTGTACACCGTGCGGGTAGCACTGGCCTACACCGGCACCTCGCTCGGCGACGACCGGCTGGACATGTTTAAGGACCTGCTAACCGATATCAACGCCGTGCAGCCCGAACGTGCCCGCTTCATACGCTTCGGCCTCAATGACTTCCATGACGCGTTGATGGCCTCGCGCGCCGAGGCCGTGTTCACCGAAGAGATCGAACTGCGCAACTACGGCATGGTGGAGCGCCCACGACGAAGCTTCTTTGGCGTCATGCGGGTGGCAGAGCTAGCCGCGCTGTACCGGAAACATGACAACGCGCTGGTACGCGCCAACATTCGCCGCTACCGCGGCTCATCGCGCGTGAACGAGGAAATGCTCGGCACCCTGCGGGGCGAGCCCGAGCATTTCGTGTACTTCAACAATGGCGTGACCTTGCTCTGTGAGCGCATCACCCAGGTCGGCAACATGCCATTGAACCGAAGCCAAGGGCGCTTTAGGCTCGAGGGCGTGTCGGTCATCAACGGCGCGCAGACTGCAGGGACCGTAGCCCGCGAAGACCTACCCGATGCAGATCTGGGCCGTGCCAGCGTTCTGGTGACCTGCATCGAGGCCAACCCGGCCGACGACGCCGAGTTTGGCGACCGCGTAACCCGCTACCGCAACAACCAGAACGCCGTCCTGCTGCAGGACTTCATGGCGCTCGACGACAACCAGGAGAACTGGCGCCGCACGCTGAAAGCGTCTGGCATCACCTATATCTACAAGCCCAGCAGTGTTGACCCAGCGCCCGGAGACTCCGTGTTCACCGCACAGGACGCCGCCCGCTTCCTAGCGCTCGCGCTGAGCGACAAAACCTGCTGGCCTGAGGCGCTCCTGCTTGCGGCGGGTAGCGACGGGCCGGCATCGCTTTGGGATACCCGAGCCGACTTCAAGGGTCAAGCAGTTGCGGACCCAGCGCAATCGGCGTACAAGCGCCTGTTCCCCGACCACCTGACAGCCCGCAGGCTATGGCGCGTCGTACAGATGGGCCGGCTCATGCGCAACACGGTGGAAGACGATGCGGCTGCCATGGAAGCGGCCGCCCCCGAGCAGGCGGACAAAGAGCTGGCGCTGGCGAACTTGGCGATGCACTTGGTGCTGCTGCGCGCGGGTGCGCTGCAGGATGCAGCAACGCTGCGCCTGACCACCCCGGAGCGCGGCCGCATCTCCAGCGATCTTGATGAAATCCGGCGGGCGGTCAGGGCGGCTTATGACGCCGAAGACTGGGGTGGGGAGTTGCCGGTCGCTGTTATGCGGCAAGCCGAGAACTTGCGTCGGCTCAAAGCCAAGACCATGGCTGCGTTGGCGGCAGCACAAGGACAATGACGGCATGGCACAGCATCAAAAACTAGAACTGACGTGGATTGGTAAAGAGCTGCGACCGCGGCTGGAGCCGCGAGTTCTATTTGAGAACACCGAGCGCAGTTACCATGCTAAGCACCGCCTTGGTGACACCGATCATTTTGACAACCGCCTTATTAAGGGTGATAACCTTCTTGCACTTAAGGCGCTTGAGAGCGAGTTTGCTGGAAAGGTTAAGTGCGTATTCATCGATCCTCCGTATAACACCGGCAGTGCGTTTGAACACTACGATGATGGGGTTGAGCACTCCATTTGGCTAGGGCTAATGAGAGACCGGCTTGAGTTGATTCGAGGCCTATTGGCGCCAAATGGCTCCCTTTGGATAACTATCGACGACACCGAAAGCCATTACCTGAAGGTTTTGTGTGACGAGGTTTTCGGACGGAAAAACTTCGTCGCAAATGTGGTGTGGGAGAAGGTATATACACCGAAGAGCAATGGACGGGGCCTGAGCGCAGATCATGATCATTTGCTGGTTTATGCACGGTCTGAGAAGTGGTTTGATTCTGGGTGGAATATGCTCCCCCGAAGTGACGAGCAGCAGGGGCGTTTCAAGAACTTAGATAATGATCCTGATGGACCCTGGCGCACCTACCCCCTTGACGTTAGAACTGAGGACGGCGCCAAACGCGAGAAATATCGGTATGAAGTGATCCTGCCGTCCGGTCGAACGGTGAAGCCCGCCGCTGGTCGCCATTGGGCCTTACCCCTTGATGAGTTCAATCGCCAGCGTGCCTCCGGGGAAATTTATTTCGGCAAAGACGGCAATGCCATGCCAACTCGGAAGGTTTATCTCAAGAACGCGAAACAAGGCGTGATTGCACGTACTTGGTGGCCGTATAAAGAAGTCACGGGCAATCAAGATGCCAAGCGTGAAATTCTTGCCTTGTTCGGCGACTCTGGCTTTATCACACCCAAGCCCGAAGCGTTACTCCAGCGTGTACTCACTATCGCGACCAATCCAGGCGATCTGGTACTTGATTCATTTGGAGGCTCCGGCACTACCGGCGCCGTCGCCCACAAAATGGGCCGCCGTTGGATCATGGTGGAAATTGGCGACCACGCTGATACCCATATCGTTCCTCGTTTGAAAAAGGTCATTGACGGCGAGGACCGGGGCGGCGTCACGGAATCCACCGGATGGAAAGGCGGCGGCGGTTTTCGCTACTACACCCTGGCGCCCACGCTGCTGAAAACCGACCGCTGGGGCAATCTGGTGATCAACCCGGCCTACGATCCGGCCATGCTGGCCGCGGCCATGTGCAAGCTGGAGGGCTTTACCTATGCGCCTTCGGATGCGCTGTGGTGGCAGCACGGCCATAGCAGCGAGCGCGACTTAATCTATGTGACCACGCAGACCCTGAGCGCCGAACAACTGGCCGCACTGAGCGAGGAGTTGGGCGAGGACCGGTCGCTGCTGGTGTGCTGCGGCGCCTACCGTGGTGTGACGGCCGCCCAGGCAGCCGAACGCTGGCCGAACTTGACGATCAAGAAGATCCCCAAGATGGTCAAGGATCGCTGCGAGTGGGGCCACGACGACTACAGCCTGAACGTGAAGAACCTGCCCATGGCCCAGGCGCCAGCGGTACAACCCTCGCAGGACGATCTGTTTGGCGAGGAGCCGGTGGCGTGACGCACGGCGACGACGGCGAGCTGCTGCTCTACCAGGCCGAGGACGGGCGCGCGCGCATTCAGGTGCGTTTGGCCGGCAACAGCCTGTGGTTGACGCAGCAGCAGCTGGCCGAGCTGTACCAGAGCACGCCGCAGAACATCACCCAGCACATCCGCGCGATCTACGCGGATGGCGAACTGCTGGAAAGCGCAACCTGTAAGCCGTACTTACAGGTTCGCGCCGAAGGCAGCCGCACGGTGCGGCGCGAACTGAAGCACTACAACCTGGACGTGGTTCTGGCCGTGGGGTATCGGGTGCGATCGCACCGGGGCGTGCAGTTCCGCCAATGGGCCAGCGATACGCTGAAGACCTATTTGGTGAAGGGCTTCGCGCTGGACGACGAGCGCTTCAAGCGTGGTGCTGACGCCGACTACTTCGACGAGCTGCTGGCGCGCATTCGCGACATCCGCTCGTCGGAGAAGATGTTCTGGCGCAAGGTGCTGGACATCTACGCGACCAGCATCGACTACGACCCTAGCGCCGAGGCTTCGCAGCGCTTTTTTGCCACCGTGCAGAACAAGATGCATTGGGCTGCGCACGGCCACACTGCCGCCGAGCTGGTGGCCCTGCGCGCCGACGCCGGCCAGCCGCACATGGGGCTGACCAGCTGGGCAGCCGCGAGCCAGGGTGGGGCGCCGCGCAAGAGCGATGCCGTGGTGGCCAAGAACTACCTGACGCAGGACGAACTGGAGGTGTTGAACCGCGTGGTCAATGCCTACCTGGAGTTCGCTGAGTTGCAAGCCTTGAACCGACATGCGGTGACGATGGCGCAGTGGATCGCCAAGCTGGACGACTTCCTGCGCCTGTCCGGCCGCGAGGTGCTGACGAATGCGGGGCACATCAGCGCCGAGGCCGCGCAGGCCAAGGCGCACGGCGAGTTCGAGCGCTACCAAAGCCAACAGAAGGCACTGCCCAGCAAGGCCGAACAGGACTTTGAGGCCGCACTGCTGCAGCCGGTGAAGGCGCTGGAGCGGGTTGCCAAGGCCAAGCAGGCTGTTGGATCGACAAGCAAGAAGAAGGGTAGTTCATGAGTCAGCGTGAGGTCAATGCCATCGTCGGCCGCCTGAGCCTGCGGCCACCGCAGGCCAACAGCCTGGAGAAGTTGGCGCGGGCCATCGAGGCCAGCCCTGATCTGCTGAAGCACGGGCGCGACGCCAGCGAGATGGCCGCCGCGCTGGCGGCGATGAAGGGAATGTTCCCGACGCTGCAGGACTTCGAACGCGACTTCCCCTCGCTATGTTTTGCGCTGGCCACCGGCGTGGGCAAGACACGGCTGATGGGCGCCTTCATCGCCTATCTGCACCAGACCTACGGCGTGCGCAACTTCTTCGTTCTGGCGCCGAACCTGACGATCTACGACAAGCTGATTGGCGACTTCACGCCGAACACGCCGAAGTACGTGTTCAAGGGTGTGGCCGAGTTCGTGACCGCGCCGCCGGTCGTCATCACCGGAGACAACTACGAGGAGCAGGCGCCGCAGCTGCAGGACTTGTGGTCGGGCGTTCGCATCAACATCTTCAACATCGCCAAGATCAGTTCGGAAGTGCGCGGCGGCAAGGCGCCGCGCATCAAGCGACTCAGCGAGTACATCGGCCAGAGCTACTTCGACTACTTGGCTGCGTTGCCGGATCTTGTGCTGCTGATGGATGAGTCGCACCGATACCGCGCCACGGCCGGCCTACGCGCCATCAACGAACTCCAGCCTGTGCTGGGCCTGGAGCTGACGGCCACGCCTTTTGTGGAGACCACCAAGGGTCCGGTGCCCTTCAAGAACGTGGTGGTGGACTACCCGCTGGCACGTGCAATGGAAGACGGCTTCGTGAAAGAGCCGGCGGTGGTGACGCAGCGCAACTTCGACGCCAGGGCCATGCCGCCCGAAGAAGTGGAGCGCGTGAAGCTGCAGGACGGTGTGCGCGTGCATGAGACCACCAAGGTGGAGCTGAAGACCTACTCGCGCTCCCAGGAAGTGAAGGAGGTGAAGCCCTTCATGCTCGTGATTGCTCGCGACACCACGCATGCCAGCAGCCTCCTCGCCTATCTGCAGGGTGACGGCTTCTTCTCTGGTCGCTACCGCGGCAAGGTCATCCAGGTGGATAGCAGCAAGAGCGGCGCCGAGGAAGAGGAGATGGTGCGAAAGCTGCTGGCGGTGGAGAGCGTGGACGAGCCAACCGAGATCGTCATCCACGTGAACATGCTGAAGGAAGGCTGGGACGTCACAAATTTGTACACGATCGTGCCGCTGCGCGCTGCCAACGCACGCACGCTGGTCGAACAATCCATCGGCCGCGGCCTGCGCCTGCCCTATGGCAAGCGAACCGGCGTCGAGGCTGTGGACCGGTTGAACATCATTGCGCACGACCGCTTCCAAGAAATCATTGACGACGCCAATCGCAGTGACTCACCGATTCGGCTGAAGACCTTGATCCTGGATGCACCGGACAGCTCGGGCACTGGCATGCAAAGCGTGACCGTGACGCCAAGCCTGCTGGGCGACTTGGGGGTGAATAGTCCTGACGCCAGCAACCCGCTGATGCGCAGCATGGCGCCTGCGGCGCCTCTGTTTACCAGCGAGCGCGAACAAGCGGCCGTGATGGCGGTGATGGAAGCGGTCGCGCAATACGAGACGCGCAGAGACGAGGCGCCGACCCGGCAAGCGCTCCTGCGCCCAGACATTCAGGCGGCGATCGCCCAGGCGGTGCAGGAGAGACTTCCCCCCGAGCAGCTGGACTTGGTGGGCGACGACACGGCCGCATCGACGACGCTGGATGTCGCCGATGTCGTGCAGCGAACGCTGGAAGCAGTGCTGCGAAAGACCATCGACATCCCTCGCATCGTGGTGGTTCCGCAAGGAGAGGTCAGCAGCGGCTTCCGGCCCTTCAAGGTAGATGTCAGCGGTTTGCACCTGCAACCTAAGGACCGCTCGCTGGTGTTGCAGAACCTGCGCACGAATCAGCAGTCCACGCTTTCAGCCCAGCAGGGGCCGCGCGAACGGCGGCTGGAGGACTACATCGTCCACAAGCTGATTGACTTCGACGACATCGACTACAACACCCACGCCGAGCTGCTTTACGACCTAGCTGGCCAGGTGGTGGAGCACTTGCGGAGCTATCTGCGCGACGAAGACGAAGTGCGCAATGTGCTAGACCTGGACCGGCAGCTGATTGCCGACAACCTACATGCGCAAATGGCGGTGCATCACTACGATGCAGCGCAGAGCTACGTCGCGGATGTTCGACGCGGGTTTACGGCGCTTAAGGCGCCAACTTTCACCGTGGGTTCTGGTGAGGTGGTTCGGAACTACCGCGACACGGTGGACGACAGCTCGCGCATCAAGCAGATGGTGTTCGGCCACTTCAGCAAATGCTTGTACCCGTTGCAGAAGTTCGACTCGGGCACGGAGCTGCGGTTTGCCAAGATCTTGGAGCGCGACGCCGAGAAGTGGTTCAAGCCGGTGAAGGGACAGTTCCAGATTTACTACCGCGACGGCGCTAAGCACCCCGAGTACATCCCCGACTTCGTCGTAGAGACCGAAGCGGCCGTGCTAATGGTTGAGACCAAGGCACGCAACGAACTAGAAGCTACGGACGTGAAGGCAAAGGCGGAGGCCGGGGCAACCTGGTGTCGGCATGCATCGGATCACGCTAAGACCGCCGGAGGAAAACCGTGGAAGTACCTGCTGGTGCCACACGATGTGGTTACCGAGGACAAGCGACTGGTGGATTTCCAGACGTTAACGTGACTGCTTAGTAGGCTCGCCCAGGCAAGCGCTACACAACCCGCAAGCAAAACGGCCTGGCAACGAAAGTTGTCAGGCCGCTTCTTTTTTCAGGTGGAACGCCTCTACGCGTCGATATTCGCCGCCCTCAGCGCATTCGCCTCGATGAAGTTCCGACGCGGCTCCACCTCGTCGCCCATCAGCATGGTGAACACGCGGTCGGCTTCGATGGCGTCTTCGATCTGCACGCGCAGCAGGCGGCGCACGGTGGGGTCCATGGTGGTTTCCCACAGCTGGGCGGGGTTCATCTCGCCCAGGCCCTTGTAGCGCTGGCGGCCCACGCTGCCTTCGGCTTGCTGCATGAGCCAGGCCATGGCGGCGCGGAAGTCGTCGACCTTGGCTTCTTTGGCCTTTTCGCCTTCGCCCTTGCGCACGATGGCGCCGGCTTGGATGAGGCCTTGGAAGCTCAAGCCCGCGTCGGCCAGCACTTCGTAGTCGGCGCCGTGCACGAAGTCGGCATGGATGACGCTGGCGCGCACGTTGCCGTGGTGCATGCGGGCGATCTTGAGGAAGAACTTGTCAGTGCGGGGGTCGGTTTCGGCGGTGACTTCGGCGTCGTGCAGGCGGGCCTTGAGCGCGGCGGCGCTGGTGTCGGCGGCGTCGCGGCTGTCGAGGTTCAGCGCCAGGCCACCGGCCAGCACGTGCAGGGCTTCGATGTCCATCCAGTTGGACAGGCGGGCGATGACGGACTGGGCGGTGACGTACTTGCGGGCCAGCACGTCCAGGGCCTCGCCCTTGAGCGTGGTGCCGGTGCCGGGGGTGGCGGTGTCAAGGCTGGCGTCTTGCAGGGCGACCTTGAGCAGGAAGGCGTCGAGCTCGTGGCCGTCCTTGAGGTACTGCTCGTGCTTGCCTTGCTTGACCTTGTAGAGCGGCGGCTGGGCGATGTAGATGTGGCCGCGCTCGACGAGCTCGGGCATCTGGCGGTAGAAGAAGGTGAGCAGCAGGGTGCGGATGTGGGCGCCGTCAACGTCGGCGTCGGTCATCACGATGATGCGGTGGTAGCGCAGCTTGTCGGGGTTGAAGTCGTCGTTGCCCCCGGTGCGGCCGATGCCGGTGCCCAGCGCGGTGATGAGGGTGATGATTTCGTTGGAGCTGAGCAGCTTTTCGTAGCGGGCCTTCTCGACGTTCAAGATCTTGCCGCGCAGGGGCAAGATGGCTTGGAACTTGCGGTCGCGGCCTTGCTTGGCGGAGCCACCGGCGGAGTCGCCCTCCACGATGTAGATCTCGCAGTTTTCGGGGTTCTTTTCTTGGCAGTCGGCCAGCTTGCCGGGCAGGCCGAAGCCGTCGAGCACGCCCTTGCGGCGGGTCATTTCGCGGGCCTTGCGGGCAGCGTCGCGGGCGCGGGCGGCTTCGACGATCTTGTTGCAGACGGCCTTGGCGTCGGCGGGGTTTTCGAGCAGCCAGTCGTTGAGCAGGCGGCCGACGATGTCTTCCACGGGGGCGCGCACTTCGCTGCTCACCAGCTTGTCTTTGGTTTGCGAGCTGAACTTGGGCTCGGGCACCTTGACGGACACGACGCAGGCCAGGCCTTCGCGCATGTCGTCGCCGCTGATCTCGACCTTGGCCTTCTTGGCCAGCTCGTTGTCTTCGATGTACTTGTTGATGACGCGGGTCATCGCGGCGCGCAGGCCGGTCAGGTGGGTGCCGCCGTCGCGCTGGGGGATGTTGTTGGTGAAGCAGAGGACGGACTCGTTGTAGCCGTCGTTCCACTGCATGGCCACCTCGACGCCGATGGTGGTGTTTTGCTCGCTTTGCTTCTCGCCGATGGCGTGGAAGATGTTTGGGTGCAGGGTCTTCTTGCCCTGGTTGATGAACTCGACGAAGCCCTTCACGCCGCCGGCGTAGGCGAAGAGGTCTTCCTTCTGGTGGCGCTCGTCGACGAGGCGGATCTTGACGCCGTTGTTCAGGAACGAAAGCTCGCGCAGGCGCTTGGCCAGGATGTCGTAGTGGAACTCGTTGTTCTGCTGAAAGATCTCGGTGTCGGGCAGGAAGTGGACTTCGGTGCCGCGCTTGTCGGTCTCGCCGATGACGCGCATGGGGCTGGTCTCGAAACCGTCGACGACTTCGATCAGGCGGTCTTGCGGCACGCCCTGCTTGAACTCGATTTGGTGGACCTTGCCGTCGCGGCGCACCGTCAGGCGCAGCCACTTGCTCAGGCCGTTCACGCAGCTGACGCCCACGCCGTGCAGGCCGCCCGAGACCTTGTAGCTGTTCTGGTTGAACTTGCCGCCGGCGTGCAGCTCGGTCAGCGCGATTTCAGCGGCCGAGCGCTTGGGCTCGTGCTTGTCGTCCATCTTGACGCCGGTGGGGATGCCGCGGCCGTTGTCGATGACGCTGATGGAGTTGTCGGAGTGGATGGTGACGGTGATGTCGTCGCAGTGGCCGGCCAGGGCCTCGTCGATGGAGTTGTCGACCACTTCGAACACGAGGTGGTGCAGGCCGGTGCCGTCGGAGGTGTCGCCGATGTACATGCCGGGGCGCTTGCGCACCGCCTCCAGGCCTTCCAGGATCTGGATGGAGTCCGCGCCGTAGCCAGGTTGGGGGGCAGCGGGTTGGTTCTCGGGGGTGGCTTGATCGCTCATGGGGACAACTTTCGGGAAACTCGGGGTCTTGCAGGGCAAGGAGGCCTTGGGCCTCAAACATCAAAGCGGGCCAAGGCCCGCTTTGCACCGCACACCACCGTTCGGCCTGAGGTATCGAAGGCCAGCGTGCGAGGGCTTCGATACCTCAGCCCGAACGGGGCGGCGTCAGATCCGCATTGGCATGACCACGTACCTGAAGTCGGATCGTTCGGGGATGCTGAACAAGGCGCTGCTGGCGCTGTCGTTCAGGTCGATGGCGACCATCTCTTGCGGCATGTTGGCCAGCACCTCGGTGAGGTAGGTGACGTTGAAGCCGGTTTCGATCTTGTCGCCGTCGTAGTCGATTTCGATTTCTTCCTTGGCCTCTTCCTGCTCGGCGTTGCTGGCGGCGATGGTGAGCAGGTGCTCATGGAAGGTGAGGCGAACGGCCTTGAACTTTTCGCTCGTCAGGATGGCGGCGCGCTGCAGCGAGGCCAGCAGCGGGGCGCGGCCCAGGATGAGCTGGTGCTTGTGGCCCTTGGGGATGACGCGGTTGTAGTCGGGGAACTTGCCCTCGACGAGCTTGGTCACGAACTCCAGGCCGCTGAAGCTGAAGCGGGCTTGGTTGCTGGAGAAGCGCATCTCGATGGCGGCGCCTTCGTCTTTGGCGCTGTCCTTGAGCAGGCGCTGCAGCTCCAGCACGGTCTTGCGCGGCAGGATGACCTCTTGCTTGGGCATGTCCACGTCCAGCGTGGCCTGGGCCAGGGCCAGGCGGTGGCCGTCGGTGGCCACCAGGGTGAGGGTCTTGCCCTCGGCCACGAAGAGGATGCCGTTCAGGTAGAAGCGGATGTCGTGCACCGCCATGGCGAAGTGCACTTGGTTGATCAGGCCCTTGAGGGTGGCCTGGGGCACGCTGAAGGCGGGGCCGAAGTCGACGGCCTCTTGCACCAGCGGGAAGTCGTCGGCCGGCAGGGTTTGCAGGGTGAAGCGGCTTTTGCCGGCCTGCAGCGTGACCTTGCCCTGCGCGCTGGAGAGGCTGCAAATCTGGTCCGACGGCAGGCTCTTGAGGATGTCGATGAGCTTGCGGGCGCCGACGGTGGTGGCGAAGGGCTCGCTGCTGCCGTCGAACTTGGCGCGGGTGCGCACCTGGATTTCCAGGTCGGAGGTGATGAGTTCGACCTCGTCGCCTTGGCGACGCAGCAACACGTTGGCCAGGATGGGCAGCGTGTGGCGGCGCTCGACGATGCCGGCCACCGATTGCAGGGCGCCGAGCAACTGGTCTTGGGGTCCTTTGAGGACGATCATCTTCTGCGTCTCCGAGAGGGATCTTCTAGGCCAACGGGCATTCTCGCCGCAGGCTCAGGGTCAGCCTTTAAGCGTTTGCTCCAGCACGTGCAGCTGCTGGTTCAGCTCGGTGTTCTTTTGCCGCTCGCCGCCGATCTTGCGCACGGCGTGCAGCACGGTGGTGTGGTCGCGGCCGCCGAAGAGCTCGCCGATCTCGGGCAGGCTCTTTTGCGTCAGCTCTTTGGCCAGGTACATGGCAATCTGGCGCGGCCGGGCGATGCTGGCCGGGCGCTTCTTGCTGTACATGTCGGCGACCTTGATCTTGTAGAAGTCGGCCACCGTCTTCTGGATGTTCTCGACGCCGATCTGCCGGTTCTGGATGGACAGCAGGTCCTTCAGGGCCTCGCGGGCCAGGGCGATGGTGACTTCCTTGTGCGAGAACTTGGCGAAGGCCAGCACCTTGCGCAGCGCGCCTTCGAGCTCGCGCACGTTGGCGCGCACATTCTTGGCGACGAAGAAGGCCACGTCCTCGGGCAGGGGCATGCCTTCTTGCTCCGCCTTGCGGATCAGGATGGCCACGCGCATTTCCAGCTCGGGCGGCTCGATGGCCACGGTCAGGCCCGAGTCGAAGCGGCTGGTCAGGCGCTCGTCGATGTCCACCAGCCCCTTGGGGTAGGTGTCCGAGGTCATGATGATGTGTGCCTTCTTGGCCAGCAGGGCCTCGAAGGCATTGAAGAACTCTTCTTGGGTGCGGTCCTTGCCAGCGAAGAACTGCACGTCGTCGATCAGCAGCAGGTCCAGCGAGTGGTACTTGGCCTTGAGTTCGTCGAAGGTTTTGCGCTGGTAGTTCTTGACGACGTCGCTGATGAACTGCTCGGCGTGCAGGTAGAGCACGCGGGCGTCGGGGCGGTCGGCCAGCAGGGCGTTGCCCACGGCGTGCACCAAGTGGGTCTTGCCCAGGCCCACGCCGCCATAAATGAACAGCGGGTTGTAGGTGCCGCCCGGTGCGCCGGCCACGTGCAAGGCGGCGGTGCGGGCCATTTGGTTGGCGCGGCCGGCCACCAGGGTGTCGAAGGTGAGGGCCGGGTTCAGGCGGTTGCTGGGCGCGGCCACGGCGCCGCCGGCCCAGGCGTTGGTGGGCGCGGGCGCCCTTGCGGCGGCGGGGCTGGGGGCGGTGGCGGCTGGGGCCCCGCTGGCGCTGGCCGTGGGTGGCAGGGCCCGCGTGGGTGGCGCGGCGCTGGCTTGCACCGACAACGCCAAGCGCACCGGCGTACCAACGACTTCGCTCAGCAGCGCTTCCAGGCGGCCGGCGTATTGGGTGCGGATCCAGTCCAGCTTGAAGCGGTTGGGCACGCTCAGGCGGGCGGTCCAGCCCTCGGGCTCGAGGGCCAAGCTGGGCTCGGCCAGGGGCTTGATCCAGGTGGCGAACTGCTGCTCGGGCAGGTCGGCCGCCAAGCGCGCGCAGGCCTGGGCCCAGACTTCGCCCGGCGATGACAGGGCGCCGGAGATCAGGGTGGCCGTGGGTTCAGGGGTCAGGGCAGCGCCCGGCAGGGCGTCAGCAGACATGGTGGGCGGACATGTGGACAAGTCTCTTTTCAAGGCTGGCGATTGTACGGACGAAGGCCCCGCTGACCAGCATTTATCCACAGGGCTTTTCCGGAGGGTGAGCGGCGCCCCCTCCCCCAGCGGCGATGAGCCGACCTTGACGGCGGGGGACAAGGTTTGGTGTAATCGCGGGCTTTTCGTCGCTTGACGGCGGCTTGGCTGTGCCCGGTGCCACGCGCTTGGGGTTGCAGGTCGAGCCGGCTTTGGGCGGCGTGTGTCCAACAACCCCGTCGTGCGTGCCGCCGTCTCGGTGTGGGCTCCAGCGTTGCTTCAACGCCAGGGCCGGCTCCCAGTCGTTCGGTGTGCAGACCACGATGAATCAGGTGATCCCATGAAACGCACTTACCAAGGCTCCAAGGTCCGCCGCGCTCGCACGCACGGCTTCCTGGTCCGCATGAAGACCCGTGGCGGCCGCGCCGTGCTGAACGCCCGCCGCGCCAAGGGCCGCAAGCGCCTGGCCGTCTGAGCTTGCTTGAGGCGGCGCCATGACGTCGCCTGAGCGCCGGGGCGCAGTCCCCAGCCCGGGCCGCATCCAGCGTGCGGCCGACTTCGAGCGCCTGTTGGGGCAACCCAGCCGCGCTCGTTCTTCTTGGTTTGCCGTGCACCACCTGAGCAGTCTGCCCAGCCGGCCCGTGCCACCTCGGCACAGCTTGCCCACAGGGTTATCCACAGACTCTTCCCCGGTGGCGGCTCCCCTTGTGGACGACCCCTCCCAGCCGACCCCCGCGCCGTCCCGCGTGGCGGGCCATTGGCTGGGCTTGGTCGTGCCCAAACGCTTGGCCAAGCGCGCGGTGACGCGCAACCTCGTCAAACGCCTGGTGCGTGCCACGCTGCTCGAACAGTTGCGCGCCGGCGCCCCCCTGCCCCCTGGCCTGTGGGCGGTGCGCTTGCGCTCGCCCATCGACCGCCAGCAGTTCCCCAGCGCCAGCAGCGAGGCGTTGCGCGCCCGGCTGCACGAGGAGTTGGCCACGCTATGGCGGCGTGCCGCGAACCCGCGGCCCCCGCTGCCGCCCGGCGAGCGCCGTCCCAAGGCCGGAGCTGCGGCATGATGCGCCGCCTGCTGATGGCGCTGGTGCGCTTCTACCAACTGTTTTTCAGTGCCTGGTTGAATGCCGGCTGCCGGTACAGCCCCAGCTGCTCGGCCTACGCCATGCAGGCGCTCGAGCGCCACGGCGCGGCGGCGGGCAGTTATCTGGCGGCGCGACGCTTGCTGCGCTGCCACCCCTTTTGCCTGGGCGGTCACGATCCCGTGCCCGATCAGGCGCCCCGGTTGTTTCGCCATTTCGTCTCCGACTCCTCCCAACGTACGCACCCATGACCGATATCCGTCGCACCGTGCTCTGGGTGGTCTTCACGATGTCGCTGGTCTTCCTGTGGGATGGCTGGCAGCGTCACCAAGGCCGCCCGTCGATGTTCAGCCCCACGCCGGCGGCCACGGCCCCGGCGGCTGCTCCAGCCACCGGGTCGGCCAGCGCCGCGCTGCCGCAGCCGGTGGCCACCGCCGGCGCTGCCGCGGCCACGCCGGCGGCGGTGGGCGAGGCGCCTGCCGCCCCAGGAGCGCCCCAGGGGGAGCTGATCGAGATTCAGACCGACCTGATGAAGGCCACCTTCAACAGCCTGGGCGGGAGCTTGGTGGATGTGGCGCTGCTGAACATCAAGGACGACACCCCGGCGGGTGCGCCGATGCGCGTGTTGGACCGCGCGCGCGCCTATGCGGCCCAGACGGGCGTGGTGGGCGTGGCCGGCGCGCCCAACCACTTGACGCCGATGACCCTGGTGGGCCCCGAGCGCCAAATGGCCGACGGGGCGCAGCAACTGAACCTGCGCTTCGAGTCGGCCGAGTTGGCGGGCCTGAAGCTGGTCAAGACCTACACCTTCGAGCGCGGCAGCTACGCCGTGAAGGTGCGCCATGAAATCGTGAACGCAGGCGCGGCGCCGGTGACCCCGCAGGTTTACCTGCAGCTGCAGCGCGATGGCAGCTCGATGTCGCAGGGCTCGCAGTACCTGGGCACGCACACCTTCACGGGTCCGGCCGTTTACCACGACAAGATCAAGTACACCAAGGTCGAGTTCAAGGACCTGGACAAGAAGGCCTTTGACGGCGACCGCAAGGCGCAAGACGGCTGGGTGGCGATGGTGCAGCACTACTTCGTGAGCGCTTGGCTGCACAACGAGGTGGCCGAGCGCGAGTACTACGCGCGTCGCAACGCCGATGGGTTCTATGTGGTGGGCATGGTGCGTCCGCTGCAGGCCGTGGCGCCGGGCGCCAGCGTGCACACCGATGACGTGCTGTACGTGGGCCCTCAAGAGGAGAAGAAGCTCTCGGCCCTGGCCACCAACTTGGAGTTGGTGAAGGACTACGGCTGGTTCCGCATCCTGGCCAAGCCGCTGTTCTGGTTGATGGACCAGATCCACCGGCTCGTGGGCAACTGGGGTTGGTCCATCGTGCTGCTGGTGGTGCTGCTCAAGATCGCTTTCTATGGCCTGAACGCGAGCGCCTACCGCTCGATGGCCAAGATGAAGAAGATCAATCCGCGCATCATGGAAATGCGCGAGCGCCTGAAGGACAAGCCGCAGCAGATGCAGCAGGAAATGATGCGCATCTACAAGGAAGAGAAGGTCAACCCGCTGGGGTCCTGCCTGCCGATCCTGCTGCAGGTGCCCTTCTTCATCGCGCTGTACTGGGTGTTGCTGTCCAGCGTGGAAATGCGCCACGCGCCCTGGACGCTGTGGATCACCGACCTCAGCGCCAAAGACCCGTTCTACGTGCTGCCCGTGCTGCTGACCCTGAGCAGCTTGCTGCAGGTGTGGCTGCAACCGGCGCCGCCCGACCCCATGCAAGCCAAGCTGATGTGGATCATGCCCCTCATCTTCAGCGGCCTGTTCTTCTTCTTCCCTGCGGGCCTGGTGCTGTACTGGCTGACGAACAACCTGCTGTCGATCGCCCAGCAATGGATGATCAACAAGCAGCTCGGGGTGCAGCACTAAGTCACACCCGGCTGGCTTCAGCGCGAGCCGGGGCCTTTTCTGTGGGGCGGCCTTGGTTTTCAATCGAGGCCATGCGGGGCGTGCCACCGAAGGGCCTTCGAAACGAGGTCTGACGCGGTCGCCAGGTGCGCGAAGGCGATCGCGAGATCGGGCTTCCGGCCTTCCCCGCGCCAGACAGGGCGCCGCCCGCTCGGGCGTGCTGCCGTCTGCAGCCACGGGGTGTCCTCCCCGGCTCAACGCCACGCCGCGTCGCTGCGCGGCGTTTTCATTTGGACAATCGCCCCATGCTGGCTCGCCATCACGACCCCATCGTCGCCATCGCCACCGCGCCGGGTCGTGGCGCCGTGGGCATCGTCAGGGTCTCCGCCCGGCAGCCGTTGGACGGACTGATCGAGGCCTTGTGCGGCCAAGCCCTGCGGCCGCGGCACGCGCATTACGGACCGCTGCGGGCGGTCGATGGCAACGCCATCGACCACGGCTTGGCGCTGCACTTTCCGGCGCCGCACAGCTACACCGGCGAGCACGTGCTGGAGCTGCAAGCCCATGGCGGCCCGGTCATCCTGCAGCTGCTGCTGGCCCGGTGCCTGGAAGCGATGCCAGGGCTGCGCCTGGCCGAGCCCGGCGAGTTCACGCAACGGGCCTTCCTGAATGGCAAGCTCGATCTGGCGCAGGCCGAGGCCGTGGCCGACCTCATCGACGCCAGCACCGAGGCGGCCGCGCGCAGCGCGGCTCGGGCGCTGGATGGTGCGCTGTCTCACGAAGTCAACGGCCTGCGCGACGCGCTGGTGCAGTTGCGCATGTTCGTGGAGGCCACGCTCGACTTTCCCGAAGAGGAGGACGTCGAGTTCGTGCAGCAAGCCGATGTGCTCGGGCAGCTCAGGGGGTTGGCGGGGCGGCTGGCGCGCATCAGCCAGCGCACCCGTCAGGGCGCGTTGCTGCGCGAGGGCCTGAAGGTGGTGCTTGCCGGGCAGCCCAACGTGGGCAAGAGCGCCCTGCTGAACGCCCTGGCGGGGGCCGAGCTCGCCATCGTGACGCCGATTGCCGGCACCACGCGCGATGCGCTGCAGCAAAGCATCCAGATCGACGGCGTGCCCCTGCACATCACCGACACCGCCGGCTTGCGCGACACGGACGACGTGGTGGAAAAGATCGGCGTGCAGCGCAGCTGGGCGGCCATTGCTGATGCCGACGTGGTGCTGTTCCTGCACGATCTCACGCGCTGGGGCGACGCCGACTACCAGCGTGAGGACGCACGCATCCGGGCGCAGTTGCAGGCGGTGGATGCCAACCTGGAGCCTCATCTGCTGCACGCCTTCAACAAGCTCGACGCAGCCCCCGAGGTGCCGGTGCCAGAGGGCGGCCTCGCCTTCAGCGCACAAACGGGTGCGGGCCTGGATGCGCTGCGGCAGGAGTTGCTGCGCCGGGTCGGTTGGCAGGCCGTGCCCGAGGGGCTTTTCATCGCCCGCGAGCGGCACGTGCGGGCCTTGGTGGCCACGGCGGATCATTTGGAGCACGCCCGGGCGCACGTGGGGCTGGCTCAGCCCCCGCTGGACTTGGTGGCCGAGGAACTGCGACTGGCGCACGAGGCGCTGTCCGCGATCACTGGCCAGTTCACGGCAGACGATTTGCTGGGCGAAATCTTCAGCCGCTTTTGCATCGGAAAGTAAAACGCCCGCCGGGCCTAGGCCGGGCGGGCGTGGTGCGTTCAGCGCGCCGTGTGGCGCGCTTCAAGCTCAGGCGCGGCGGCGGCGCGAGGCCAGCAGGCCCAGGCCGGCCAGGGCCATCAGGCCGAAGGTGCCGGGCTCAGGAACGGCGTTGGCGATGAAGCCCAGGTGGGCGTAGACCGGCACGAAGCCGTTCATTTCGCCGAAGGAGCTTTGCAGGCCGCTGCGAATGTCGCCCCAGCTGGTGCCGAAGCTCAGGCCGAAGGAGGTCACCGAAGCGATCATGCCGTTGACGAACTGCGGGCCGCCCGAGTCGCCGCCGGCGCTGCTGACTTCGTTCGTCACGCCCTGGTTGCAGTAAGGCGTGAGGTTGACGCCCGGATCCATCAGGGCGAAGGCCAAGCGGCAGGATTGGCTTTGTTGCGCGAGGCCGTTGTCGAAGTCGGCGATCCAGACTTCGCTGGTTTGGGCGGTGCCGAAGAAGCCGTCCCAGAACCCGTTGAAGTTGGCGTCACCCATCTTCCAGTCGTACATGTTGTTGCCTTGACGCAGGCGACCCACGCCAGAGTTCGTGCCCACGTTGCCGCCCGCCGTCGAGCGACCGCCGTAGCCGGCGATGTTGTAGGTCTGGCCTTGCAGGTCGGTCAGGCTGCTGAGTTGGTAGGCCTTGGCCCAGGTCGGGGCCGATTCGGCCATGCGCAGCACGGCGATGTCGTTCTGGTCGATGACCTCGGCGGTGTAGCCGGGGTTGATCGTCACGGTTTCGATGGCGCGGGCGGCCGAGCTGGAGTCGGCGTAGACCAGGGCTTGGGGATTGCCGCCGTTGTAGAAGTAGGCGGTGGTCTTGACCAAGGTGGTGCCGGCATCAGGCGTCACGCAGTGAGCGGCCGTCAGGATCGAGCGGGTGTCGAGCAGCAGGGAGCCGGTGCAGATCGAGGCGCCGCCGTCCGAGTACTCCATGATGAGCGTGGCCACGCCGCTGTACTTGCTGTCGGTGGCGAAGTAGCGGGAATCGCCGGCGGCGGCTCCGCTGCCACCGGTGGACGTGGCGCCCACGATGTTGTTGCGGGCGGTCCAGGTCAAGTCGCCATTGGTGCCGGAAATGGTGCCGGCGGTCGCGCTGGCGGCCAGGGCCAGGCTGGCGGCAGCGGCCAGGGCCTTGAGGGTGGTCTTACTGCTGATCATGAGAGGGTGGGTCCTGATAAAAAAGGTCGTGAATTCCACAGGTCCACCCCGGTTCGGGCAAACCCGCATCGCCCAGTCGTGCTGGACGGCCAAAAAACAACGCAAGAAGCGGGCCAACGCTCGAATGGGCAGGAGTTACAAAAGGACGCAATGACCCTGCTCACTGCACTGAAAAAGAATCCGACTCCAGGAAAGCCCTAGGTCGAGGGGTCGGGGCGGCGGCTCATCGCATCAGCCGCTCTTCGGCGCGGGCCAGGGCCTCGGGGGTGCCGCTCAGCACCAAGGTGTCGCCGCCCTGCACGCGCAGCGCCTCGCCAGGCGCCACGACGGCGCCCCCCGCCCGACGCAGCGACACCAACTGCACGCCTTGCTGGGGCAGCAGCAAGTCGACGCAACGCTGGCCGTCCAGCGCGCTCGCGCTGGGCAGGGTGATCGAGCGCAGCCGGGCCTGTTCCCGCTCGTCGATGCCGTCGTCGTCGGCGCCGTGGAAGTAGCCGCGCAACAGGCCGTAGCGGGCATCGCGGGCGTCGCGGGTGAGCCGGATCACCCGGCGCATGGGCACGCCGACCAAGGCCAGGGCGTGGCTGGCCAGCATCAGGCTGCCTTCGATGGCTTCGGGGACCACCTCGGTGGCGCCGGCGGCGCGCAGCGCATCGAGGTCGGCGTCGTCCACCGTGCGCACCACCACGGGCACGGTGGGCGCCTGGCTGCGGATCTGGCGCAGCACCTTCAGCGCGCTGGGGGTGTCGTGGTAGCTGATGACGACCGCACTGGCGCGGTGCAGCCCGGCGGCCATCAGGGCCTGCAAGCGGGCTGCATCCCCAAAAACGACGCTGCGGCCCGCGGCAGCGGCTTGCCGCACGCGGTCGGGGTCGAGGTCCAGCGCCATGTAGGGGATGCCTTCGCCCTCCAGCATGTGGGCCAGGTTCTGGCCGCTGCGGCCAAAGCCACAAATGATGACGTGCGCGTCGGTCTTGAAGGCCTTCTTGGCGATGGTGGTGAGCTGGACCGACTGCAGCAGCCAGTCGCTGCTCGACAGCTTCATCACGATGCGGTTGCTGGCCATGACGATCAGTGGGGTCGCCATCATCGACAGCACCATGGCGGCTAACACCGGACTCACCCACTGAGCCCCAACCAGCCCTTGCTGCGCGCCCAAGCCCAGCAGCACGAAGCCGAACTCGCCGGCCTGCGCCAAGTACAGGCCCGTGCGCAGGGCCGTTCCGGGTGCTGCCCCAAAGCCGCGCGCCAAGGCCGCCACGAGGGCGAACTTCGCGGCCGTGGGCCCCAGCGCCAGCAGGCCCACGAGCCACCATTGCTGGACGACGGGTTCCCAGTCCAACTTCATGCCGATGGTGATGAAGAACAGGCCGAGCAGCACGTCGTGGAAGGGGCGGATGTCGGTCTCCACCTGGTGCTTGAACTCTGTCTCAGCGATCAGCATGCCAGCCAAAAAGGCGCCCAGCGCCAAGCTCAGGCCCGCGTGCTCGGTCAGCCACGCCAGACCCAGGGTGACGAGCAGCAGGTTCAACACGAAAAGCTCTTCGCTCTTGCGTTTGGCCACCAGCGTCAGCCACCAGCGCATGGCCTTTTGGCCACCCCACAGCAGCACGGCCAGCACCAGCGCGGCCTTCAGGCCGGCCCAGGCCATGCCGCTGGCCATTTCGCTGCCGGTGGCGTGCAAGGCTGGAATCAGCACCAGCAGCGGCACCACGGCCAGGTCCTGAAACAGCAGCACGCCCATCACCCGCTTGCCGTGTTCGCTGTCCAGCTCCAAGCGCTCGGCCATGAGCTTGACCACGATCGCCGTCGAGCTCATGGCCATGGCCGCGCCCAGCACCAACGCGCCTTGCCAGCTCAGCTCCCACTGCACGCCCAGGAAGCGCGTGGCCCAGGCCAAGAAGACGTTGCCCATCATGGCGCCGACGATGGTCAGCAGCACTTGCATCAAGCCCAGGCCGAACACCAGGCGCTTCATGCTGCGCAACTTGGGCAGGTTGAACTCCAGCCCGATGACAAACATGAGGAACACCACGCCGAACTCGGCCAAGTAGCTCAGGCCCGCCGAGTCCTGGGCGAGCGCCAGGGCGTTGGGGCCGATGAGCACGCCCACCACGAGGTAGCCGAGCATGGGCGGCAGCTTCAGGCTGCGACAGGCCACCACGCCGAGCACCGCGGCGACGAGGTAGAGGAGCGCGAGGGACAGGCCAGTCATGGGTGCGCCGGATGGTACGGGGCCAGCGCAGCGCCCCAGGAGTCCGCGCGGGTGCCGGCAGCGCCGTTCGCCCCGTGGGCATGGCCGCCCATCGACGACCCAGGCTTCGCCAAGGACGATGCAAGCGCCGCATAAGGGGATGTTCAAGCGGCGTTGCAGCGCTGATCTGCACAAGGTTTCGACGGGTTACCGTTCGCCCCACTAATAAATCTTCGGAGGCGTCGTGCCTAATCTGTCTTTCGTTTCACCAACGCGCAATTCGCCCTGGGGCACCTACCTGTCCCAAATCGACGCTGTGGAGCCCTATTTGGGCCACCTGGGTCGTTGGGTGGAGACGCTGCGCCGACCCAAGCGCGCGCTGATCGTCGACATCCCCATCGAGCTGGACAACGGCACCATCGCCCACTTCGAGGGCTACCGCGTGCAACACAGCCTCACGCGCGGCCCGGGCAAGGGCGGCGTGCGGTACCACCCTGACGTCACGCTGGAAGAAGTGATGGCCCTGTCGGGCTGGATGACCATCAAGAACGCCGCCGTGAACCTGCCCTACGGCGGCGCCAAGGGCGGCATCCGCGTCGACCCCAAGCAGCTCAGCGAGAAAGAGCTGGAGAAGCTGACTCGCCGCTACACCAGCGAGATCGGCATCATCATCGGCCCGACCCAGGACATCCCGGCGCCCGACGTGAACACGAACGGCAAGATCATGGCCTGGATGATGGACACGTACTCGATGAACGTGGGTGCCACCGCCACGGGCGTCGTGACCGGCAAGCCCATCGAACTCGGCGGCTCGCTGGGCCGCGTGGCCGCCACCGGCCGCGGCGTGTTCGTGGTGGGCCGCGAGGCCATGCGCCGCCTGAACCAACCGCTGGAAGGCGCGCGCATTGCCGTGCAAGGCTTTGGCAACGTGGGCTCCATCGCCGCCAAGCTGTTTTGCGCCAATGGCGCCAAGCTGGTGGCCGTGCAAGACCACACCGGCACCATCCTGAACGACAACGGCATGGACATCGCCGATCTGCTGGACCACGTGGCCAAGACCGGCGGCGTGGGCGGCTTCAAGGGCGCCGACAAGATCGACAACGAGAACTTCTGGGACGTGAAGAGCGACGTGCTCATCCCCGCTGCCCTGGAAGGCCAGATCACCGCCGAGCGCGCCAAGCGCATCCACACCAAGTTGGTGCTGGAAGGCGCCAACGGCCCGACCACGCCCGACGGCGAGGACGTGCTGGCCGACCGCGGCATCGTGGTGGTGCCCGACGTGATCGCCAACGCCGGTGGCGTGACGGTCTCGTACTTCGAGTGGGTGCAGGACTTCAGCTCCTTCTTCTGGACGGAAGACGAGATCAACCTGCGCCTGGACAAGATCATGATCGGCGCCTTCAAGCACATCTGGGAAACGGCCGAGCAGCACAAAATCAAGCTGCGCACCGCGGCCTTCACGGTGGCGTGCACGCGTGTGCTTCAGGCGCGCGAAGAGCGCGGTCTGTACCCCTGATCGGGGCCTGGCTCGGATCGACCCAGCCCGCTTCGGCGGGCTTTTTTGTGCCCGGTTCAGGCTGCCTTCGTGCTCGTGCTCGTGCTCGTGCTCGTGCTCGGGTGAGCCGCAGCCAGGCCTTACATCGGCTCACACTCTCCGTGCAAACGGGGGGCTTGTGCTGAGGCAGCTTGCCGCTAAGGTGCCGGGCGCACTGCTGGACCTCGACCCAACGCCGGGTCGCCCTGGGGAGCCACCGTGTTTCGTCTCTGCATCTTCACTCACGTCACCATGCGTCATTTCTTCGCCGTTGTCTTGGCGTTCGTATTCATAGCAGCGGCCCAAGCCGCCGTTCTGGCCGACCATCCTTTGCTGCCGCGCTTGCCCGGCTACGACATCCATGAGAGCGGCAGCAGCGATGGCTTTGACACCGTCACCCTGCAAGATTTCAAAGTCAAGGGCAAGGTCGAGGCCAAGCTGCCCCTGGTGCTGCAAGGCAGGGTCACCGCCCGCGCTTACACCACGAGCGCGCCGACGCGCTCCAACCTGCAGATCTACCAGAACTACGAGACGGCTCTGCTCAAGGCGGGCGCCGTGCAGCTGAACAAGGGCTTCACGCGCAGTGCGGACGAGGTTCGCTTGGGCCATCACATCTTTCGCTTGCCGGCCAAGGCGGGGCAAGCGCCAAGCCATGTGCTGCTGTACATCAACAGCCCACAGCTCTACGTGCTGACGGTCGTTGAGCCGGCGGCCATGACGCAAGAGATCCAGGTCGGCGAACTGCAGGATCAGCTCAAGAGCACGGGCTGGGCCACGCTCTACATCGAGTTCGACACTGGCAAGGCGGAACTGCGTCCCGAATCGCAGGGCGCCATCAACGCCATCAGCGAGTTGCTCAAGCAAGACCCCAAGCTCAGGATCTCCGTCGACGGCCACACCGACAACGTGGGCGACTCCGCTGGCAACCGCAAGCTGTCGCTGGCCCGTGCGCAAGCGGTGATGGCGGCGGTGGTCGCCCAAGGCATTCCGGCTGCGCGTCTCAGCGCCAAGGGTTTTGGCCCCGATGTGCCGATTGCCGACAACCGCCGCGAAGACGGACGCGCGAAGAACCGCCGCGTCGAGTTGATGCGTCAGCCCTGACCTCCCTCCTTTCTATGCCTATGCCATCCATCCATCGCACCGCACCGCCGCGCCGTCAACGCGGCCAGGCCTTGATCTGGCTGCTCGGCACGATGGTTTTGTCAGGGTTGGTCTCGGCACAGCCCGCGCCAGCTTTGAAGCCCGTGCGCTACGTTTACGAAGTCAAGGGCGATCTGGCCGCCATGACGCCTTGGATCGAACTCATGCACGGCCTGTGTAAATTTCAGTTCAAAGTCCAAGGCAAAGAGGTGCCGCCGCTCGAGCTACCGTCGGCCAGCACCCTGGCCAATTTGGTGATTGAGCAGCAAGAGAGGCTGTTCGACAAGGGGGTGGAAGCCCACTTTGAAATGCGGGCCACCGTGCTGCCCGATTACCAGCAGAACTGCAAGCTGCGGGTCGCGCGAACCTTCCGCGCCGTCGCCGGGCAGGTCTGTGGCATGGCTTGGGAGGGGCGCGCCGAAGCGGCCACCCAGGCGGACGGCAGCGGGGGGCAAGCCCCTGAGCTCGAACCGCTCGAGGACGAAGCCGAGAGCTTTCGGGCGATGGGCAAGACCTGCGGGCTGATGTCACGCGAGAAGCGTGGGCCGGACGCTTTTGAGGGAGTGCGCCAGACGGCGACCGCGGTTGGACTCGGATGCGTCTGGTTGGATGAGGCGCTGCCCGGTGAGTCTGCTGTGCGCCCTGGCGCTACGCGTTTTTGCATGCTACCGGGCGACCCCTTGCAGGGGCGCCTGCGGCGCTTCTTCGGGGGCCAGGACCATTTCAAGCTCAAGGTCGACATGCCGATCGAGCCGGAGGGCCAGGCCCTGCGCACCACTGCGGGTGCACTCAACTTCTACCGTGGCGAGGCCGTGGCCTTCGAAGTCGGCAAGCCCATCCCAAGCTACCGATTCACGCGGCAAGCCGTCAAGGACTTCATCCATCAGCCGCTGTGGGTCGATTTCGGAGCGGCTCGTCCATGAATGACCCGAGATCCGGACCCAGCGCCACACGGCCACCCAACTCTTGGTGCCAGCCCGCGGCGCATCAGGGGCAGCCCCAGGTTTCGAAGGGGCTTGGGCGCCGGACAATTTGACCCCTTCTGACCGGCCGCGCCACCCGCGCGGCCGTGTTGCATCTGGAGTCTGAATCCGTGACCAAAGCCACCCCCCTGGCCGGCGCCGAGCCACAAGCGAGCGCTGCCGACACCCGCCAACCCGCCGGCATCAAGGTGCTGTTTTTCACCGAGATGTGGGAGCGCTTCAGCTATTACGGCATGCGCGCCCTGCTCGTGCTGTACCTCGTCAATGCCTTGGGTTACAGCCGTGACAACGCGCTGGCCTTGTATGGCATTTACACCGGTTTGGTGTACCTGACGCCCTTGTTCGGCGGCGCGATCGCCGACCGCATCCTGGGCAAGCGGCGCGCGGCGGTGGTGGGCGGCACGGTGATGATGCTGGGCCACTTCGCCATGGCCTTTGAGCCGCTGCTCCACGTGGCGCTGGGCTTGCTCGTCGTGGGCAACGGCTTCTTCAAGCCGAACACCACCTCGATGGTGGGCGAGCTGTACGAGCGCGACGACGACCCCCGCCGTGCTGGCGGCTATTCCATCTTCTACATGGGCATCAACTTGGGCGCGTTCTTCTCGCCTTTGGTGGCTGGCACGCTCGGCGAAAAGTACGGCTGGCACTACGGCTTTGCCGCCGCCGGGGTGGGCATGGCCATCGGTTTGGCGCAATTCCTGTGGCAGCAGAAAGACCTGGGGCGCTCGGGCCTGATGCCGCACCAAGGCCCGGTGGGCATGAAGGACCTGCCTCAGATCGCGCTGTGGAGCTTGGGCAGCCTCGTGTTCGTGGTGGGCGCCTTGCAGGCTTGGCGGGTGGTGGGCCCGGTGTTTGGCGGCTTGCCTGTGCTGGTGCAGGTGTTGATCGCCCTGGGCGTGATCGGTGGGGCGATCTTCGCCATCGTGCGTCCCGACCCTCAGAGCGCTGGCCATGCGCCCCTGAACTCGGCCGAATGGGCGCGGGTGCTGAGCATCGTCATCGTGATGGTGTTTGTCATCGCCTTCTGGACCGGCTTCGAGCAGGCCGGCGGCACCATGGCCTTGTTCGCTGACCAGAACACGCAGCGCATGGTCGGCAGTTTTGAAGTGCCGGCCTCGTGGTTCCAATCGATCAACCCCCTGGTGATCGTGGCCCTGGCGCCGGTGTTTGCCTTGCTGTGGACGCGCTTGGACCAAAGCCGCTACAAGATGGGCGACACCCTCAAGCAAGCCTTGGGCATGGTCGTCTTGGGCCTGGGCTTCATCGTCATGGCCATGGCACAAGGCATCGCCGACACCGGCGTCAAGGTGGGCATGCACTGGTTGGCCATCGTCTTCGTCATCCACACCCTGGGCGAGCTGATGCTGTCGCCGGTCGGCCTGTCCATGGTCAGCCGCGTGGCGCCGGCCAAGGTGCTGAGCCTGATGATGGGCGTGTGGTTCCTGTCCAGCGCCGCTGCCAACTACCTGGCCGGTGTGATGGAGCAAATGCTGCACGGCAGCGGCTACGCGCTGTACCCCTTCTTGGCCGCCTTCGCCATCGGCGCCGGAGTGCTGCTCGCGGTGCTGAGCCCGCTGCTCGAGCGCCTGATGAAGGCCAAGTGAGCCACGGCACCGTGCCAAACCAAAGGGCCTGCGTTGCAGGCCCTTTTTTCTTGGGTCAGCGCGCGACCGCTCGCGTGGCCAGCCAGCCGTAGATGCTGTAGCCCACCAGCTCGGGCATCGCATGGTGGGGGAAGGCCTGCACCAGTTGCGCCTGCAGCTGGGCGATGTGCGGGCCTTGGGCCTGGGGGTCGGTGAGCTCGGCGCGGCGCTCGCCCAGGCGGTGTTCCATCGCTTCGATCAAGGCTTCGGCGCGGTTCAGGTAGGCGATTTGCTCGGCTACGGCCACGCGCACCGGTTGGGCCTCACCGCGGCCGCCGAACACGCGGGCGCCGGCTTGGGGCGACAGCGCCGTCAGCGCCTGCAGGCTGGTGCGCCAAGCGGCCACGTCCAGGTGCGTCTTGCCGTTGACGATTCCGCCCTCAAGCCAAGCGTGGGTGCGGTGGCTGACCAGGTCGCCCACCACCAGGTCGCCGGTGCGGTCCAGGCGCACCACGGTCTGGGTGCTGGCCACGCCGCCTTGCTTCAGCTCGTGCAGGCTCAGGGTCTCGCCGTTGGCCAGGGTCACGGTGAGCCGACCGCTGAAGGTTTGCGTCAGCGCTTCGCGGCGGGGGTAGCTGTCTTCGGTAAAGGCCTTGGCGACGTGCACCCAGTAGGTGCGCTTGTAGGCGTCCACGCCAGGCAGGGCCTCGGCCGTGGCGCGGCTGCCGAGGCTCTGAGCGCCCAGGCGGTGGAACACCGACAGCGCGTTGAACTTGTCGGGGTTGGGGTGCGTGACGATGACGCGGGCGATGCGCGACTTCGTCTGCCGCTGGATGTCGGCCACCAGGGCCTCGGCCAAGGCGGGTGTGAACTGCGTATCCACCACGGTCACCTCGTGGCCGTCGTCGATCCAGACCGAGCGGGTGTTGAAGCCTTGCGGCCCTGAGGTGTGCACGTGCAGGGTGGCGGGTGCGGCGAGGGCGGTGCACGACAGGGTCGCCACCGCCAAGGCCAGGGCGGTGGACAGGGATTGGGGCAAGGGGGTCATCGGAAGTCTCCAGGGAGTGGGGTGTCGATGCGCTGAACTGTGCCGATGCCGGATTGACCGAAATCGGCGCATCAAGACAGACAATCGCTCAAAACGGACATTCGCCCGACTTGCTTTGAAAACCACCGCCAACCCCGATCTGGCGCCGCGCAGTGCTGTGGTGCTGGCCGAGGCCCACCCGCCCACCGACGGCCACTGGCACCGGCATGCGCGCACGCAGCTCATCCACGCGAGCCAGGGGGTGTTGCGTGTCAGCACGCCCGATGGCCACTGGGTGGTGCCTCCGCAGCGCGCCGTGTGGGTGCCCCCCGAGGTGCCGCACGCGGTGGCCTCGGCGCGTCGGTTTCAGCTGCACACCCTGTACCTCAAGCCCGACGCGGCGCGCCCCGTGAAGCGCTGTGCGGTGGTGGCCGTGAGCCCCTTGCTGAGCGCGCTCTTGCAGGCTGCAGCACCCCTGGGGATGGACTACCCGCCCCAGGGCCCGGCCGCGCGCCTCGTGCGCGTGCTGCTGGACCAGTTGCCGCTGTCCAGCCACGAGTTGCCGGCGCTGCACCTGCCCGAACCGCAAGACCCCCGCCTGCGCCGTCTGGTGGCTCCGCTGCACCGAAACCCGGCGGACCCTCGCCCCTTTGACGCCTTGGCGGCCGAGGTGGGCCTGTCGGTGCGGCACGCCACGCGCTGCTTCCAGGCCGAGACCGGCCTGACCCCGGGCGACTGGCGCTTGCAACGCCGCTTGCTGTCGGCGTTGGAGTGGCTGGCCCACGGTCAGCCCGTGCGGCGTGTGGCGATGGAGGTGGGCTACGCGGACCCGTCCAGCTTCATCGCCGTGTTCAAACGTGCTTTCGGCGTGACGCCGACGCGCTACTTCGCAACGGACGCCGCCTGAGCGGCAACAATGAGTTCAGCCCGCGCGCACGACCCACTGCGCGGCGCCATCGGCCGCCTTGGGCAAGCCCAGGGGCGGTGGCTCGGCAAGGTGCGCCCCCTGTTGGGTGTTCGCAAACAGGTCTTTTGGAACGTTCCAACATCGAGCCCGTCATGAGCCATTTCCTCCGCATCGGCATCCTCGGCGCCGCGCGCATCGCGGCGGGGTTTTGCCAAGGCGTGGCGCCTTCCTCCGCGGTGCAGGTCACCGCGGTCGCCAGCCGCAGCGCTGAGCGTGCGGCGGCCTTTGCCCAAGCGCATGCCATCCCGCGCGTGCTGCCCGATTACGACGCGGTCCTGGGCGATGCCGGCATCGACGCCGTTTACATCCCGCTGAGCAACGACCAACATGTGTCCTGGGCCCTGCGCGCGCTGGCCGCGGGCAAGCACGTGCTGTGCGAAAAGCCCATGGCGCTGTGCGTGGACGACGTGGACCGTTTGCAAGCGGCAGCGCAGGCCCAGGGGCTCGTGGTGGTGGAGGCCTTTCCCTACCGTTTTCAGCCGCAAACCCTGGACCTGCTGGCGCGGGTGCGCGGCGGCCAGATCGGCCGTTTGCGGCAGCTCTGCGGCCTGTTCGGCTTCACGCTGCGCCACGACACCGACTACCGACTGGACCCGGCGCTGGGCGGCGGCGCCTTGTGGGACGTGGGCGTGTACCCCTTGGGCATGGTGCGGGCCTTGGCCGGTGGCCTGCCTGCCACCGTGCAGGCCAGCGCCGCCTGGGGCCCCACGGGGGTCGATCGGACCTTGGCCGCGGTGCTGACCTGGGACGACGGCTTGATGGCCACGCTGCAGTGCTGGTTCGATGCGGTGCCGCACCGGCACCTGCGCATCGTGGGCAGCGAAGGCGCCCTGGCCAGCGGTTTCCACAACCACGTGGGGCCGGGTCTGGATTGGGTCGAGGTGGCCGAGGGCTACGACAGCCGGCGCGAGCCGGTGCCCCAAGGCAATGGCTTTCGCTTGGAGGCCGAGGCCTTCGCGGCCTTGGTGCGGGGCGAGGCGCCGCACCCGCACTGGCCCACCTGGGCCGAAACCCGCGACACCACGCGCCTGGTGCAGGCCCTGCTGCGCAGCGCGACCGACGGGCGACCCGTCGCACCCTGAACGCGTTGAACCGGGTCAGCCCCGCGCCTGGAGGCGCATGCGCAGCCCGCGCGGCGCCATGGCCAAGTGCAGCACCTCCTCGGGCGGCTGGCCGTTGGCGGTGCCGACGTGGGCGATGTCGAAGTGCGTGAGCAGCGCGGCCATGGCGGTCTTGATTTCGAGCAGCGCGAGGTAGCGCCCGGGGCAGATGCGCGGCCCGGCGCCAAAGGGCATGGACACGCGCTTGGGGTGGTGGGCCGCCTCGGCCGGCCCGCCCTCGCCGCGCCAGCGGTCGGGCTCGAACGCGCTGGCGTGGGGCACGAGCTCGTCGCGCATGGGGTCGTGGCGCATGGCGGCCATCACGACCATGCCGGGTTCGATGCGCACGCCCGCCAGCTCGGTGGGCCGCAGGGCCTGCAGCGCGTTCATGGGGGCCACAGGCTTGAGGCGCATGGCCTCGTGGGTGCAGGCCTCCAGGTGCTCCAGGCGGGCCAGTTGGTCCAGGCTGGGCGCTTGGTCCACGCAGCACACGGCCCGCACCTCGTCGCGCACGCGCGCCAGCTCGGCCGGGTTCAGCCACAGCAGGTGGATGAGCCAAGCCAGGGTGTTGGCCGTGGTGTCTTCGCCGGCCAGCAGCATGGTGAGCACGTTGCCGGCCACCTGGGCGTCGTCGATGCCGCTGTCGGGGGCATCGGCGGCCACGAGCATGGCCTCGAGCAAGTTGCCTGGTGCGGCGCGCCGAGCCGGGTCGGCGTGCAGGCGGTCGCGCGCCTGGCGGATGAAGCCGTCCACCGCCGCGTGGATGGCGGGCACGCTTTCGCGCAGCGCCCGGTTGTCGGCGTTGGGCACCCAGCGCCACCAGGGCAGGGGCGAGAACACGCGCCGAAACAGGATGGGGAACAGGCGGTTGAGGTGGCGTTGGATCACGTCCTCGTCGCTGGACAGGGTGTCCACCTCGGCCCCGAAGGCCAGGCCGGCGATGGCGTCCACGGTGAAGCGCATGAGGTCGGCTTGCAGGTCGATGTCGCCACCCCCCGCCGCCGCCAAGCGCCAGCGCGCCACCAGCCGTTGCGCCACGCGCTGCAGCTGCGGGTGGTAGCCGCGCACATGCGCGGGGTCGAAGCCGTGCATCACCATGCGCCGCTGGCGCTGCCAGACCTCGCCGTTGGCCCCGAAGACGCCGGGCAGCAGGCCCATTTCGGTCCAGATGTCTTGCACGCGGCTGGTGCGCCGAAAGCCGTCGGGGCGGTCGCGCAGCAGTTGGGCGATGGGGCCGTGATCCCCCAGCACCACCACGCGCCCGAAGCGCCCCAGGCGCAGCCGGAACACGGGGCCGTACTGGCGGCACCATGCCTCGAGCTGCAGGTGCAGGCGCGCGGGCTGGACGTGCAGCAGGTTGCCCACCACTGGCCAGAGGGGAGGGCCGGGCAGCTGGTCGAAATCGCGCAGGGCGGGGGTCATGGGGGTGAGGGTGGGCGCCTTCAGCGCCCCAACGCCAGTTTGAGCCCAAACGCCAGCAGCAGCCCGCCGGCCACGCGCTCCAGCCACACCCCGGCCATGGGGCTGGCCCGCAGCCGCTCGGCGGCCCAGCGGGTCAGGGCGATGGCGATCAGGCAATACAGCAGGGTGACGGTGGCCACGGTGACGGCCATCACGGCCAGGGTGAGCAGGCCTTGGTGCTGCGTGGGGTGCACGAATTGCGGGAAGAAGGCCATGTAAAACACGATGGCCTTGGGGTTGAGCAGGGTGATGAGCAGCGCTTGGCGGAAGTAGTGCCGCGGGCGCACCTCGATGACCGCTGCCGCCCCAGGGCGGGTTCGCATCATCTTGAAGCCCAGCCACACCAGGTAGGCAGCGCCCGCCCACTGCACCGCCGTGAACCAATGGGGCGCGGCTTTCAGCAGGGTGGCCACGCCGGCCACGGCGCTCCACAGCAGCAGTTGGTCGCCCACGATGACCCCGAAGCTGGCACCCAGCCCGCCGCGCACGCCACCCTTGCCGGTGGCGCCGATGAGGACGAGGTTGCCTGGGCCAGGGATCATCAAAAAGACCCAGATGGCGAGCACGAAGGCGGGGTAGTCGGCCACACCGTGGAAAGGCATGCGCAGCTCCAGTTGAAGGAAGCAGCGTAGCGCGGCCGGCGCAGTCGCCACAATCCGGCCCCGCTCCAGCCTGCGCAACATGCCGTCAATGTCCACTGGCTCCTCGTCCGCTGAGACCCCTTCCACGTCCCCGGTGTGCGACCGCTGCGGCGGCCTCATGCGCTTCGATCCGCGGCAGGGTGGTCTGACTTGTGGGACCTGCGGTGGCCACCAGGCCCAGCCCGAGCCGGGGGTGTTGGCGCAGGAGCAGGCCGTGGCCGAGCACGACTACGCCGCCGCCCTGGCGCAACGCGCGGGAAGCGAGCCGGCCATCGAGCCCGTGGTGGTGGATTGCCCCCAGTGCGGCGCGCGAACGCATTTCGACCCCCATGTGATCGCCGGCACCTGCGCCTTCTGCACCGCGCCGCTGCACAGCGCCTACGCCCACGCCGAGCGGCTGATCCGGCCGCAGGCGGTGTTGCCCTTTCGGCTGGACGAGGCCATGGCCAGGCGGGCGTTCAGGGCTTGGATCGACAGCCGTTGGTTCGCGCCCAACGCACTGCGGGAGGCGGTTCGTCAGCCCGAGGGCTTGCGCGGGGTGTATCTGCCGGCGTGGTCGTTCGACGCCCGCAGCGACACCGTGTACGCCGGCGACCGCGGAACCCGGCGCGTGGTGGTCGAGTCGGGCACCGATGGGCAAGGCCGCGTGGTGACGAAGCAGCGCACCGTGGTCGATTGGGCGCGAGTGCGAGGCACGGTGCGGGCGGATTTCGACGACGTCGTCGTGGCTGCCTCCGCCAGCCTGCCGGCGCAGTGCGAAGCCGTGCTGGGCACTGTGCCGGTGCCTTTGCTGCAGCCCTACGACCCGGCCCTGCTCGCGGGCTTTGGGGTCGAGGTCTATCAAGTGGGCCTGGAGGCCGCTTTCGACGCCGCGCGCGACCGCGTGATGCTGCCGGGCATCCGCGAGGCGGTGCGTCGCGACATCGGTGGCGACGAGCAACGCATCGTGCAGATCAGCCCGCGCTTCAGCGAAATCCGCTTCCGGCACCTGCTGCTGCCCGTCTGGCTGCTGCATTACCGCTGGGGTGACCAACTGAAGCAGGTCGTCGTCAACGGGCACAGCGGCGCGGTCGTCGGCGACCGGCCGTGGTCATGGTGGAAGGTGGGCAGCGCCGTGGCCCTGGCCTTGGGCAGCTTGGCGCTGCTGGCCTGGTGGCTGATGCAGCCCGCCTGACGCGCAGCGGCCGTCAGCGGGGCGCTGTGCCGCCCACCATCACCAGCTTGGCGGGCACCATGCGCAGCTTCAGGTCGGATGGCGCCAACACCGCCGCGATGGCCAGACCCGGCTGAGAGGTGTCGCGCTTGACGGGTGTCATCAGCGGCTCGCCCAACTTGTTCATCAAGGCCACCACCACGGGGGTGTTGCCAACAGCGCCACGGCGCACCACCACACCCCGCTCGCCATTGGCCAAGCGCACCAGCGTGCCCGGCGGAAACACGCCCGTTTCCTTGAGGATGGCCGCGGCGGCGGGCAGGGTCTTGCGGCTCATGTAGAAGTCGCGCATCGCGCGGTCGGCCGGGATGGGGCTACGGCTGGCCCGGTGGCTGAGCTTGGCGGTGTACACATCGGCCGCGCTGACGAGCTGGGCCAGGACGCTGGGCTCGCGCAGGCCCTGGGGATAGCCGCTGCCCTCGGTGTTTTCATGGTGCTCGGCCACGGCGCGCAGCCACTCGGCATCGGTCACCCCGCCCTCTTCCAGCATGCGGCGGCTTGCCAGTGGGTGCTCCCGCAGGGCCTGCTTCTGGGGGGGCTTGAGCGGGAACAGTTGGTGCGCCAAGCGCCCCTGCAGCTCCATCACCGACAAGTTCATGGTCAGGGCCACGCGCAAGGCACGTCCCACCTCGTCCGGGCTGGCGCCCAGGCGCTGCGCCGCCATCACGGCCACGATCCCGGCGTGCACGCCGTGGCGCAGGCCGTATTGGTTTTCGCCCATGCCCTCTTGTCGCACCACTTGGAACAAGGCCAAGTCGGGATCGCGCTCGATGAGGGCCAGCAAGGGGCTGCAGAGTTCGTCGAGCGTGCCCGCGAAGTCCGTGTGCAGGCTCGCCCGCAGCATGCGCCCGATCTGGTCCATCGTCTCGCCCCACAGGTCGGCCAGGACTTCGGCCCCGACCTTGCGCGGGTCCCGCCGGCTGGACTCCAGTTCGCTGCGGTCCACCAGCGCGCCGCGATCCAGCAAGGCCAGCAGTTGGTCGTCGTTGGCGATCACCTGACCTTTGGCCAGCAACAGGCGGCCGTCGTCCGACAGCACGCTGAAGGGCAGCGCGGCACCGATCTTGACGCGGTGCTGCACCGTTCGCAGGAGCAGGTGGGGCGCGGTAGCGTTCAAAGCCGACGATGGGGAAAGCGGTAGGCATGAGTTTGAACCCAGCCGGAGCGCTGCGCACTCCCGATTTTCACGACCCTGGTCGCCATGTTGCAATTCGTCACGTCAGTCCTGTTTGCTGCACGGCCATGTGCAACCTCTACCACCTCAGCCCCAAGGGCGACATCGCCCAGCACTTTCGCTGTGCATCGCCGGCGGCCTACGTGGAAGGCACGGTGGGGCCGTACCAGCGCGGAGCCTTCGTGCGGCCGCAGGGCGATGGACTGCTGTGCGAGCTGGGGCAGTGGGGCCTGATCGCCCCCGGCAGCCGCAGCGCACGACCGACGTCGCGTGCCATCCTGACCAACAACGCCCGCCTCGAAACCGTGGCCGAACGCCGCACCTACGCCCAGGCCTGGGCGCGCGGCCAGCGCTGCCTCATTCCGGCGGCTTGGTACCAAGAGCCCAACTGGGAAACCGGCAAGAACATCTGGTGGCGTCTGCGGCGTGCCGATGGGCGCCCCTGGGCCCTGGCCGGCCTGTATTCACATTGGACCGACCCCGCCACCGGCGAAATCGTGCCCAACTACACCCTGCTCACCCGCAACTGCGACGGCCACCCCTTGCTCGGGCGCCTGCACAAGCCCGACCCGAACTTGCCGCCGGATGCCCAAGACAAGCGCGCCGTGGCGCACCTGGAGCCCGCGGATTGGGAGGCTTGGCTCTTGGGCAGCGAGGCCGAAGCCCGGGCCCTGGTGCGGCCGTCGCCGGCGGAGGTCTTCGACCTGGCCGATGCGCGTCGCACCGATGCCTTGCTGCAAGCCCGAGCGATCCCGTCGCCGCCGCCACAGCAGGGGACCCTGATCTGAACCCGGGCTGAATCGACCTCCGTTCGCGCCACGGGCTGGCCGTTGAGCGCTCTGGCTGGCGATTCGTCGCGCACCCCGCGCGGCGTCGGGCAGGAGCCGGAACCATTCGCTCATCGCCCACCCACCGGAGCTCCGAGATGATCGACCTGAACACCCCCGCCGCTGCGCAACGCGCCGACGACATCGCGCTGCGCCGCCAAGCGCGCAAGCGCGTCGAAATGAAGATGGGTTTCCTCGTTCACCTGATGGTGTTCGTGTGCGTCAATGGGGGGCTCTACGTGCTGAGCAACCTGCACGACGGCGCCCGGTGGACCAGCATCCCGCTCTGGGGCTGGGGCCTGGGCCTGGCCATCCACGGCGTGGTGACCTTGGTGTCGTTGCAAGGTCAGGGCCTGCGCGAGCGCCTGATGGAGGCCGAGCTCAAGGCCTTGCGCGAGCGCGCCGCCCGCTGATCCATTGGCCGCCACCAGGGGCTCCGCCCTGCGCGAGCAGGACGGAGTCTGGGTGCCTTGGGGGCAGACGCGCTCAGCGCAGGTCGAAGCGGTCCAGGTTCATCACCTTGACCCAAGCCGCGACGAAGTCGGCCACGAACTTCGCTGCCCCATCGTCCTGGGCATAGACCTCGGCCAAGGCGCGCAGTTGCGAGTTGGAGCCGAACACCAGGTCCACCACCGTGGCCGTGGCCTTCACGGCGCCGGTCTGGCGGTCGCGGCCTTCCAGCACGGCCGCGTTGGCGCTGGAGCGGGACCAGACCGTCCCCATGTCCAGCAAGTTCACGAAGAAATCGTTCGTCAATTGGCCGGGACGCTGCGTGAACACGCCGTGCGGGCTGCCGCCGGTGTTGGCCCCCAGCACGCGCAGGCCGCCCACCAGCACCGTCATTTCGGGCGCGCTCAGGGTCAGCAACTGGGCTTTGTCGATCAGCAGCTGCGCGGCCATGCCCTCCAGGCCCGGAGCGGCGTGGTTGCGGAAGCCGTCGGCCTGGGGCTCCAGCACCGCGAACGAGGCCATGTCGGTTTGGTCCTGCGTGGCATCGGCGCGGCCCGGGGTGAAGGGCACGGTCACGGCGTGGCCCGCAGCCTGGGCGGCGGCCTCCACGCCGGCGGCGCCGGCCAGCACGATCAGGTCGGCCATCGACACCTGCTTGCCGCCCGGGGCTGCGGCGTTGAAGGCCGTTTGGATGGCTTCCAGCCGCGCCAGCACCGGCGCGAGCTGGGCGGGCTGGTTCACCGCCCAGTCCTTTTGCGGAGCAAGGCGAATGCGCGCCCCGTTGGCACCCCCCCGCTTGTCGCTGCCGCGGAAGGTGCTGGCCGAGGCCCAGGCCGTGCCGACCAGTTGCGCCACGCTCAAGCCCGAAGCCAGCACTTGGGCCTTCAGCGCGGCCACGTCGCCGGCATCGATCAAGGGGTGCTCGACGGCCGGGATGGGGTCCTGCCAAATCAGCACCTCTGGAGGCACCAACTTGCCCAGGTAGCGCGCCCGCGGGCCCATGTCGCGGTGGGTCAGCTTGAACCAGGCGCGGGCAAAGGCATCGGCAAAGGCGGCCGGGTCCTGGTGGAAGCGGCGGGCCACCTGCTCGAAGCCCGGGTCGAAGCGCAGCGACAGGTCGGCCGTGGTCATCATCGGCGGGTGCTTCTTGCTGGGGTCGTGCGCGTCGGGGATCAGGTGCTCGGGCTTGCAGTTCTTGGGCGTCCACTGGTGCGCGCCGGCCGGGCTCTGGGTCAGTTCCCACTCGTAGCCGAACAGCATGTCGAAGTAGCCGTTGTCCCAACGCGTGGGGTTGGGCTTCCAGGCGCCTTCGATGCCGCTCGTGGTGGTGTGCGCGCCCTTGCCGCTGCCGAACTGGTTGATCCAGCCGAAGCCTTGGGCTTCGATGGGGGCGGCCTCAGGCTCGGGGCCCACCAGCTTGGGGTCGCCGGCGCCGTGGGCCTTGCCAAAGGTGTGGCCGCCGGCCACCAGGGCCACGGTTGCTTCGTCGTTCATGGCCATGCGGGCGAAGGTCTCGCGCACGTCGCGGCCCGAGGCCACGGGGTCGGGCCGGCCGTTGGGGCCCTCGGGGTTCACGTAGATCAAGCCCATCTGGACGGCGGCCAGGGGCTTGTCCAATTGGCGGTCGCCTTGGTAACGCTCGTCGCCCAGCCAAGTGCGCTCCTTGCCCCAGTCGATGTCCTCTTCCGGGGCCCAGATGTCCTCGCGGCCGCCGGCGAAGCCAAAGGTCTTGAAGCCCATCGACTCCAGCGCGACGTTGCCCGCCAGGATGAACAAGTCGGCCCAGGACAGGCGGTTGCCGTGCTTCTGCTTGATGGGCCACAGCAGGCGGCGCGCCTTGTCGAGGTTGCCGTTGTCGGGCCAGCTGTTGAGCGGCGCAAAGCGCTGGTTGCCGGTGCCGGCGCCGCCGCGGCCGTCTTGCACGCGGTAGGTGCCGGCGGCGTGCCAGGCCAGGCGGATCATCAAACCACCGTAGTGGCCCCAGTCGGCCGGCCACCAGTCCTGCGAGTCGGTCATCAGCGCCGTCAGGTCGGCCACCACGGCGTCCAGGTCCAGCTTCTGGAACTCAGTCGCGTAGTCGAAGTCCGGGCCCAGCGGGTTCGAGGCCGGGGCGTGCTGGTGCAGGATGTCCAGGCGCAGTTGATGGGGCCACCAATCGCGGTTGGTCTGCGCTTGGCCGGTCACCGCGGCGTTGACGGCGTTGGCATGAAAAGGGCATTTCGAAAGCTCGGACATGGGCGTCTCCAGGCAGTGAGGAACAAGCGGGGACTCGCCCCGTTGGCTCATAGTCTGCGCCCCTGGTCCAATGAAACCCAATTGCTTGTGGCAATGGAATCCATAGCCGCCATGGCGGAGTCCGTGACGAAATCCGCAGCTGCGGACCCCTGCTGCCCCCTCGGCCGCCCCTGCAGCGGCCGAACGCTCAGCCGCCCTTCTTGGCGGGCGCCTGGCTGAACAGGGCCGCGGCGCGGCCCTTGAGCTCCAGCAACTCGCTGGCCGTCACCGAATAGCGCCCTTGCGCGTCGGCTTCGATGCGGAACTCCACCTCCCGCTGCCCGTTGCGCAAGATGCCCACGGTGAACTCGTAGTCCTCCATGGTGGCGGGCACGCCCTGGGCCTCGACATCGTGGTCCTCGTAACGCACCTGGCGGATTTCGCCGCTGGCGAGGTCCAACTCGCCTTGCGCGCGGATCTCGTCTTCGCTCAGTTCGACGACGATGGTGATGGGAAGCTTGAGGTCCATGCTGTTTCGGGGGAGAGGGGCGCCGCTGGCGCAAGCCCCGCATTCTCGCCGGCCCGGCCCTCGCAACAAGCCGCGCTCAGGCCGTGCTCAAGCCGCCCAGGCCCACCCGGCCATCGCCGCCAGGCCCACCACCCACACCGGCGACCAACGGGCCACCACCAGCAAGCCGAAGGCGGCCAGCGCCAGCCCGAAGTCGGCCCGCGTGTGGATCGCGCTCGTCCAGACCGGGTCGTACAGCGCGGCCCCCAGCACCCCCACCACCGCCGCGTGCACGCCCGCCATCGCGCGCTGCACCCCAGCGCGCTGGCGCAGCGCCTCCCAAAAGGGCAAGGCCCCCGCCAACACCAAGAAGCCGGGCAAGAACACCAACACCAGCATCGCCAAGCCGCCGCTCCATCCGCCCCAGGGCGCAGGCATCGCGGCGCCCAAGAATGCCGCGAAGCTGAACAGCGGCCCCGGCACCGCCTGCGCCGCGCCATAGCCGGCCAAGAACACCTCGTTGCTCACCCAGCCCGGTGGCACCACACCCGCTTGCAGCAAGGGCAGCACCACATGGCCCCCGCCGAACACCAGCGCGCCCGCGTTGTAGAACACGCCCATGGCCCCGAGCGCCGGGTTCGACGACACCGCCCCCAGCCAGGGCAGTGCGACCAGCAGCCCCACGAACAGCGCCAGCAGCGCCGCGCCGGTGCGCCGACCGATGCCAACCGCCTCGTGCGAGGCCGCCGGCAGTGGCGGCAACTGCAAGGCCAGGCGGGCGATCAGGCCCCCCAGCACGATCGCCCCCACCTGCCCCCAGGCCGTGGGCAGCGCCAACACGCCCAACGTCGCCCCCAGGGCGATGCCGGCGCGCAAGCGGTCGGGGCACAAAGCGCGTGCCATGCCCCACACCGCCTGAGCCACCACCGCCACCGTCACCACCTTGAGGCCGTGCACCGCGCCCGAGCCCGTCCAAGCCGACCCCTGTGCCAGCCCCAGGGCCAGCAGCACCAAGGCCAGCGCCGAAGGCAGTGTGAACCCCGCCCACGCCGCCAGCGCGCCCGGGCCGCCTGCCCGCCGCAGGCCCAGCGCCATGCCCACTTGGCTGCTGGCCGGGCCCGGCAGGAACTGGCACAGGGCCACCAAATCCGTGTAAGCCGCGTCGCTCAACCAACGCCGGCGCTCCACGAACTCGGTGCGGAAGTAGCCCAAATGGGCCACCGGGCCGCCGAACGAGGTCAGGCCCAGCTTCAGGAAGACGAGCAACACCTCCCACGCCGAGCCGCGCGCGGGCAGGGGAGGCTCAGACGGCGGTGGCAACGGGGCAGAGGACATGGGCGCTGGCAACAGCAGGAGCGACGCGTGGGGCCACGCGGCGCGGCTCGCGCCACTGTAAGAGGGCGCCGTGACGGCTGCGTGATGCAGGACCTCGCCCAGCCGCCACGGCGCCTGGTCATGGGCGCGCCTGCCTGGGCTTGTGCCGCGCAGCCTCGCTGTTGGTGCACATTGGCTGGCGCGGCCTCGTGGGCACGCCGGCTCGCCGGTTTGCGCGGCCTGGGTGGCGCCAAGGGCAGCGGTTGCGGGCTCGCACGCATGGCGGCCAGCGGCTCCCGCTGAGCAGTCGCCGTTCTTGACTGCTTCAAGGGAGTGCTCCTCGGCCATCCACCTGGGGCCGGGTTTGTCGGCGCCTGCCCGACTTCATCCCTGAAGTGGCGGTGCTTGTCGCAGCCTCGCCCGGTTGAGCGACGAGATGCCCAGAATTCCGCTCACCACCACCCACCAACCCAAGCGGGGAAGCTGTATGACCTTGCCGCCTCAAGTCCAAACCGCCGTTGACGTACTTGCGCAACATGACATTTCCGCCAAAGAGGTAGCGCCCTTTTGGTACCGGCAGTACCTGCGCTTCCGCCCGGAGACACCCCCGCCGCTTTGGGGGGGCAGCCAAGGCTACTGGCGGTTTGTCGCACTCAAGACGGCATTGGGTGCCGGCATTGCGCTGACCCTCATCGCTTCGCTGATTGCCACCCACAGTGGCAGCCCGCAGGAAAACCTTGTTCCTTTGACACCAGCGGCCTATCTGGCCATTTGGGCGCTCAGTGTGATGGCCGCTTGGCTTTTCACCAAAGAGATCGCTGATCGGAGCCGTCAAGAAGGGGAGCGTATCGGTCTCCAAGCTTGGAAAGATTTCTCGCCCAAGTGGCGACCTTCGCTGACGGACTTGCATTCACGGAACAAGCTCGAGCACTATTGGCTGCGCTCGTTGTTCAAGCAGCCCATTGTCAATTTTTGGGGGTGGATTGGTTTCGTCGCTTTCTGGGTCATTGGATTTTTGCTTCCGACCCAGGCCGGTACTTTCGGTGAGGGTGTTGCCGGTGTTTACGTCGCTCTGAGCTTGTTGGGTGGAGCCCTGACCGCGAGGCGTGTGCCGATGCGGTATGGCGCCAAGGTGTGGTACGCAATCCATGGTGTTTTCATCGGCGCCATCGCCTCGGCCATGCTTTGGGAAACGTTGCCCGCCTCCGTGATGGGTGTTTCGGTGGGCCATTCGACCTTGGCCTTTTTTGCCTTCGCGTTTCTCATCCACGCCCTCGAAGCCATCCACTACGAAGAACAGAAAAACGTCGCGCTTCGGGTGGAGCGAGCCGAGCAGCAGCAGCAACTTGCTGAGACTCGACTCCAAGCGCTCAAGGCGCAGATCGAACCGCACTTCATCTTCAACAACATTGCGCACTTGAAGTCGTTGATTGCCACAGATCCGACGCTGGCGCAGCAAATGGCGGATGAGTTGTCTGACTTCTTGCGCGGTAGTTTGAAGGCGCTGCGCGCCGGCCATACGACTGTTCGAGAAGAATTCGAGCTTGCCCGAACTTATCTGGCTTTGGCCAAGCTGCGCATGGGAGATCGGCTGTCCACCCATCTGCAGTTGTCAGCTCGGGCCGCGGACCTCAAGATTCCACCCCTGATGGTGCAAACCTTGCTGGAAAATGCGATCTACCACGGCGTCGAGCGCAAGGCGGGTAACGTCTCAATCAAACTGAGCGCAGAACTCATTGAACACAAGGGCGGCGAGCGACTCCAGATTCGCGTCGTCGACGATGGAATGGGTTTTGGTTCGGGCCAATCAGGCGGCTCGGGGGTTGGTCTGGCCAACATCCGCGAACGCTTGGCATCCACCTACGGGGGGGCGGGTGAATTGGTGCTCACGGCCAACACCCCGAGCGGCGTCATCGCTGAGCTGAATTTGCCAGGGGTCCAATGACATGACAACGGCCATCGTTTGCGATGACGAGCCACGCCTGGCGCATGCGCTCCGCGATTTGCTGAATGCGGCGTGGCCTGAGTTGAACGTGGTCGCGCTCGGACACAGTGGCGGCGAAGCGCTGTCGCTGATTGCGGAGCACGAGCCCGATATCGCGTTTCTGGACATTCGCATGCCGGGGTTGACCGGGCTCGACGTCGCGCGACAGATCGCGGGCAGCGATGCGGCACCCCGGATTGTGTTCATCACGGCTTACGACCAGCACGCCATCGAAGCGTTTGAGGCGCGAGCGGTCGACTACCTCCTGAAGCCGGTCAGAGCCGAACGGCTGGCCGAAACCATCGCGCGACTGAAGGGGGCGACGAGCACAGGGGCGCCGGCCCCAGCGGATCCGAAACTGGTCGAAGCCTTGCAAAAGATCTCAAGCGCCGAACGCAAGTTTTTGAGGTGGCTCAACTGCGGTCAGGGCAGCGAGATTGACGTGATTGCCACCGGGGAGGTTTTGTTCTTTCAGTCGCGCGACAAATACACCGCCGTTGTCACGGCCGACAAGGAGCGTTACGTTCGAACGCCTCTGCGAGACTTGGTCAATGAACTCGATCCCGATGAGTTTTGGCAGGTGCACCGCGCCTCGGTGATCCGCGTGGCGGCCATCGAACGCGTGATGAAGGATGAGGTGGGCCGCATGCGCATCAAAGTGCGCGGCTCGCAAGAACTGATCGTGGTTTCGGCCGCCTTCTCGGGACGATTTCGGCAAATGTGAGCCTTGCGGTGGCCAGAAGCCCCAAGCAAAGCCTCAGGGGTCTTCCAATCGGCGTGTTCCTTGCACGTTTCCCCGTTTGGCGCCTCGGCTCCCGCTGCCCCGACACGCCTTCGGGCGGCCCGCTTGGGCGGTGATCGGGGCGCCTGCCGATGCAGCGGCTGAGGCCCGTCACACGGGCGTGGACATGGCCTGTGCCATGGCCGCGGCGGCTTGGCTGCCTTCACTCAACAGGCCCTGCACGGTGCCACGGTGGTCGGGTGAGCTTTCGTCTTGGCTGGCCTTGCGCTTGCCCTCCAGGCGCTCGATGGGGATCTCGATGCCCACGATGGCGCGCATGAGGCGTTCGATGAAGGGGGCTGGTGCATCGTCCACGCGCCAGGGGACGGGGCGTTGGCCCTCTTGGGCGTCGGTGAGGCGGTGCAGCAGCGCCAGCAGGGCGGCGGGCTCGCCGACCACGCGCGCCGTGCCATGGGCGTGCACGGCCAGGTAGTTCCAGGTGGGCACGACTTGGCCGTGCTCGGCCTTGCTGGGGTACCACGAGGGCGTGATGTAGTGCTGCGGGCCTTGGAACACGACGAGCGAGGGGCGGTCGGGCTGCAGCGCCCGCCAAACGCCGTTGGCGCGCGCCACATGGCCGACGAGGGTGCCGAGAGGGCCGCGGCTGCGGTCCAGCACGAAGGGGATGTGGTTGGCCTCCAGGCCCTGGGGCGTGGGCAGCACCCAGACCCCCAGCGGGTGGGCCTGGATGAGGGCCTGCTGGTGGGCCAGATCGGGCAGTTGGTGGTCGGCGCGGATGTACATGGCGCGGATGTTAGGAGTCTGCGCGGCAGAAGCCCAGGCCGGCGTGGCCCCTGGTCCGGCGCAGGCTCGGAGCGACGCCGCCGTGGACTCGTGTCCACAAGAAGGAGCGACACCGCATGC
>NZ_JAPZSY010000056.1 GCF_027532025.1 Inhella sp. | reverse complement strand
TCGTAACTTGCGGGACCTGACGCGAGGTGAACTGCGTTTCCCCGGCTTGCAAGTCCTCGTCCCTGAACAGTGCTTGGAGGTGTTCCCATGTCCGTCCTGACCATCCGCTTGCCCGACGACAAGCACGATCGACTCCGCGAATTGGCCAAGGCCCGCTCGGTCAGCGTCAACAAACTCATGGATGAGTTGGCCACGGTTGCGCTGGCCAACCACGACGCGAGAACGCGTTTTGAGGTCCGCGCGGCGCGGGGCAATCCGGCGCAGGCAATGGAGTTGTTGGCGCGCTTGGATGCGGCCGATGGCGTGGGCGCAGTGGGGCGGGGGGTCAAAAGGCAAGACCTGACCCCATGACCGCGAGGCCCCGTTCCCCGGGGTGGCCGACCTCAGCGAGCCGAACTTCTGGACCGGCCTGCGGCCGAGCACACCCACCAACATCCCCTACATCGGGCGCAGCAAAAAGCTCAAGAAGCTGTGGCTCAACTGCGGCCACGGCACCCTGGGCTGGACCCACGGCGCCGGCAGCGGCCACGCCATGGCCCAGCTCATCAGCGGCCGCAAGCCGCCGACGGACTTCCGTTTCTACGGGGTGTGAATGCCGGCCCGCTCACGCGGGCACCAAGTGCTTGTGCATGGGCACGTGGCCGTAGGGCACGAAACCCGCGGCCTCGTAAAACGCGCGGGCCGGGGCATCTTGGCCGGTTTGCAGGTACACCGTGCCGTAGCCCGCGCCGCGGAGTTCCGCCTCGAAGTTCGCCATCAGGGCCCGGCCCACGCCTTGCCCTTGGCAGGCCGTGGCCACGCACATCTCGCGCAGCTGGAACAGCCAGCGGTCGGTCCAGCGCTCACCGTGGCCCAGCGCCAGCCCGACGGGCTGACCCTGGAACAAAGCCCCCACGCCGAGAAATCGGGCCTCGCTGGCAAAGCCCCCCAAACGCTCGAAGGCAGCGGCCTCGGTCCAGCCGTCGTTCCAGGGCGGCGCGTTGAAAACCGCGACGTACAACGGCACGTACCGGGCCACGTTGCCCGCGTCGATCGGCTCGAAGCTCAGCCCGGCCCTCATGCTCCCGTTCCCCGCTTCAGCGCCGTGACCTCGATCTCGATCTTCATGCGAGGGTCCAGCAGACCCACGCACTGCATGGTGGCCGCAGGGCGAATGTCACCCAAGTGCTTGCGCAGCACCGGCGCACAGGGCGCGAAGTCCTTGCCATCGGGCAACAGGTAGGTCACCCGAACGACGTCCTTCAGGCTGGCCCCGGCCTGCGCCAGGGCGGCGGCGATGTTTTGGAAGCACTGCTCGGCCTGGGTCGCCACGTCATCGGAAATGGTCATCGTGGCGTAGTTGAAGCCCGTGGTGCCCGAGACGAAAACCCAATCGCCCTGCACCACGGCGCGGCTGTAGGCGAGTTCTTGTTCGAAGGGAGAGCCAGAAGAGATGAGGGTGCGGGGCATGGCAGTGCTGGGCATAGAGGGGGGCCGAAGTTCAGTTCGAGCCTGCCGAGTCGGGCAGGGGGCTCAGGTCCTTCCACGCCGGCAGGGCGTGCTTGCGCCGGCAATAGGCGTAGTAACTCGCCATGAACAGCCCGAAGAAGAGCCCGGCAAAGACGGCGCCCACGCCGAGACCCAGGAAACTCATAGCGGTCGGAGGCACCACCCACCCCCAGACGAGCCCCATCAAGAGCCCCCAGGCGACACCGAAGTAGCCCCCGGCGACGAGCCACATCCTGCCAAAGGGCACAAAGTGCGGCGGCGGCACCTCGTAGCCCCTTCGCCAAAGCCATTGCAGCAGCGGAGGGAGATAGTTGGAGGGACGAATGCCGGTGGCCTTCAGCAGGCGAAGGGCCTCCAAGCGACGCGTTTCAAACTGACTCATCGATCCATTCTCTCTAGCGATGACGGGCCTGTAGGTTACGGCGAGCGCGGCATTCCCGCGCCGCGCGCCGAACGCAACGCCAGCCTGGCCTCACCCGAGCGCGCCTCACCTCCCTAGAATCCGCGCCCTTTTGCTCTGGAGTGCCCCGTGGCCGCCCCGTCGTTTTGCGCCATCGACTTCGGCACCTCCAACTCGGCCGTGGCCCTGCCCCAGCGTGACGGGCGGGGCGAGGGCATGGCCCTGGTGCCCCTGGAAGGCGCCGCACTGACCATGCCCACGGCGGTCTTCTACTTCGCCGAAGGCGCGCACGACGTGGACGGCCCCCCGCGGGCCTTCGGCCGCGCGGCCTTGCGGGCCTACGTGGACGGGCACGACGGGCGCTTGATGCGCTCGATGAAGAGCATCCTCGGCAGCGACCTGCTCGACCAGCACACCGACGTGGGCGGCGGGCGCAGCGCCAAGTACGCCGATGTGGTGGCCGGCTACATGAAGCGCTTGAAGCGCGTGGCCGAAGCCCACCAGGGCCGGGCGCTGACGCACGCGGTGCTGGGCCGCCCGGTGTTCTTCGTGGACGAGGACCCCGCGCGCGACGCGCAAGCCCAAGTCGCGCTGGAAGCCGCCGCCCATGCGGTGTGGCGGCTCCGGGGTCAGGTCTTGCCTTTTGCCCCCCCCACCACCACTGACCGCGTAGATTGCCTCCATGGCCCGTCCATTGCGCATCGAATTCCCCGGCGCCGTTTACCACCTGACCTCCCGCGGTGACCGGCGCGAGGCGATCTTTGTGGACGACGAGGATCGGCAGTTGTTCTTGGACGTGCTGGCCCAAGGCTGCCGTCGCATGGACGCCTGCGTGCCGGCTTAGCCGGCCCTGCAAAAGT
>NZ_JAPZSY010000028.1 GCF_027532025.1 Inhella sp. | reverse complement strand
CCCCGCCGCGCGGCGCGGCCCCCCGCCCCGGGCCCCCGCGCGGGGCCCCGGGGGGGGGGGGGGCAGGGCCCCACCGCCCGGGGCCGCCGGGGGGTGGTGGGGTGCTGGGGTGGGCGCATTGTTGGCAAACCGGGCGGCCTGCTGGGCCTCGGGCGAACCCGGGGCCTTGCCGCGCCGGGCTCAGCGGGGCGCGGCCCAGGTGTCTTTCAGCGTGGTGGTGCGGTTGAACACCGCGCGGCCGGCTTGGGAGGGCGCATGGTGGTCGATTCGGTCGGCCACGAAGTAGCCGTGGCGCTCGAACTGCCAGTGGCTGGCCGCCGCCGCGCTGGCCAGCGCGGGCTCGACGAAGCCCTGCACCACGCGCAGCGAGTTCGGGTTCAGGGCTTGCAGGAAGTCCTTGCCACCGCCGTCGGGCTGGGGCTCGGTGAACAGGCGGTCGAACAGGCGCAGCTCGGCGGGCACGGCCTCGTGCGCCGCCACCCAGGTGATGACGCCCTTGACCTTGATGGCGTCGGCGCCCGGCGTGCCGCTCTTGGTGTCGGGCACCACGGTGGCCTGCACCGACACGATCTCGCCCGCGTCGTTCTTGGTGCAGCCCGTGCACTCGATGACGTGGCCGGCCTTCAGGCGCACCTTGTTGCCCGGGTACAGGCGGTGGTAGCCCTTGGGCGGCACCTCGGCGAAGTCGTCGCGCTCGATCCACAGCTCGCGGCCGAAACTGAACTGGCGCTCGCCCAGCTCGGGGTGGTGCGGGTGCGCCGGGGCATGGCAGGGGTCGCGGAAGTCGGCGCTGCCGAAGACCTCGGCGAAGTTGGTCAGCTCCAGCTTGAGCGGGTCCAGCACGGCCATGGCGCGCGGGGCGCGGCCTTCCAGGTCGGCGCGCAGGCAGCCTTCGAGCACGCTGTAGTCCAACCAGCTGTTGCTCTTGGTCACGCCCGTGCCTTCGACCATGGCGCGGATGCTCTCGGGCGTGTAGCCGCGGCGGCGCAGGCCCACCAGCGTGGGCATGCGGGGGTCGTCCCAGCCCTTGACGTGGCCTTCGTCCACCAATGCCTTCAGCTTGCGCTTGCTGGTGACCACGTAGCTGAGGTTCAGGCGGCCGAATTCGTACTGGTGCGGCAGCGGCTGCGCCAGCAGGCCCAGGCGGGCCAGGTGGCCCAGCAGCCAGTCGTAGAAGGGGCGCTGGTCTTCGAACTCCAGCGTGCAGATGCTGTGGGTGATGCGCTCCAGCGCGTCCTCGATGGGGTGCGCGAAGGTGTACATCGGGTAGATGCACCAGGTGTTGCCCGTGGCGTGGTGCTCGGCGTGCTTGATGCGGTAAAGCGCCGGGTCCCGCAGGTTGATGTTGGGGCTGGCCATGTCGATCTTGGCGCGCAGCACCATGGCCCCGTCGGGGTGCTGGCCGGCGCGCATCTCCCGAAAGCGCACCAGGTTCTCGGCCGCGCTGCGGTCGCGGAAGGGGCTGTTGGTGCCGGGCGTGGTGAAGTCGCCGCGGTTCAGGCGCATGGCCTCAGCGCTTTGCTCGTCGACGTAGGCCAGGCCGTCCTCGATCAAGGCCTCGGCCGCGCGATACATGAAGCCGAAGTAATCGCTGGCCTGGTACAGGTGGGTGTGGCCGGCGTGCTCCCAGCGCCAGCCCAGCCACTGCACCATGTCCTTGATGGCGTCAACGAACTCCTGCTCTTCCTTCTCGGGGTTGGTGTCGTCGAAGCGCAGGTGGCAGGCGCCGCCGTAGTCGCGCGCCAGGCCGAAGTTCAGGCAGATGCTCTTGGCGTGGCCGATGTGCAGGTAGCCGTTGGGCTCGGGCGGGAAGCGGGTGCGGATCTTGGCCGGGTCCAGCGCGCCAGCGGCGTGGTGCGCCGCGTCGCCCGGGCTGCCGCCGAACCGACGCTCAGGGCCTTGCCCCTGCTCCCACTGCGCCAGGTCGCGCTCGATCTGGGCGCGCAAGAAGTGGTGGCTGGGCGTGGGGGTCTCGGCGGGGCTCGTCATGGCGGGCAAACAAAACGGGCCGCGACAAGGCGGCGGCCCGAGGGTGGGGGAGGAGCCATTCTAAAAGTGAGGGCCCTCGCCACAGAGGTGATCGGGGCGCTGGGCCCCGGCGCCAGAGCGCAGGCTCAGGCGGCGCGCGAGGCGCTGCGACGGCGCCAAGCCGCCGCGGCCAGGGCCACGCCCAGCAGCGCCAGCGGGCCGGGTTCCGGCACGGTGCCCGTCGCGTCGTCGCCTTGGATCAGGAAGCCGCCGCCGATGGCGAAGGGGTCGTTGATGTCCAAGCTGATGCCGCCGCACTCGAAGACGCAGCCTTCGGGATCGTTCCAATCAACGAAGGTGCTCATGAGGTATTCCACCGTGAAGGTGGAGCCGTCGGCAAATTGACCCAGTTTGGTCGCGCCCTTGTAGCCGCCGTGGCTGTAGTAAACCTCGCCATCTTGAGAGGGCCGGTCCTGCAGGTAGGCCGATCCGATGTCGGCGCCGGTTTGGCTGAAGGTCATCAGGTCATGCACCAAGCCCACCGTGGTGGCGGTGTTCCAAACGGCGACGCCATTGACCAGGATCTGGATTTGGAAGCCGGCCAGGAACTCGCGCAACGAGTGGTCGCCGCTCCATCCGCCCAGGGTGGCCATGATGGAGCCGATCTCAAAGTCCATCGAGTACTGCTGGGTGTTGCCCGAGGTGTTGGTCACCGATTGCGCCCAGCGCAGGTCGTTCTGGAAGCGACCGCCTGCATACAAGCGCACCGAGGACGACAGGCTGCCGTTGGCAGCAGCCATGCCACCGCCACCCATGAAGTAGCTATAACCCGAGGCGTAGCCGGGCATCGGGGTGACGGGCACCATGTCCTCTTGCTGGATGCTCACCGAGTTGGGGTCGCTGACCGAGTGGCTGCCCGACACCAGCCACGAAGTGTTGGTGCGGCCGAGGGTGTTGTAGGCCAAGGAAGCCTCGACCGTGCCGGCGTGGCTGGTGGCGGCGCTTGCGCTCAGGGCCGTGGCCAAAGCGACTTGAACGAAGAGACGGGTCATGAAAAATCCCTAAAGGTGACGGTGCGTTCGTGACGCCCAAGCGGGCGCGCCCGAGGACCGCGCGATTGTGGGCAGCCGCCCTGTCCGACCCGGCTCGCAATCGTGACCAGGTGTAAATCCGGTGGCCATGTCCCCCCGACATCGGGGGTGGGGTCGAGGCATGGCCGCCACAGCGGGGCGGCGGGAGGGGGCCCTCAGGCCCCGGGGTAGCGGCGCAGCACCTGTTTCCAGGACGGGTGTTGGCGAGTGGTGCCAAGGCCCTGGTCGAGGCGCGCCAGCAGTTGGGGGTGGCGGTCGAGGGTGCGCTGCGACAGCAGGCCGTGCACCGGGCTGTCGGGGAACGACAGGGCCACGTGCACGGCGGGCCCGGGCTCGGCGGCGGCCCGGTGCAGGATGGTGATGGGGTCGTCGATGACGTAGGCGATGCGCCGCGCGCGCAGCATGGCGAGGCTGAGTTCGTTGGCCCGCAGCGGCAGCAGCAGCGCTTGCAGTGCCGGGTCTTCCAGCGTGTGACTCAGCGCCGGCGGGAAGGCGGTGCCCCGGATGACGCCGATTTGGAGTTGGCGGCCCTTGAGTTCGTTCAAGTCGCGCAGCGGGGGCGTTTCGTCGGCCAGGCCGAGGAGCGCGATGCGCTCCTCCCGGTAGGGCGGGGTGAAGGCGGCGTAGGTGCGCCGTTCGTCGGTGGGGGTGGCGGCGAGCACGAGGTCTAGGAGTCTGTGCGGCAGAAGCCCAGGCCGGCGTGGCCCCTGGTCCGGCGCAGGCTAGGAGCGACGCCGCCGTGGACTCGTGTCCACAAGAAGGAGCGACAACGAATGCGCCGGATCCAGGGGCCACCCTTCGGGCCGAGCCCCGGGGGCGACAAGCGTCGTTG
>NZ_JAPZSY010000038.1 GCF_027532025.1 Inhella sp. | reverse complement strand
AAGTTCCGGCCAGCTTGACCGGCTCTTGCAAACTGGTGACAGGCTTGTCGCAGGCGTCACAACGGGGTTGAGCCAGGGCCGAGCCCCAAAGCAAACAACCGAACAGCACAAAGGCGATCCAACGCAGCATGGTGTCTCCTGATGGCCCCTGTCTGATGGGGCGGGGTTGGGCCGTAGGTTGCCGCACCTAGAGCCACTCTCGTCCAAGTGTTTGCCCCAAAAGCGGTCACTATTCGCACATTGCCGAACTTGTTGGCCCGCCCACCCCTGGTGCACCCCCCGAAGCCTGTGGCGTCGTCGCACAAAGCCCAGGCCCAACCGAGGGCAAGTTCGGCGCTCGAAAAATTGAGCGCTAGAATGTTGGGCTTCGTCGGCGCCGGTGTAGCTCAGTTGGTAGAGCAGCGCATTCGTAATGCGAAGGTCGGGGGTTCGACTCCTCTCACCGGCACCACCAGAAGACCCACACCAGCCCGGCCTTGCCGGGCTTTTGTGTTTTTGCGCGGCCGCTCGCCATAGTTCAATGGATAGAACGGACCCCTCCTAAGGGTCAGATGCAGGTTCGATTCCTGCTGGCGGGGCCAACAACGCAAAGGGCGACGACGGGCCGCGCGGCCGGCGCGCTCAGCGCAGCCGCATGGCACGCCACAGCAGCCCCACCGGCAACAAGCCAGCGACCGCGATCGCCACGGACGGCAAGGCGGCCTCGCTCAAACGCTCGTCGCGGGCCAACTGGTAGGCCATCACCGCCAGGGTGTCGTGGTTGAACGGGCGCAGAAGCAGCGTGGCGGGCAACTCCTTCATCACATCCACGAACACCAGCAACGCCGCAGCCAAACTGGTGCGGCGCAGCAAAGGCAGGTGCAGCCGCGCCACCAACCGGCCGCGAGAAGCGCCCATCAGGCGCGCGCTGTCGTCCAGGGTGAGCGGGATGCGCGAGTAGCCGGCTTCCACGCTCTGCAAGGCCACGCCGCCAAAGCGCACCGTATAAGCCACCATCAGGCCCAACACCGTGCCCGTGAACGCCAACGTGGCCCCGGGCCACACGGCTTGCAACCAGCCCATGGGCAACAACAGACCCACCGCGATGACCGCGCCAGGCACCGCATAACCGAGGCCCAGCAAACGCGTCGCAACGCGCGCCATCCAGGCTCGCAGGCCGTGTTGTTCGAAGCGCTGCAAGGCGGCCAAAGCCAAGGCCAAGGTCACGGTGATGAGCGCGGCGCCCCCGGCCAGCTTCAGGCTCGCCCCCGTCCATGCCCAAAAGCGCGGGCCCCAATCCAGCCCACTGGCCTGCCATTCGCGCCAAGCCAACCACGCCAGCCACAACAGGGGCAGCACAAAGCCCAACACCACGGGAAGGCTGCACAGCGCCAGCGCCAACCCTGCCCGCCAACCGCGCAAGGGCACCCGGGGCGCAGCACCGGCCGCCGACTGGCGCGCCGAAGCAAACCGCATGCGCGACTGCGCGTGTCGCTCCAAGGCCATGGCCAGCAGCACCGCCGCCAGCAGCAACGAGGCGATCTGCGCTGCCGCTTGTCGGTCGCCGTTCACCAACCACGCTTTGTAGACCCCGGTGGTCATGGTGTTCAGGCCGAAGTAGCTGCCCACGCCGTAGTCGGCCAGCGTCTCCATCAGCACCAGCAGCACGCCCGCCGCCAGCGCGGGTCGCGCCATCGGCAAGGCCACGACCCACACGCGCCGGGCCAGGGAGGCCCCCAGCAGTTGAGCCGCCTCGAGCAAGGTCGCGGCGCGCTCGGCCAGCGCCGTGCGCGTGAGCAGGTACACGTAAGGGTAGAGGCAGAGCACAAAGACCAACACCGCGCCGGGCAGGCTGCGCACCTCCCCCCATAGTCGGCCCTGCAGGCCCAGGGCGTCGCGCAGGCCGGTTTGCAGCGGCCCACTGAACTGCAACGCGTCCGTGTAGGCGTAGGCCGCCACGTAGGCGGGCATGGCCATGGGCAAGAGCAGCGCGAAGTCCAGCAGGCGCCGGCCCCGGAACTCGAACAGGCTGACCAAGGCCGCCGCACCGCCGCCCACGCAAGCGCTGCCCACGGCCACGCCCAGCGCCAACCACGCCGACTCGGCGGCATAGCCCGGGAGCACGGTGTCGGCCAGGTGCGTCCACTGCGCCCAGGCGTCGGCGTCCAGCGTCAGCCAAGACCCCAAGACCGTCAACACGGGCAAGGCCAGCAGCACGACCAGAACGAGCAACAGCAACAGGCCCATCGCCGGCCAACGCCTTTAGTGAATGAGAACGAGGTGCATTTGCACCGCCGCTATCATAGGCCGATGCTTCTTTCGCTCGACCAAGTTGGACTCCGGTACCGGCAGCGCGGCTCCTCGGTGGACGCCGTTCGAGAGGCGTCGCTGAGCCTGGCGAAAGGGGACATCGGCGTGCTGATCGGGCCCTCCGGCTGCGGCAAGACTTCCCTGCTGCGCGCCATCGCCGGACTGGAGCGCATCAGCGCTGGGCGCATCCGGGTCGCGGGGGAGCCCGTCGCCGATGCCGAAACCGGCGTGCATCGTGCGCCAGAAGCGCGTCGGGTTGGCATGGTGTTCCAGGACTTTGCGCTGTTTCCCCATCTTTCCGTGCGTGCCAACGTGGCGTTTGGGTTGGCGAATCTGGGCGCCACCGATCAGGCGCAGCGCGTGGAGCAGATGCTGTCCCTCGTCGGCCTGGAGGCCCTGGGAAAACGCATGCCGCACCAACTCAGCGGGGGCCAGCAACAGCGGGTGGCCCTGGCCCGCGCCCTGGCGCCCGCGCCCGCCCTGCTGCTGCTGGACGAGCCGTTTTCCAGCTTGGACGTGGACCTGCGCGAAGAGTTGTCGCAGGAACTTCGCGCCATCCTCAAGGCCGAGGGCAGCACCGCCCTGTTCGTCACCCACGACCAAGCCGAGGCCTTTGCCATTGGCGACCGTGTGGGCGTGATGCACCAAGGCCGGCTCGTCCAGTGGGACGAGGCCTACACCGTCTACCACCGGCCAGCCACGCGCTTCGTGGCTCGGTTCATCGGTCATGGCGTGTTCGCCCCTGCAACGCTGGAGGCGGGTCCTGAGGGCCCTCAACTGCGCACGCCCCTGGGGGTGCTGCGAGACACGACGGAATGCCCACTGCCCGGCGCCTACCCGGAAGGCCGCTGCGAGGTGCTGCTGCGCGCCGACGACGTGGTTCACGACGACCATGCCCCCGTCCAGGCCTGCATCGAGCGCAAGGTGTTCCGCGGGGCCGAGTTCCTCTACACCTTGCGCCTGCCGGATGGCACCCAGCTCGTGGCCTCGGTGCCCTCGCACCACGACCACCATGTTGGGGAGTGGATCGGCGTGCGCGCCCAGGTGGACCACGTCGTCACCTTCGCGCCCGCATCGGCCGTGTAATCCAGGGGCATTCCGGGCCTTTCCTCATGCTGCAGGGCCATCCCCCCCTGCCTATACTGAGCCGATCGGTTTCTTGGAAGTAGAGGCGCACCATGGGCGCAACGTTGAAGGTCGCAGGTTGGATCACGGTGGGGGCCATTGCCGGCGCCCTGGCGTCCATGCAGTTCAGTGCCACTGCACGCTCCACACCCAACGTGGGCTTGCCGCTGGAAGAACTGCAGCAACTCGCCCAGGTGTACGGCTTGGTGCGCGCCAATTACGTCGACCCCGTGGACGACAAGAAGCTGATCAACGACGCCATCGCCGGCATGGTCAGCGGTCTGGACCCGCACTCGCAGTACTTCGACAAGAAGACCTTCGGCGAGTTCCGCGAAGGCACCTCCGGCAAGTTCGTCGGCGTGGGGATTGAAATCGGCATGGAAGACGGGCTGGTGCGCGTCGTCTCCCCCATCGAAGGGTCGCCTGCATTCCGTGCCGGCCTGCGCGCCAACGACCTCATCACCCGCATCGACGAAACCAACGTCCGAGGCCTGACGATGGACCAGGCCGTCAAGCGCATGCGGGGTGAGCCCAACACCAAGGTGGTGCTGAACATCTGGCGCCGCAGCGAGAACCGCACCTTCCCCGTCACCATCGTCCGCGAAGAGATTCGCACGCAGTCGGTCCGCGCCAAGATCGTCGAGCCGGGCTACGGCTGGGTGCGCGTGTCGCAGTTCCAAGACCGTACCGTGGACGACTTCGCCCGCAAGGTGGAGGAGCTGTTCAAGCAAGACCCCAAGCTCAAGGGCTTGGTGCTGGACCTTCGCAACGACCCTGGCGGCAACCTGGAGGGGGCGATCGCCATCTCGTCGGCCTTCCTGCCGGCCGGCGTGGAGGTGACCTCCACCAAAGGCCAAGTGGAAGCGGCACGCTTCACCTACCGCGCCGTGCCCCAGCACTACCTGCGCCCTGGCCAGCAAGACGTCATCAAGAAGTTGCCAGCCGCGCTGAAGTCCCTGCCCCTGGTGGTGCTGGTCAACGAAGGCTCGGCGTCCGCCAGCGAGATCGTGGCTGGCGCCTTGCAAGACCACAAGCGCGCCACGGTCATGGGGGGTCAAACCTTTGGCAAAGGGTCGGTGCAAACCGTGCGCTGCCTGGCCGGCAGCGTGCGGCTGGATGAGTGCCCGGGGGCGGCCATCAAGCTCACCACGGCGCGCTACTTCACGCCCAACGACCGCAGCATTCAGGCCCAGGGCATCGTGCCGGACGTGCCGCTGGACGAAACCGCCGAAGGCAACGTGTTTGCCGCGTTCTACACCCGCGAGGCCGACCTGGACCGCCACCTTGCCAACGGTGACAAAGCCGCCGAGGAAGAAGCGGCCAAGGCCCGTGAAGCCGAGCGCAAGCGCCTGGAAGAATTGCGCGCCAAGCGCAACGAGCCCTTCAAGCCCCTGCCTGAGTTCGGATCGCCCGAGGACTGGCCGCTGCAGCAAGCCCTGAACCAATTGCAAGGCAAGACGGTGGTGGTGTCCAAAGCCATCACCGAACGCAAGGCCCAGGCCGACGTGCCCAAGCCCTGAGCGCCCACACCCATTCCACCCCTGTCAGGGCGCCACAAGGCGCCCTGACGTCCATCTGAGCGCCCGTGAATCCCCCCGAAACGCCCGCATGAACGACGAGCAGTTGCAGCGCTACGCCCGCCACGTGCTGCTGGAAGGCATTGGCATCGAGGGCCAGCAACGCTGGCTGGCCAGCCACGCCCTGGTCATCGGGGCCGGCGGCCTGGGCTCCAGCGCCTTGCTGTCGCTCGCCGCCGCTGGCGTCGGGCGCATCACCGTCATGGACGCCGACACCGTGGACCTCAGCAACCTGCAGCGCCAAGTCATCCACACGACCGCGCGGGTGGGCCAAGCCAAGGTGGAGTCCGCTCGGTGCGCCCTGCAGGCGCTCAACCCGGGCACCGACGTCGTCGCCGTGGCGCAGCGCGCCGACCCCCTCAACCTGCCCGCCCGCGTGGCCGCGGCCGACGTGGTGCTGGACTGCAGCGACAACTACGCCACCCGACAGGCGGTGAACGCCGCCTGCGTGACCGCCGGCAAGCCCCTGGTGTGGGCCGCTGGCGTGTCGTGGCACGCCCAAGCCTCGGTCTGGTGGCCGGGGCGCGACGGGCCCTGCTACGCCTGCTTGTTCCCCCCTCAGGCGCCCGTGCAGGACACCCCCTGCAGCACCTTGGGAGTGTTTGCCCCCCTGGTCGGCTTGGTTGGCATGCTGCAGGCTGGCGAGGCGCTCAAAGGTTTGGCTGGCTTGCCCACCCTGGCCGGGCGCTTGTGGATGTGGGACGCCCAACAGGCTCAGACCGACACCGTGCGGGTCCAGCGCCGGCACGACTGCGAGGTCTGCTCAAACGAACATTAATTTCGTCCAACAGTCGATATCCTTACCAACAGCTCCCAAAAATACCCGGAGTCAACGATGTCACCGAAGCGAGACCTCAGAACGAGAAATTTTCCAACGGCAGAGGAAGACCTTCGCCGCCCACCGCCCCCGCTCGGGGTGGTGGACCAAGCCCCGAGCTACCGGCTCGCCTTCGCCGACGACGACTTCCTGGTGCGCGAAGAGCTTCGGCCCGTGCGCATGCAGTTGGAACTCCTCAAGCCGGAGTTGCTGCAACAAGAGGCGGGCATCGAATCCACCTTGGTCATCTTTGGCAGCGCCCGCATCCCCGACCCGAGCAAAGCCCAGGCCGAGCTCAGTGCCGCCGCCGCCAGTGGCGACGCCGCCCGTGAACAACGCGCCCGCACGCAACTCGCCATGAGCGCCTATTACGAAGAAGCGCGCCGCTTGGCCGAAATCGTCACCCGCGAGACCCAGCGCTGCGGCTCGCCCATCTACGTCGTCACCGGTGGCGGCCCCGGCATCATGGAGGCCGGCAACCGCGGAGCCTTCGAGGCCCAAGGCAAGAGCATCGGTCTGAACATCGTGCTGCCCCACGAGCAGCACCCCAACCCCTACATCACGCCGGACTTGTGCTTCCGCTTCCACTACTTCGCCATGCGGAAGTTCCACTTCCTCATGCGCTCGGTGGCGCTGGCCTGTTTCCCCGGTGGATTCGGCACGCTGGACGAGTTGTTCGAGTCGCTCACCCTCATCCAGACCGGCAAGTGCCGCCGACGCCCCATCCTGATGTTCGGCCGCGAGTTCTGGACGCGCCTGATCGACTTCGACTACCTGATCGAGACCGGCATGATCAGCCCGGGCGACGAGCAACTGTTCCGCTTCGTCGAAACGGCTGAAGAAGCCTGGGAAATCCTCGACCACGAGTACGACCTCAAGACCGCCGCCCAATGCGCGGTGTGAGCCTCCCCCGCTGAAAGCCCCTGCACCATGACCCAACTTCGACACGTTTCTCTCGTCGGTGCGCCGACCGACATCGGCGCTGGCGCCCGCGGCGCCTCCATGGGCCCCGAAGCCATGCGCGTGGCCGGCCTGGCCGATGCCCTGCAAGCACACGGGGTGGACGTCGAAGATCGGGGCGATCTCGCCGGCCCTCGCAACCCCTGGCAAGCCCCGGTCGAAGGCTACCGCCACCTTCCCGAGGTCGTCGCCTGGAACCGTGCGGTGCACGACGGCGTGCTGGGCGTGCTGCGGGACCAGCGCATGCCCATCCTGCTGGGCGGCGACCACTGCTTGGCCATCGGCTCCATCAGCGCCGTGGCCCGCCACTGCCGCGAGGCTGGCAAGAAGCTGCGCATCCTCTGGCTCGACGCCCACGCCGACTTCAACACCAGCGCCCTCACCCCCAGCGGCAACATCCACGGCATGCCCGTGGCCACGCTGTGTGGCTTCGGCGCGCCCGACCTGGTGCAGGTCGGCGGCTTCAGCGCGCAGCAGCCCGCCATCAGCCCCAAGTGGGTGCGCCAGATCGGCATCCGCAGCGTGGACCAAGGCGAAAAGCGCTTTGTGCACGAGCAAGAGCTGGAGGTGTTCGACATGCGCTACATCGACGAGATGGGCATGAAGCACACCATGGAGCTGGCCCTGGCCACGCTGGACGCCAACACGCACCTTCACGTCAGCTTCGACGTCGACTTCCTCGACCCCGCCATCGCCCCGGGCGTGGGGACCACCGTGCCCGGCGGCCCCAGCTACCGCGAGGCCCAGCTGTGCATGGAAATGATCGCCGACACCGGCCGCCTGGCCAGCCTGGACGTGATGGAGCTCAACCCCGCGCTGGACGAAAAGAACCGCACGGCACTGCTGGCGGTGGACTTGATCGAGTCGCTGTTCGGCAAGAGCACCTTGATGCGCAAGTGAGCTGACACGCGAGACCCAAGAAAAAGCCCCGTAAGTTCAACAACTTACGGGGCTTTCGAATGGGTAGGCGCGATTGGACTCGAACCTCCTCGGCAGCGCAATTCAGGGGAAGCCAGTCGCGATCTCCATAGAGGTGGCCTCAAGCAGCAGGTGGCCTCATTCCGTTCACCAGCTCGGGTGAACTTGCCCCAACTACCAACGACCGCGCACCCGCATCGGCAAGCAGGCCCTGGTGAGATGCCAGCCAGCAACGAACCAGCCTCGGGGCGGCCGCATGCGGCATCAGTCTTCGTTGTCGTCGCTCAGGGCATGTCCCTGCATCGCCCTGCTGACGGCCCGCTCAATGGCATCCAACACATGGGCAGGCACGCGCTCCGCATAGCGCTTGCGCCGGTTGTTCGACAGGCTTCCACCATTCTGAAAGACCGTAACGATCAGCGTCGCTAGATCACTGCCGCGCAGATCGTGTCGTGCATCGATGTGCCGCTGCACGCGATCGAACAGGTTCAGGAACTCCACCTCGTGGCGCATGTGCGAAGTCAGCGAGGCCTCTGCCATGTCCAGCGTGAAGCTCGCGGCCTCGGTGAGGTCAATGTATCGGAACCAGGTATCGGCGCCCTCGGCCCAGTCATAGCTGTAGTTCTCGTCGCCGGCCCACATCACCCGGCAGAGCTGGCGAGCCGGCCTGCTGAAGGAGGTCAGGGCCTTCAGGTAATCGGCCTCGTGCTTCTTCATCGCCACCGAGATCGGTAGCAGGAACTGCGGCGGCAGCAGACCAGACTGCCCCAGGCAGTGGTGGATCAGGAAGCGCGACAAGCGTCCGTTCCCATCCATGAAGGGATGGATGAACACGAAGGCGAAAGACACCACGGCGGCGTGCACCAGCGCGTCGAGCGCGGCCGGGCGCTGGTTGGCCAGTCGCATCAGGGCACTCATCAGCTCCATCGCCAACTCCGGCGCCGGCGGCACATAGGTCACACCGGCAGCACCGGGCACGTCCCTTTGCAGACGGTTCTGCTCGGTGCGGAACTGCACCGCCTTGTCGAATGGGTTGGAGATGGCGGCGTTCTGCAACTCCACCAGCAGCTCTTCGGTCAACCGCCGCTGCTCGTGCGCGCGGCGCAGCAGAGCGGCGAACAAGTTCGCCTTGCCCTGCGTGGGCGCCTCGCCCTCGATGGCGAAAGAGCCCTCGGTCTCGCTGAGGTAGGCCCAGTTCATCGCCCGCTCCAGCAGGGCGGGGCCCACCTCGTCCGCAAAGGCTTTTGCCTGACCGAGGATGTCCTTCTGCGTTCGCGCCAGGAGCGCCGGTGTCTTGCGCACCACCGGGCAAAAATCAAGATCGCCCAGGCCGTTGAACTCGATGCGCCAACGGGAATCTCGCTGCGCCGGTCCGACAAAGTACTGCTCGGGGTCAAACAGCGGGGCATAGCCAGAGGCGACGCCCACCTCGATCAGGCCAGGTAGTTGCTGGCGATGCCAGCGCTCCCACAAGTGACCCAGTTTGCGCCCGTACACGCTATTCGGCGTAGCTTGCACCCAGGCTGCCAGATCATCAGCCGGCAGGCGCCGCAACGCACCGGCCAGCAAGTCCAGGCGCACGCCTTCGTGCTTCAGCGCAAACAGGGCGTGGTGCAGCAGCGTGGGTTCCGGGGCCAACTTGTGCGGCACCAGCAGGGCCCCATCGGGCAAGCGCTCAATTCGGCTGCTGGCGGCCAGGCGTGCGCGTTTGCCACCCAGGAAATCCGGAGCCCCAAGCGCGGTCTGAATCCAGGCGTAGCCGATGTCGCTCATGTCAGTGGGAGGTTTGCGCCGAGAGAAATCCTCAGGGCTCTGGAATTTTTACCAGAAAGAGCAAAATCATTGAGCTTTTTTGTCGGCGCCACCAATTTGGGGCAAGGAACAAGACCAATCCCTGGTTTCGCAGACTTTTTTCGTACCAATGGACCGACTAGCGGGATCAAGCCCCCAGTCAGAATAAAAAAGCCCCGTAAGTTCAAAAACTTACGGGGCTTTCGAATTGGTAGGCGCGATTGGACTCGAACCAACGACCCCCACCATGTCAAGGTGGTGCTCTAACCAGCTGAGCTACGCGCCTGGGGTCTCTTCGAGGACTCTGCCGATCGCTCGGCGCCACGAAGCCCGGCAGTATAGCGTGAAATTCAGCGCCGGCGAGCCGCGCGCACGCCCTCGACTTGCGCGACCGCGCGCAGTGCAGCGGCCAGGGTGTCGCTGTCGGGCACTTCCACGGTGAACAGCATCCATTGCGTGTCGCTCGGGCCGCCGCGCACGGGGCGCGCTTGGGTCTTGGCCTCGCTGACGCGCAGGCGCAACTTGGCAAAGACTTCGAGCACGTCGCGCAGCACGCCGGGTCGGTCGCGTGCTTCCACGCTGAGGTCCACCGGGAACAGGCTGCCCGTGGTGGCACCCCACGTGACGTCGATCTCGCGCTCCGGGTTGCGCCGCAGCATGTCGCGCAGGTTGGCGCAATCGCTGCGGTGGATGGCCACGCCGCGGCCTCGGGTGACGTAGCCGCGGATGGCATCGGGCGGGGCGGGACGGCAGCACCGGCCCAGGCTGGTCAGCAGGGAATCGACGCCCACCACGAGCACGCCACCTCGTGGCCCCTGCGTGGCGGGTCGCACATGCTGCCGGGTGGCGTCGGCGTCGTCGTTGGGCGCTGAATCCGGGGCGGCGGGGCGCAGCAGTTGCTCGATGGGCTTGAGCGAAAACTCGTCTTTGCCGACGACCTCGAACAGCGCATCGGCGGTCTTGAAACCGAGTTGGTGGGCCAGGTCGTCCAGCTTGAGCGCTGTGCGCCCTTCACGGGCCAGCAGTTTTTCGACGGCCTCGCGGCCGCGAGCGATGGTGGCCTCGGCGGCTTGGGCGTTGAACCAGGCGCGCACCTTGGCACGGGAGCGTGGGCTTTGCAGGTAGCCGAGTTCGGGGTTGAGCCAGTCGAGCGAGGGCCCCCCTTCCTTGCCACCGGTGATTTCGACCGTTTGGCCGGACTGCAGCGGGGTGTTCAGGCTCACGAGCACGCCATCGACCTTGGCCCCGCGGCAGCGATGACCCAGTTCGGTGTGCAGCGCGTAGGCGAAATCCACCGGCGTGGCCCGGGCGCACAACTCGATGACGTTGGCCTGCGGGGTGAACACGAAGAGGCGGCCTTCGTCGGTGGTCGTGGGCGCAGCCTCGCTGAGGTCGCGCTCCCAGGCCAGCAGCTGGCGCAGCACGGCCTTGCGCGCCTCGCTGACCTGCGCATCTTGGGCCTGGCTGGTGCCGGCGTAGCCCTTGGCGCCGGCCTCCTTGTAGGCCCAGTGCGCAGCCACGCCGTGCTCGGCGTGCTCGTGCATGGCGCGGGTGCGGATCTGCACCTCCATGGTTTGGCCGTCAGCGCTGCGCACCACGGTGTGCAAGCTCTGGTAGCCGTTGGGCTTGGGACGGGCGATGTAGTCGTCGAACTCTCCGGGCACGGGCTCGTACAGCTCGTGCAGGCGCGCCAGCACGGTGTAGCAGTCGTCCACGGTGGGCACGATGACGCGCAGGGCCTTGAGGTCGAACACGCGTTCGAGCGTCAGGCCCTTTCCCTGCATCTTTTTCCAGATGCTGTAGAGGTGCTTGGGTCGCCCCTGCACCTCGCCGTCCAAGCCCAGTCGCTGCAACTCGGCCGTCAGCGCGGCGCGGGCCTGGTGCACGCGCAGTTCGCGCTCCAAGCGCTTTTCGTGCAGCGCGCGAGCCAGGTCGCGGTATCGCTCGGGCTCCAGGAAGCGAAACGCCAGGTCCTCCAGCTCCCACTTGACCTGCCAGATGCCCAGCCGGTTGGCCAGCGGCGCGAACACCTGGCGAGACTCCAGGGCCAAACCCGTGGGAACGGGCGTGCGGGTGGCGGCATACCAGCGCAGGGTTTGCAGGCGCGAGGCCAGGCGCAGCAGCACCACGCGCAGGTCTTTCGAGAAGGCCAGCAGCATCTTGCGCACGCGCTCGACTTGGTCTTTCGCGGCTTCCTCCTCCAGCACGGCGTCGCGCGCGGTGCGTTGCAGGCGCACCAGCTTGCGGGTGTTCTCCACCAAGCCGGCGTAGCCCTCGCCGAAGGCCTTGGCGATGGTGTCTTCCGGTTGGGCCAGGTACTCGCCGGCATAGACGAGGTAGCAGGCGGCTTGGATGCCCGGCGCGGCGCCAATGCCTGCCAAGATGGCCGCCAAGCCGTCGGCATGGTCCAGGGCGTTTTCGCCGCTGCCCAAGGTCTGAGGCGCGAGCAAGGGCTCGGCGAAGGCGCGAGCGCGTTCGAGAACGCTCAGGGGGCTGGACGCGGCGCGCTCGGGTGCCGGCAGGCGCGGCGGCAAGGCGGCGTCTTGGTCCAGGTCTTCCAGCAGCTCGACGATGGTGGCGCGCTGCGGGTCGGCGGGCGCGGTCTTCATGGGGCGAACAAGAAGCCTTCCAGAGGCGTCCACTGGGCTTCGCGGTCGAGCATGGAGGCGTGCCCCACCCCTGGCAGCGTCACCACCCGGGCCTTGGGGCCGCGAGCCGCCATGGCCTGCGCGGTTTCGGCGGTGATGAGGTCGGAGTTGGCCCCGCGCAGCAGCAGCGTGGGGCGCCTGAGGCGGTCGTAGGCGTCCCACAACTGCACCTCGCCCGCCGCCGCGATGGCGGGGGTGAGCGCTTGCAAGTTGTGGGCGATGGCCGGGTCGTGGTGCAAACGCACCCCGCCGCCCTCGGCAGGGCGAAGCATGGGGCGGTTGAAGGCCAACCACTCGGCGTCGGTGAAATCGCCAAAGCCCATCGAAACCTCGCGCAAGGCCCGGGCGGCTTGCGCCTCGTCGGCAAAGTGCATGGCCTGTCCAACCTGGCTGCCGAGGCGACTCAGCGCCGCCCACTCCAAACTGGGGCCGACGTCGTTCAGCACCAAGCGCCGCACGGGGCTGTGGGGCAGCGAGGCCAAGGCCAAGCCGATGAGGCCGCCCATCGAGGTGCCCACCCAGTCGACCTCGGGCACGTTGAGTCGCGCCAGCAGCACCACCATGTCGGCCACGTACTGGGGCAGGGCGTAGCCTGCGGGGTCGGGCAGCCAGTCGCTGTCGCCACGCCCCACGATGTCGGGCGCCACCACCCGGTAGTGGCTGCGCAAACGCAGCGCCAGTGGCTCGAAGTCGCGCCCTTGCCGCGTCAGGCCATGCACGCAGACCAGCACGCGCGGGTTGCCTGCATCGCCCCACTCCCGGTAGGCGACGCGATGCAAGCCGCTGGGGCTGAGGGCGTGGACGTGGTGCAGGCGCGACTCGGTCATTGGCTATCCTTCGACGCATCGCAGGATACGGGAACCCACCATGCTTCAAGGCAAAACCGCCCTCGTCACCGGCTCCACCAGCGGCATTGGCCTGGGGCTGGCGCTCGCACTGGCGCAACAAGGCGCTCGCGTGATGCTGAACGGCTTTGGCGACGTGGCCGCCGCCCAAGACGCCGTCGCCGCCACGGGCGCCGAGGTGGACTACCACGGGGCCGACATGTCGCGCTCCGACGAGGTGGTCGACCTGGTGCGCGCCACGGAGTCGCGCTTCGGGGGCGTGGACATCCTGGTGAACAACGCCGGCATCCAGCATGTGGCACCGGTGCACGAATTCCCACCCGAGCGCTGGGACGCCATCATCGCCATCAACCTCAGCAGCGCGTTCCACAGCACCCGGGTGGCATTGCCCGGCATGCTGACCCGCGGCTGGGGGCGCATCGTCAACGTGGCGTCGGTGCACGGGCACGTGGCCTCGGTGAACAAGAGCGCCTATGTGGCAGCCAAGCATGGCTTGGTGGGTTTGACCAAGGCGGTGGCGCTGGAAACCGCCACCACCGGCGTGACGGTGAACGCGCTGTGCCCAGGCTGGGTGCTGACGCCCCTGGTGCAAAAGCAGGTGGAGGCCCGCGCCGCGGCCGACGGCGTGGCGCTGCCCGAAGCCACCCGCCGCCTGCTGTCGGACAAGCAACCCTCGCTGGCCTTCACCACGCCGGAGCAATTGGGGGCCTTGCTGGTGTTCCTGTGCAGCGAAGCGGCCAGCAACGTGCGGGGGCAAGCCTGGAGCGTGGATGGCGGCTGGACGGCGCAGTGAGCCGGCACAGAAGGCTGGCGGCTGCGGCCCCGGGGTTCGAGGCTCGCGCGCCACGTGTTTGCAAGCAGACGTAACACCACCCCCCGAGGATGCGGGAGTCGGGCACCCCATTTGTAACAACGGCGGCCGGCGGACGCCCACAATCTGAGCGCTGCGTTGACACCGCAAACGCCTCAAGGCCCACGGAGACCCGCCATGTCCACGACCCTGTCCATGCCCTTGACCTCCTCCCGCGCCCTGCGCGTGGCGGTGGTGGACGACGATGCCCGCATTCGCGACTTGTTGCGCCGCTACCTCTCGCAAGAGGGCTTCGAGGTGCATTCGGTGGAAGACGGCCTGGGCCTGCAACGCCTGATGTCCCGCGAGTCGCCAGACCTCATCGTGCTGGACCTCATGATGCCCGGGGAAGATGGTCTGTCCATTTGCCGGCGCCTGCGGGCCAAGGGCGACATGACACCGGTGGTCATGCTCACCGCCAAGGGCGAAGACGTCGACCGCATCGTCGGGCTCGAGATCGGCGCTGACGACTACCTGAGCAAGCCTTTCAACCCGCGGGAATTGCTGGCGCGCATCAACGCCGTCTTGCGTCGCCGCCCGCCCCCGGAAATGCCCGGAGCCCCCAGCCGGGAAGGCGAGCGCTTCACCTTCGGCCCCTACGAGTTCGACTTGGGGCAGCGACGCCTGTTCCGCGAAGGGCAAGAGATGCCCTTGACCACGGGCGAGTTCGCCATGCTCAAGGCCTTGGTCCGCCATCCGCGGCAGCCGCTGAGCCGCGACCGGCTGGCCCAGCTCACCCGCGGTCGCGACTTTGAACCCTTTGACCGCAGCTTGGATGTGCAGATCTCCCGCCTGCGCAAGCTGCTGGAGGCCGACCCCAGCAAGCCCCGCTACATCCAAACCGTGTGGGGCCTGGGCTACGTCTTCGTCCCTGACGAGGCGCCGGCCACGGTCAGCTGATAAGCGCGCGGCCGCAGATGCCTCGCCCCCTGTTTCAACTCACCCTTTTCTGGCGCACTTTCGCCTGGCTGGCCGTGCTGCTGGGCGTGACCGGGCTGGCTTGGCCACTCACCTTGCGGGCACTGGAAGCCGAGCCTCGGGCCCTGCAAGCGGCGCAGCAGTTGGGCGATTTGGTGCTGCTGGCGCGCGCAGCGCTGCAGCACGAAGAAGCCGCTCAGCGCCAAGGGGTCATCCAGTCCATCGAGCGCACCGCCACCCTCCACGTTGCGGTGGCCCAAGCGAACGACCGCCCGACGGACTACGCCCAAGACGCGTTCACCACCCGGCTGGTGGAGGCCCTGCAGCAACGCCTTGGGCCAGAGACGGTGGTGGCACGAGCCCTGAACGACCGTGAGGGCTTGTGGATCCGCTTCATGACCGGTCGCGACGCCTATTGGCTGCGCGCCCAATCCGATCCCGCCCAGGGACTGCCTGCGGCCAAACTCTGGTGGTGGCTGTTGTTGCTGGCGGTCACGGTCGCGAGCTCGGCGGCCATCGCCGGCCTCATCAACCGGCCCTTGCGGGAGCTGTCGGTGGCGGCCCACCGCATCCGCGAGGGCGAGTACGACTCCCGACTCGACGAGCACACGCTGACGAGCGAGATCCGCGAGGTCAATCGCGGGTTCAACCGCATGGCGCGCGTGCTGGCCAAGCTGGAACAAGACCGCAGCGTGATGTTGGCGGGCATCAGCCACGACTTGCGAACGCCCCTGGCTCGGCTGCGCCTGGAGGCCGAGATGAGCGTGCACGACGACGTTGCCCGCATGGCCATGGCCGACGACATCGACCAGCTCGACGCCATCATCGGCAAGTTCATGGACTACGCCCGGCCGCACGAACTGACCCTGCAGCCCATGGCGCTGCACGAGATGCTGGAGCGCGCCGCCCAGGCCTACCGCAACGTGCCCGACCAGATCGACATCAGCTTGGTGGTGCCCGAGTCCCTGAAGGTCATGGTGGACCCCACCGAGATGAGTCGCGTGTTCGCCAATCTGTTTGAAAACGCGCGCCGCTACGGGCATGCGCCGGGCGAGCCGGCACGGGTGACCGTCAAAGCCCGGCCTCGCGGCGTGGAGGTGGAAATCGGTGTGCGGGACCACGGACCCGGCGTACCGCCCGAGGTGCTGGGGGAGCTGACCAAGCCCTTCTACCGGGGCGATGCCGCCCGCACCGCGGTGTCGGGCAGCGGCCTGGGGTTGGCCATCGTGGACAAGGCCCTGCAACGCATGGGAGGCACGTTGGACATCGTCAACGCCCCCGAGGGCACGGGGCTGTTGACCAAGATGAGGCTGCAGCGCGCCTGAGCCTGGACTTCAGCCCCCGCGCATCAACAGGCACACGGCCCGCGCCTCCATGGCCAGCCCATCGCCCACCGGGCCGAGCTTTTCGGCCGTCTTGGCCTTGACGTTGACCGCGTCGGTCGCCAGTTGCAGCACCTCGGCCAGCCGCGCCCGCATGGCGTCGATGTGCGGGGCCAGCTTGGGCGCTTGCGCGACCACGGTGCTGTCCACGTTGACCAGCGTCCAGCCGCCAGCCCGCACGCGGCGCGCGGCCTCGGCCAGCAGCACCATGGAGTCGGCGCCCTTGAATTCGGCCGCGGTGTCGGGAAAGTGTCGGCCGATGTCGCCCAACCCGGCCGCGCCCAACACGGCGTCGGTGATGGCGTGCGCCAGGGCATCGGCGTCCGAGTGCCCGAGCAAACCGTGGCTGTGGGGGATGGTGACCCCGCCCAGTACCAGAGGCCGGCCCTCCACCAGGCGGTGCACGTCCCAGCCCTCGCCAATGCGCAAGACCGGGGCGTTCATGGGCGACTCCGCAGCAATCGGTCGGCCAGGTCGAAGTCTTCGGGTCGGGTCACTTTGAAATTCTCCAGGGAACAGGGGACCAGCAACGGCGCGTGGCCCAGGGCCTCGATGGCGCTGGCTTCGTCCGTCACGGCCTCGCCCGCGGCCGCCAGTGCGCGCCGCAACAGGCCCAGGCGGAACATCTGTGGCGTTTGCGCCTGCCAGTAGCGGCTGCGGTCGGCCGTGCGAAAGCTGCGCTGGCCTTCGGCCTCTTTCAGGGTGTCGGCCACCGGCTGGGCCAGCAAGCCCCCCACGGCGTCGTCGCGGCAGACGTCGATCAAGGCGCTGATCCAAGCCGGCCGCACCAAGCAGCGTGCCGCGTCGTGCACCAGCACCCAGTCGTGGTCGGCGGCGCCAGCCTCTTGCAGGGCCGCCAAGCCCGCGGCCACGCTGGCGGCACGGGTGGCGCCGCCGCGTCGAATCAAGCGGCCGGCAAAGGCCGGCACTTCCACCTCGAACCAAGCATCGTCGGGCGCCACGACCACGTTCACGCTGGCGATGGCGGGCACGGCTGCCAGCGCGTCCAGGGTGTGGACCATCAGCGGGCGGTCGGCCACGGCCACGTATTGTTTGGGGCGGGGCTGTCCAGCACGGCTGCCCACACCAGCGGCCGGAACCAGGGCATGGCAAAGCGCGAGGGTCACAGCAGCACGATGTCGTAATGCTCGGTCTGGTTGCCCGGCTCGGCGGTGAGCGAGATGGGGCGACCGATGAAATCGCTCAGGCCCGCGAGGTGGGCCGACTCTTCGTCGAGCAGCATCTCCACCACCTCGGCGGCGGCCACCACGCGGAACTCCTTGGCGGAGAACTGCCGCGCTTCGCGCAGGATCTCGCGCAGGATGTCGTAGCAGACGGTGCGGGCCGTCTTGACCTGGCCTCGCCCCTGGCAGGTCGGGCAGGGCTCGCACAGCATGCGGCTCAGGCTCTCGCGCGTTCGCTTGCGCGTCAGCTCCAGCAGGCCCAGCGAGGTGAAGCCCCCCACGGTGGTGCGGGTGCGGTCGCGGCTCAGGTGCTTCTTCAGTTCGGCCATCACGGCTTGACGGTGCTCGTCGCGCGCCATGTCGATGAAGTCGACGATGACGATGCCGCCCAGATTGCGCAGGCGCAGTTGGCGGGCGATGGTGCCCGCAGCCTCCAAATTGGTCTTGAAGACCGTGTCGTCGAAGTTCTTGGCGCCCACAAAGGCGCCCGTGTTGACGTCGATGGTGGTCAGCGCCTCAGTTTGGTCGAACACCAAGTAGCCACCGCTCTTGAGGTCGACACGACGCGCCAAGGCCCGGTTGACCTCGGCGTCGATGTTGTGCAAATCGAAGATCGGTCGCTCGCCGGTGTAGTGCTCCAACTTGCCCACGCTGCTCGGGGTGTACTGCTCCCCAAACGCCCGCAAGGCCTCGTACTGCAAGCGGCTGTCGATGCGAATGCTGCCCGTGCGCTCGCTGGCCAAGTCGCGCAGCACGCGCTGCACCAGGTTCAAGTCCTCGTGCAACAGGCTGGGCGGTGGCAGCGTGTGGGCGCGCTGGCGGATGGCGGCCCAAGTCTTGCGCAGGTAGGCGATGTCGGCGGCCAGTTCGTCGTCGGTGGCCTCTTCGGCATTGGTGCGCAAGATGAACCCGCCGCCACCGCCAGCCTCGCGCGTGCCCACGAGGGCCTGCATCCGCGCGCGCAAGGCCTCGCGGGCCTCGGGCGAGCCGATGCGCTGGCTGATGCCGATGTGATCGTCTTGCGGCAAGTGCACCAGCAAGCGCCCTGCGATGGACACCTGGCTGGACAGCCGGGCGCCTTTGGTGCCGATGGGGTCCTTGATGACCTGCACGGTGAGCGCTTGCCCCTCGAACAGGAGCTTTTCGATGGGCGTGACGGGCGCATCCCGCCCGGGGCCGGTGTGGGCCTGCTGCAAATCGGCCACGTGCAAAAACGCGGCCCGTTCGAGTCCGATGTCGATGAAGGCCGACTGCATGCCAGGCAACACGCGGGCCACGCGCCCCAGGTACACGTTGCCCACCAAGCCGCGCTCCAACGCACGCTCCAAATGCAACTCTTGCACCGCCCCGTTTTCGACGAGGGCCACGCGGGTCTCCTGCGGAGACCAATTGATCAGGATGTCTTCCATGGGCGTCCCAAGGGTTCACGACAGGGTGCCGAAGCCCCTCTCGTCAAACGTCGGCTCCTCGGCCGCGCACCGCACGCAACAGCTGCGCGGTCTCGTACAGCGGCAGGCCCATGATGCCCGAATGGCTGCCATCGATGCGCGACACCCAGGCCGCAAAGTGGCCTTGGATGCCATAAGCCCCAGCCTTGCCGAAGGGCTCCCCCGTCCCGATGTAGGCCTGCACCTCGCCCGCCGCCAAGGACGCCACCCAGACGGTGGACGATGACACCGCGCGGTGCACGCTCCCCTGCAGGTCGGCGATGGCCACGGCCGTGTGCACCTGGTGGGCCTGCCCGGACAGGGCCGAGAGCATCTCGGCGGCTTCCTGCGCGTCGCCGGGCTTGCCCAAGATGCGATCGCCCAGCGCCACGGTCGTGTCGGCGGCGAGCACAGCGCCAAGCGGCAGGCCCAATCGGGCGTGACGCGCCAGCGCGGCCTGCAGCTTGGCCTCGGTCACCCGCTGCACGTAGGCCACCGGCGCCTCGCCCGCTTGCAGCGCCTCGAGAGCCTCCGCGTCCTCGCCGGCGTCGGGCAGCAGCAGCTCGTGCGCTTGCCCAATCTGGGCCAACAGCTGCGCTCGGCGGGGGCTCTGCGACGCCAGGTACAGCCTCATGCGCGCAGCTCCAGGGTCGCCCAGCCGCTGCGACTCCAGTGTTGAACCTCCTCCTGCAACAGGAACAAGGTTTGCGGGTGCGTGGCCACCCAGCCCTTGGGCATGGTGAGCTGCACTTGCGTGCCCTCGCGCTGCAAGCGCATGGCCTTCACGTCGATGGGCTCGCGGGCGTGGGCCTTGATCACCGCCAAACGCAGGGCCATCACCTGCCAGCGCAGCGTCTCATCGACGGCCTCGGCCCCCAGCTTGCGCAGCCCACCCCGTTGCCCGAGCGCGATGGTGGCCATGCGGCGTTGCTGGCTCTGCGAGAAACCGGGAGCATCCAAATGCCCGATCAGGTAGGCACTGTGGCGGTGGTGGTCGTGGTGCGACACGCACTGCCCGATCTCGTGCCAGGCGGCGGTCCAACCCAGCTCCAAGCGCCGCTCGGCCGGCGCGCGCGGCAGCAGCTGTTGGAACAGGCGCTCGGTGAGCGTGCGCACCTGCCGGGCCTGCGGCAGGTCCACGCCAAAGCGCTGCTGCAAATCGGCCACGCTGCGCTCGCGCAAGTCGGCGCTGGGCGCCTGCTGGTGCAGCTTCAAGCGCTCCGCCAGCTCGAAGATCAAGCCCTGACGCAAAGCGCCCTTGGCCGGCAAGATGGTGTCGATGCCAAAGTGGCACACCAGCGTGTAGAGGATGCACAGGCCGCCCGCCACCACGGGCTTGCGGTCGAGCTTGAGGCCGGGAAGGTCCAGCGCGTCCACCGACCCTGCGCGCAAGCAGGCGTCGATGCACCAGCGCAGCGACTCGGCATTGATCCGCCCGCCAGCCACCTTGGACGCCGCCACCAGCTGCGCCACGGCCCCCACGGTGCCCGAACTGCCAAGAACCTGCCGCCAAGCTGGCTTGGCGTGACCCCGCGCGAACTGGCCCACGGCCTCTTCCAGTTCAGCCGCCGCGCTGATTTGGGCCGCCCGAAACGCCTCGGGCGTGAAGCGGCCGTCCGGGAAGTAGCGCACCGACAGCCCCACGCTGCCCACCTGGAACGACTCGGCCTTGAGCGGCTCCGCCCCACGGCCCAGGATCAATTCCGTGGATCGCCCGCCGATGTCGATGACGAGGCGGGTTGCCGGGTCGGGCTGCAGCCGGGACACCCCGCGGTAGATGATGCGCGCCTCCTCGCGGCCCGCGATGACCTCCACCGGAAAGCCCAGCACCTCTTGGGCACGCACCAGGAACTCGTCGCGGTTTTGCGCCTCGCGCAGGGTTTGCGTGGCCACCGCCCGCAAGCGCTGCGGCGCAAAGCCCCGCAACTCGCCACCGAAACGCGCCAGGCAATCGAGCCCCCGCTGCAAGGCCTCCGGCGTCAGCCGCCCTTGGGCGTCCAAACCGGCGCCCAAGCGCACCGGCTCCTTGCGGTAGAGCAAGGTCTTGTAGTCGCCACCCCGCAGGCGGGCGATTTCGAGGCGAAAGCTGTTGGAGCCGAGGTCGATGGCGGCCAGGGCATCGGCACCCCAAGGGTGCTCGGGCAGGTCGTTGGGCATGGCGACATTCTGACCGGCGAGAATGACGCCCCTTCGCGCCTGACCGCCCTCTGCTGGACCCCATGACCCTGCTGCACATCGTTTTGGCCACGCTCGCCGGCGGACTGCTCTCGGTGTTGCTGGCCGCCTGGGTGACGCAGATGGTGCTCAGCCGCTTGGTCAAGCACCTGGTCAGCCTGTCGGCCGGCGTGCTGTTGGGCGCCTCCTTGCTGCACGTGCTGCCCGAGGCCTTCGAGAGCCAAGCCAGCAGCCACGAGCTGTTTCTGTGCCTGTTGGGGGGACTGCTGTTTTTCTTCCTGCTCGAGAAGCTCGAGCTGTACCGGCACAGCCACCACCACGAGGGCGATGGGCACCACCACCATCACCACTTCGACGCCGAGCAGGCGGGCCGGGGTGGCCTGTCCGTCTTGGTGGGCGACAGCATTCACAACTTCTGCGACGGCGTGCTGATCGCCGCAGCCTTCCTGACCGACCCCCAGCTGGGTTGGCTCACCGCGGGCGCCGTGCTGCTGCACGAAATCCCGCAGGAGGTGGGCGACTACCTGGTGCTGTTGAACGCGGGGCTCAGCCGCCGCCGCGCCCTGGCCTACAACGCCCTGTCAGGCTTGGCCGCGATGTTGGGGGGCGTGCTCGGCTACCTGCTGCTGCACCCCTTTGAAACCGCCCTGCCCTACCTGATGGTGGTGGCTTCGTCCAGCTTCATCTACGTGGCCGTGGCCGACCTCATCCCGCAGATGCAGCGCCGGCTGCCGTGGACCGAGACCCTGGCTCAGTTGGCCTGGATCGGCGCGGGCCTGGGCCTCATGGCGCTGGCCTCCATCGGGCACAGCCACTGAGCCTCAGCGCACCACGAGCACCGGCACGGCGCTGTGCGTGAGCACCTTCTGGGTTTCGCTGCCCAAGAGCAAAGCACTCACGCCCTTGCGGCCGTGGCTGGCCATCACGATCAGGTCGGCCCCGCTGGCCGAGGCATGGTCCACGATGCCCCGCCAGGGTTGAGGTGCCTCAAGGCTGGTTGTTTCGCAGGGCACGCCGGCCGCGCTGGCCACGCTGGCCACGGCCTGCAGGCGCTGCGTCGCCAGGCGCTGCATCGCATCCAAGTAACTTTGGGGCTCGATGGGCGCCGCCTCGGCCAAGGGGCTGTAGGGGTAAGGGTCGGTGATCGACAGGGCCTCCACGCGGCCCCCCAGCTTTTGCGCCAGTTGGACCGCCGTGTGCACCGCCTTGGCGCTGAGCTCCGAGCCGTCGGTGGGGACGAGGATGCGTTGGAACATGCGAAGCTCCCGAAGTGAAAGGGGGAAGAACACCAACATGCTGCCCGGCGCGGCACCTCGCCGCCTTGAGCCGGGTCAACCCAACGCAACAGGGCGAGTTGGATCGGACGACCACTCGCTCCACGAGCCTGGGTACAGCGGCCCCAAGGGCAAACCGGCGATGGCCAAGGCCAACAGGTTGTGGCAAGCACTGACCCCGGAGCCGCACTGGTGCACCGGCGCCTCAGCGCCGGCCACCAGGGCCGACCAATCGGCCCGCAGGGCGGCCGCGCTCTTGAAGCGGCCGCTGCTGTCGAGGTTGAGCGCAAACGGTCGGTTCCGCGCCCCGGGGATGTGGCCGGCGCGGGTGTCCAAGGGTTCGACCTCACCGCGAAAACGCTCAGGCGCCCGGGCGTCGATCAGTCTCACCCGACCCAGCCGCGAGGCCAGGGCCTCGGCATCGAGGGTACGGACCCGGGGCTCTGGCAGTTGGGCCGGCGCCGGCCTCGGGTCAGGCACCGCCGGCGCCAGCTCCACCGCGCCGCCCTCGGCCTGCCAAGCGGCCCAGCCGCCGTCGAGCACCTGCACGGCCGGGTCGCCCAGCCAGTGCAACATCCACCACAGGCGCGAGGCGAACATGCCCCCACTGGCGTCGTAGGCCACCACGCCGCGTCCCGGCTCCCAACCCCAAGCGGCCATGCGGGCGGCAAAGGCCTCGCGCGTGGGCAAGGGGTGTCGCCCATGAAAACGCCCCTGGGCATCCCGCACGGGGCCACAGCACTCGTCCAGGTGCACGTACACCGCACCGGGCACGTGACCCTGGGCGTGGGCGCACCGGCCGGCCTCGGGGTCGCTCAGGTCGAATCGCAAGTCCAGCACCAAGGGCGGGGCTGTGCTGGCCAGCCGCTGGCGCAGCGTGCCGGCATCGACGAGGGGGGGCAGGGGCGCATTCATTCGTGGGTTTCTCCTTGCAGATCTCGGGGTGCGGCGCTGCGCGAGCGCAGCAGGGTGGCCACCAAGCCGGCGGCCACGATCAGGCCAATGCCCAGGGCAGCCCACCAACCGGGGCGTTCGTCGAAGACCAGCCACCCCAGGAAAGCGCCGAAGGCAATGCCCATGTAGTTCAAGCTGGCATTCACCAGCATCTTGCCGCGGCCGTAGGCGGCGGTGAGCGCCACCTGCCCCAGGGTCGCGCTCACCCCGACTCCGAGCAGGGCCAGGGCCCCCGGCAGGCTGTGGTTGCTGAATCGCCAAGCCGTACCCGTCGCTTGGCTGAGCACGGCGCCCGCGGCCACGCTGGCCAAGCTGAAGTAGAAGACCACGCGCACCTCGGGCTCTCCGGCCCGTCCGAGGGCGGTGACCTGCATGTAGGCCATGGCCGCCAGCAGCCCGGACCCCAGGCCCGCCAAGGCGCCCGGCCATTGGTTCTGCTGAAACGACGGTTGCAGCACCAAGGCCACCCCGACGAAACCGACCAAAACCGCCCCCAACAGGCGCGGGTCCACGCTCTTGCCGCCCAGCCACAAAGCCCCACCCAGCAAAAAAAGAGCCATCCACAGGGCACTCATGTAGTTCAGCGTCATGGCGGTGGCCAGGGGCAGGCTCGCGATGGCGACAAACCACAGGCTGAGGGCACACACCCCCAGCAGACCGCGCCACAGGTGCATGAGGGGCACGGGCGTGCGCAGCGGCACCCGGCGCCAGCGGGCCAGCGCCAAGATGACGGCCACGCCCACGAGGCCGCGGTACATCACGATCTCGGTGGCCGAGTAGCGGGCACTGGCCAGCTTCACGCAAAGCGCCATGACCGCGAACAAGAAGGTCGCGGCCAACATCAGCAAAGGGGCAGGCATCGGAGCGAAAGAAAAACGCCCGGACGGGCCGGGCGTTGGGGCTTCAAAGCGCCATCTTGGCGCGGTACCACTGGTGAAAGTGCTTCATGCCGTCTTCCATGGGGCTCTGGTAGGGGCCGACTTCGTTGTCGCCGCGCTGCATCAGCGCGCGGCGCCCGGCGTCCATGCGCTCGCCGATCTCGTCGTCCTCCACGCAGGTTTCCATGTAGGCAGCCTGCTGGGCCTCGACGAACTCGCGCTCGAAGGCCGCGATCTCCTCGGGGTAGTAGAACTCGACGACATTGAGCGTCTTGCTCGGCCCGATGGGGTGCAGGTTGCTGACCACCAGCACGTGCGGGTACCACTCCACCATCAAGGTCGGGTAGTAGGTCAACCAAATGGCCCCATGCTTCGGCGCCTCACCGCCCCGGTAGGCACGTACGGCGTCGTGCCAGCGCTGGTACACCTTGGAGCCCGCCTTGCCGCCTTGGGCCAGGGCTGCATTGACGCCCACCGTTTGCACCGAGTACTCGGCCCCCCACTGCCAAGCCAAGTCGTGGCAGGTGACGAAGTTCCCCAATCCCGGGTGAAACGGGCCGACGTGGTAGTCCTCCAGGTAGACCTCGATGAAGGTCTTCCAGTTGTAGTGGCACTCGTGCAGTTCCACCTTGTCGAGCACGTAGCCGTCGAATTGCAGGTCTCGGGCCACGCCCAGATCGCGCAGATCAGCGGCAACGTCCCGGCCGGTGTCCTCGAACAGCAGGCCGTTCCACTCGCGCAAGTTCCAGCGGTTCAGGTGCAGGCAGGGGTCGTGGTCGAAGTGGGGCGCACCAATCAAGTCGCCTTGCAGGCCGTAGGTCCAGCGGTGCAGGGGGCAGACGATGTTGGCACCGGCGTGCCCGCGCCCCTTGAGCATGACGGCTTGGCGATGCCGGCAAACGTTGGACAGGAGCTGGATGCCCTCGGCGCCGTGCACCAAGGCCCGGCCGTTGCCCTCTTGGGCCAAAGCGAAGTAGTCGCCGCGTGCGGGCACCGCCAGTTGGTGCCCCACGTAGCGGGGGCCAGGTCGGATGATGCGCTCCTGCTCGCGCTCGAACAGCGCCTGATCGAAATAAGCAGAAACGGGGAGCTGCGTCGTGCGGCTGCTGCTCTCAAGCGCCCCGACGGCCAGACTCAGATCCGACATGATCCAAGAGTTCCTCCAAAGCACCCGTGCCCACCCACCGGGCGGCACGCAAAAGGCCCGGCGGCGAGGCCGAGCAAGGGGGGCGTGAGTTTAGCCACTGCGCCTCCTTTCGCCTGCAGTTTCGTTCACACCACGCGACGCAGCAGGGGTTTTGCGACGGGGCGGCATCGGGGAAGCCCTTGCCTCAAGCCTCCCCATGGCCCAAGACTCCTAGAATCTCCACCCCTTCGTGATGAGTGAAATCAATGGCTCGTTCCGCCAAATCCACTGCGCCGGTCAGCTACGAAAGCGCCCTGGGGGAGTTGGAGCAGTTGGTACAAACCCTTGAAGGCGGCGCCGTACCCCTGGACCAGTTACTGGCCGGTTACCAACGGGGCGCCGAGTTGCTGGCTTACTGCCGGGCGCAACTGCAATCGGTCGAACAACAAGTGAAGGTGCTGGACGACGGCGCCCTGAAGCCCTGGGAGGGGGAGTGATGATGGAGACGGCCACGCGCGCTGGGTGCACCGCCTACGAAGCCTGGGCCGACGAACGCCTGCAGCGCTGCGAAAGCCTGCTGGACGCCTGGGTGCCCGCCGACGCTCCCGCCGGCTTGGGGCTGGCCATGCGCTACGCCGTGCTGGACGGCGGCAAGCGCCTGCGTCCCTTGCTGGTGTGGGCCGCCTGCGAGGCCGTGGACGGCCACAAGGCGGCGGCCGACCGGGCCGCCGTGGCGGCAGAGTTGATCCATGCCTACTCGCTGGTTCACGACGACCTGCCCTGCATGGACAACGACGTGCTGCGCCGTGGCAAGCCCACGGTGCACGTGGCCTTCGGCGAAGCGCAGGCCATGCTGGCTGGCGACGCCATGCAGGCCCTGGCCTTCGAGGTGCTGACGCCCGAAGCGGGCGTGGATCCGGCGCTGCAGGCCCGCTTGTGCCGCTTGTTGGCCCGCGCCAGCGGTTGGGCCGGCATGGCGGGAGGGCAGGCCGTGGACTTGGCGGCCGTGGGCCAAGCCCTGGATGAAACCACGCTGAGAGACATGCACCACCGCAAGACCGGCATGCTGCTTCAGGGCAGCGTGCTTATGGGCGCGGCCTGCGGTCAGACCACGGCCGCCGAATGGCAAGCCCTGGCTCGCTATGGCGACGCCCTGGGGTTGGCCTTCCAGGTGGTGGACGACATCCTGGACGTGACGCAAGACACCGCCACCCTGGGCAAAACCGCTGGCAAGGACCAGGAAGCCAACAAGCCCACCTACGTCAGCGTGATGGGCTTGGACGCCTCACGCCGCTACGCCCATCGCCTGCGCGACGAGGCCCTGGCTGCTTTGGACGAGGTCCCTCGCTTGCAAGCCCATCGACTGCGCGACCTCGCCTTCAAGGTCGTCGCCCGAGACAACTGACCATGAGCGCCCTGCTACCCACCATCGACAGCCCGGCCGACCTGCGCCGGCTCAGCCGCCCCCAGTTGCACCAACTGGCCGATGAACTGCGCCAGTACCTGCTGGACAGCGTCAGCAAGACGGGGGGGCACCTGTCCAGCAACCTGGGCACGGTGGAATTGACGGTTGCGCTGCACGCCGTGTTCGACACGCCGCGCGACCGCATCGTCTGGGACGTGGGCCACCAGACCTACCCGCACAAGATCCTGACCGGCCGGCGCGACCGCATGGGCTCGCTGCGCCAACTGGGCGGCATCAGCGGCTTCCCGCGCCGCGACGAAAGCGAGTACGACACCTTCGGCACTGCGCACAGCAGCACCAGCATTTCGGCCGCGCATGGCTTCGCGATGGCCGCCAAGCTCAAGGGCGAACGACGCCGGGCGGTGGCGGTGATTGGCGACGGCGCCATGACGGCCGGCATGGCCTTCGAGGCCTTGAACAACGCCGGCGTGCCGCATGGCGGCCTGCTCGGCGACATGCTCGTCATCCTGAACGACAACGACATGTCCATCAGCCCGCCCGTGGGCGCGCTGAACAAGTACTTCACGCGCCTGATGAGCGGCAAGTTCTACAGCCAGGCCCGCGAGGGCGCCAAGGAGTTGCTGAAGAACACGCCCTTGTACGAGTTCGCCCGTCGCTTCGAAGAGCACACCAAGGGCATGTTCGTGCCCGGCACCATCTTCGAGGAGTTCGGCTTCAACTACGTCGGCCCCATTGACGGCCACGACCTCGACGCCCTGATCCCCACGCTGGAAAACCTGCGCGACAGGCCGGGCCCGCAGTTCTTGCACATCGTCACCAAGAAGGGTCAGGGCTACAAGCTGGCCGAGGCCGACCCCGTCAAGTACCACAGCCCCACGCCCTTCGACCCGGCGCAAGGCATCGTGCCGCCCAGCCAACCGCCGAAGAAGAGCTTCACCCAGGTGTTCGGCGACTGGCTGTGCGACCAAGCCGAAGCCGACACGCACCTGGTGGGCATCACCCCCGCCATGCGCGAGGGCTCGGGCATGGTGGAGTTTCACAAGCGCTTCCCGCAGCGCTATTACGACGTCGGCATCGCGGAGCAGCATGCCGTCACCTTCGCCGCTGGCCTGGCCTGCGAAGGCCTGAAGCCCGTGGTCGCCATCTACAGCACCTTTTTGCAGCGCGCCTACGACCAACTCATCCACGACGTGGCCCTGCAGAACCTGGACGTGACCTTCGCGCTGGACCGGGCTGGCCTCGTCGGCGCCGACGGCGCCACCCACGCCGGCAACTACGACATCGCCTTCACGCGCTGTATCCCCAACATGGCGGTGCTGACGCCTGCCGACGAACGCGAGTGCCGACTGCTGCTGAGCACCGCCTACCAGCACCGGGGCCCCGTCACCGTGCGCTACCCGCGTGGCGCGGGCACCGGCGTGGACGCCGGCCGCGACCTGGACGTGCTGCCCTGGGGCCAGGGCGAAATGCGTCGCGAAGGCCAGGGCGTCGCCATCCTGGCCTTTGGCACCCTGCTCAACCCGGCCTTGAAGGCGGCCGAAGCCCTGAACGCCAGCGTGGCCAACATGCGCTTCGTCAAACCGCTGGACACCGCCCTGGTGGAGCGCTTGGCGCGCAGTCACGGCCTGCTGGTGACCGTGGAAGACGGCTGCGTGATGGGCGGCGCCGGCAGCGCGGTGCTGGAGCACCTGCAGGCCGCGGGGCTGAACGTGCCGGTGCTGCAACTCGGCCTGTCGGACACCTTCATCGAGCACGGCGACCCCGCCAAGCTGATGGCCCTGCAAGGCCTGGATGCGGCCGGCATCGAGCGCAGCATCCGCCAGCGCCTGGGCGAGCCCGCGCTGCGTGCGGTGGTTTGAAGCTGGCGTTCTAATTCGTCGTCCGTTGACGGGCCGTCGGCATGGGATGCTGACGGCCTGCGTCTTTTTGAGCCCCTCATGAGCCCCAGTTCGACCCACTCGGCGCACCTGCCGATCCCCGACACCCAAAGCGAGCGCGACGAACGCCACCTGGCCATCCAGCGCGTGGGCGTGCGGCGCGTCAAGTTCCCGCTGTTGGTGCAAACCGAGCGCGGCGTGCAGCCCAGCGTGGGCGAGTGGACCTTGGACGTGGCGCTGCCCGCCGACAAGAAGGGCACGCACATGTCGCGCTTCGTGGCCTGGCTGGAAGAAGGCGCAGACGTGCCGCTCAACGCGGCCACGCTGCGCGAGCGCCACCTGACGATGCTCGACAAGCTGCACGCCCGTGAGGGCGTGACCGAAGTGAGCTTCACCCTGTTCGAGCGCAAGCGCGCGCCGGTGTCGGGCATCGAAAGCAGGCTGGATTTGCAAGCGCGCTGGATCGTCGAAACGCGCGGCGGCCAAACCACCGTGTGGCAAGAGGTGGCCGTGCCCGTGAAGAGCTTGTGCCCGTGCTCCAAGGAAATCAGCGACTACGGCGCCCACAACCAACGCAGCATCGTCACCGTGCGCGTGGAATGGCTGGCCGACCAGCCCCTGCCCTTCTCAGCGCAAATGCGCTTTGCCGAAGACAGCGCGTCCAGCGAGATCTGGCCGCTGCTCAAACGCGCCGACGAAAAGTGGGTGACCGAACGGGCCTACGAAAACCCGAAGTTCGTCGAAGACCTGGTACGCGACGTGGCACTGCGCTTGAACGCCGACGCCCGGGTCGGGCGCTACCGGGTGGACGTCGAGAACTTCGAGTCCATCCACTCGCACTCGGCCTACGCCGTCATCGAGCGCCACTGAGCCCGCAGCGCGTCCGTCAAGGGCGCGGCCAAGCGGTGCGCCGGCCGGTGCAGGGGCGTGAGCAGGGTCACTTGGAAGGGGATGCGGACAGCCAACGGCCGCACCAACAGGCGATGGCTGGCGCAAGCCGCGGCCGTCAGCGGGTTCACGATCGCCACGCCCAGCCCCTGCGCCACCAAGGCACACACGGCCACCGCACTGTGCGTTTGCAAGCGCATCTGGCGTGCCACGCCGGCGTCGGCGAACAAGGCGTCGATCTGGGCCCGGTACGGGTCGTCGTCGGCCAAGCTGACGAAGGCCTGATCGGCGAAGTCCGCCAAGTCCAAGCGGGATCGGGTGGCCAAGGGGTGGGCCGCCGGCAACACCGCCACCTCGTCGAGATCGGCCAACACCTCGGCCCGGCAGCCGCTGGGGGCGTCGGCACGCTCCGTCAGCGCCAGGTCGAAGCGCTGCTCGCTCATCCAAGCCTCCAACACCGGACTCTCGGCCGGGGTGATGGACACCGCGGCCTGCGCCGCCGCCGGACAGGCGGCCAGGGCCTGGGGCACCAGCGCGTGTGCCAACGCCGGCAAGGCCAGCCACTGGAAAGGCTGCGCCTCGGCACGACCCAGGGCCCGCGCTTGGGACTGCACCTGGCCCAAGCCTTGGTAGTGGCGCAGCACGGTGTCGAACAGGGCCAACGCCGCCGCCGTGGGCTTGAGCCGTGCGCCTGTGCGCTCGAACAAGGCATAGCCCAGCCGCTGCTCCATCAGCGCGATGTCGCGGCTGAGCGTGGGCTGCGAGCTGTGCAAGGCCTGGGCGGCGGCCGTGACGCTGCCGGCTTGCATGACGGCACGAAACACCTCGACTTGGCGGTGGTTGATGGGCATGGCGCAAGCATATCGAAAATGAACGCTTATCGAACGCGAGTCGATTGGACTGAATGATTGGCACCCGGCATGCTGCGCCCATGCTGACCGACGCCCAAACCCGCACCCTCGCCCGCCAGTTCGGCACCCCGCTGTGGGTGATGGACGCCCCCACCATCCGTGAGCGCCTGGCCAGCCTGCAGGCCTTCGACACCGTGCGCTACGCCCAAAAGGCCAACCCCAACGTGCACCTGCTGCGCCTGCTGCGCGAGGGCGGCGCCAAGGTGGATGCCGTGAGCCGCGGCGAAGCCCTGCGGGCGCTCGCGGCGGGTTACCAAGGCGGAAGTGCGCGGGCCGCCACCCTGCACGAGGCCGCGCAAGCCGACATCGTGTACACAGCCGACCTGCTGGACCGCGAAAGCCTGGACTTCGTGGTGGCCGAGGGCCTGGTGGTGAACTGCGGCTCCATCGACATGCTGCGGCAACTCGGCGAGCGCGCCCCCGGCCACGCCGTGTGGCTGCGCCTGAACCCCGGCTTCGGCCACGGCCACAGCAAAAAGACCAACACCGGCGGCGAGCACAGCAAGCACGGCATCTGGCACGCCGATTTGGCCGAGGCGCTGGGCGTGATCCAGTCCAGCGGACTGCGCCTGGTGGGCCTGCACATGCACATCGGCTCGGGCGTCGACTACGGTCACCTGGGCCGGGTTTGCGGGGCCATGGTCGACTTGGTGCGCCAAGTGAAGGCCGCCGGTCTGGACTTGGCCGCCGTCTCGGCCGGTGGCGGCCTCTCCATCCCCTACCGCGAGGGCGAGCCGCGCATCGACCCGGCCCACTACTTCGGCCTGTGGGACGGCGCGCGCCGCGAGGCCCAGACGCTGCTGGGCCATGCGCTGCCTTTGGAAATCGAGCCTGGTCGCTACCTGGTGGCCGAGGCCGGCGCCTTGATCGCCGAAGTGCGGGCGGTGAAGCGCCAAGGGCGGGTGCCCTTCGTGTTGGTGGACGCCGGCTTCAACGAGCTGATGCGTCCGGCCATGTACGGCGCCCACCACGGCCTGCGCCTGGTGTCAGGCGACGGGCGACCGCCGGCCGACAGCGCCCCCAGCGCCGTGGCCGGTCCCTTGTGCGAAAGCGGCGACGTCTTCACCCAAGGCGCTGGCGGCGACATCGAGCTGCGCGCCCTGCCCGCCGCGGCCGTGGGCGATTGGCTGGTGATCGAGAACACCGGCGCCTACGGCAGTTCGATGAGCAGCAACTACAACACCCGGCCGCTGATTGCCGAAGTCCTGCTGGACGAAGGAGCGGTGCGCCTCATCCGGCGGCGGCAACGGGTCGAGGAGTTGCTGGCGCTGGAAATCGAATCCACCGAGACCGGTCAGCCCGCCAAGTAACGCGCTTCGAGCTTGGCCCAGTGGTTCTCCCGGGCGAGCAAGGCCAGACCGCGGTTCATGGCGGCCAGCGCGTGCTCGCAACCAGGTCGCCCCCGTGAAAACGCCATCTGCGTGGGCACACCCGAGTCGAAGGTGAAGGGCTGTTGCTCCACGCGTTCGCCATAACCCTGCGCTCGCACCAGCCAACGGGCGGGCAGCTCGTTGCCCACCAGCGCTTCCACGCGCCCAGCGGCCAGCATGCGGAATTGGCCCCTCAGGTCCGACACCCGCTCCAAAGGCCCCGTCATGACGGCCTGCAAGGCCTCGGGGAAGGCGGCACCCGCCATGAGCGCCAGCCGCTTGCCCTTCAGATCGGCGAGTTGACGGATGCTCAGCCCGCTGCGGCGGCGGGTGTAGACGCTGTGCCGCACAGGGCCGCCAAACGGCTCGCTGAAGGCCAGGTACTCACGGCGCTCCTCGGTCTGGAGAACGCCCGGCGAAAAATCGGCCCGACCGGCCTTCAGCATGGCCAGCACGCGCCGCCAGGGCAACTGCTCGACCTGCAACCGGTACTGGCCACCGCGCATCAGGGCCTCACGGGCGGAGTCGACATCCAAGCCCTCGCCCAAGGGGTGGTTCGGGGGCAGCACATAGGGCTCTTCAGCCGCCGTCACCATCAAGAGCTCGGGGACCGACGCCCAGGCACACCCCAGGGGCAGGGCCAGCCCACCCGCAAGGGAGATGCATTGACGACGGTGCAGGAGGCTCATGGTGTCTGAACACTCGGTCGATCGGTCGATCGGTCGATCGGCCGAGCATCATGCGCCTGCCCAAGGTTCAGAGCAAATCTGGCCCCTGCACCGCCCGCAACAACACCTGTTGCACGCCGTCCCGGCGGCGCGACGACAGCCAAAAAACCGCGCCCTTCTTGACCGTCCAAGGCAAGGGGGCACCGCACAGCAGTTGGGACGCCAACACCCCCAAGGCGGGCTGGTGGCCCACGATGAGCACGGGCGCCGCCGCATCGGGCCAGCCCATCAAGGGCAACCAGGTGCTCGGGTCGGCATCGGGGGCCAACTCGGGCAGCACCTTGTAGGGTCGCTCCAGCGCGTCGGCCGTGGAGCGGGTTCGCACCGCCGGGCTCACCCACACGCGCGTGGTGTCCGGCAGGCGCTGCTGCAACCACAGGCCCATGCGTCGGGCTTGGCGCTCGCCGGCAGTGGTCAGGCGCCGATCCCAGTCGCTTTGCCCCTCGCCGATGAGCTGCGCCTCGGCGTGACGCCACAGGATGAGCTCCATCACGCCACCCGGTACAGCTCGGCCAAGGCAGCCTGCGCGCTCAACCCCATGTCGCTGACCCGGCGGTAGTCGCCCTCGGCATCCTGCACCCAGGCCTCGCGCTCGTCCAATAGGTAGGGCAGCAAGGCTTCGTCGAGCACGCGTTGGCGCATCTTCGGCTCGCGCACCGGCCATGCCAGCTCGATGCGACCCAGCATGTTGCGGCTCATCCAGTCGGCGCTGGACAAGAACAAGGATTCGTCGTTCGCCCCCTCGCCCCAGGCAAAGTAGAGGATGCGGGTGTGCTCCAAGAAGCGGCCCACCACCGAGCGCACGCGGATGTTGTCGCTCACCCCCGCCACGCCCGGGGCCAAGCGGCAAGCGCCGCGGACGACAAGGTCGATGGCGGCCCCCGCCTGCCCGCAAGCCAACAGCGCCGCGATGAGCACCGGGTCGGTCAGCGCATTGACCTTGACCACCACGCGCGCACGCCGGCCCGCCAGGGCAGACTGGCGCACACGCTCCAGCTCCGACAACCACCGCGCCTGCATGGCAAACGGCGCCAACACCAACTGGTGCAAACGACGCATGTGGGCCGTCGAAGCCAGCAGACCAAACACCGCATCGGCGTCGGCGGTCAGGGCGGGGTCGGCCGTGAGCAGCCCCAAGTCGGTGTACAGCCGGGCGGTGCGCGGGTTGTAGTTGCCCGTGCTCAGGTGAAGGTAGCGGCGCAAGATGCGTCCACCGCGGCGGTTTTCACGGCGCGTGACCAAGAGCAGCTTGGCGTGCGTCTTCAGGCCCACCACGCCGTAGACCACCTGGGCGCCTGCCGCCTCCAACTTCTCGGCCCAGTTCACGTTGGCCTCTTCGTCGAAACGCGCCTTGAGCTCCACCACCACCAGGACTTCCTTGCCACGGCGTGCGGCTTCCACCAGCAGGTCCATCAGCTCGCTGCGCGCTCCCGTGCGGTAAATGGTTTGCTTGATGGCCAGCACGTCGGGGTCGTTCACGGCCTCGCGCAGGAACTCGATCACCGGCTCGAAGCTCTCGAACGGGTGATGCAGCAGCACATCGCGGTCGCGCAACCGGGCCAGGATGGACTTGCCGCGTGGCAGCCGCCCCTGCGGCCAAGCGGGTTCGTGCGGCTCAAAGCGCAGCGCCGGGGCATCGACTTGGTCGATGAGCTCGTTCAATCGCACCAAGTTCACCGGGCCGTTGACGCGGTACAGCGCGGCCTCCGGCAACTGAAACTGCTGAAGCAGCAAGCGGGCCAAATCGTCCGGGCAGGTGTGCACCACCTCCAAACGTACCGCCCGCCCGAAATGGCGGGTGGTCAGGCGGGACCGCATGACGTGGCGCAAGTTGACGGCCTCCTCCTCGTCCACGTCGATGTCCGAATCTCGGGTGACCCGGAACTGCGAAAAGGCCACCACCTCGCGGCCCGGGAACAGCTCGGCCAGGTGCGCACGGATGACGCTGGTGAGCAGCACGAACACCTGCTCGCCCGAGGCGACCTGGGCAGGCAGCTTGATGACGCGCGGCAGCACGCGCGGCACGCGCACGATGGCGATCGGGTTCTCGTGCCCCAGGGCGTCATCGCCCGCCAGCTTGACGATGAAGTGCAGCGCCTTGTTGGCCACCTGCGGAAAGGGGTGGGCGGGGTCGAGGCTGAGTGGCACCAGCAGCGGCCGAACCTCGCGCTCGAAGAAGCGCGACACCCAGGCCCGCTGCGCCGCGTTGCGCGCCGCATGGTGGCGAACGTGAATGCCCTGCGCGGCCAAGGCCGGCATGAGGTCCTCGTTGAACACCCGGTACTGGGCATCGATCAGCGCATGGGCCGCCGCGCCCACGCGGGCGATGTCCTCACCCGTGCCGCTGCGCGCCTTGTCCCGCACGCTGTCCAGCAAATCGGCAAAGCGCACCTCGAAAAACTCGTCGAGATTGCTCGAGACGATGCAGACGTAGCGCAGGCGCTCCAGCAGCGGCACGTCCGGGCGCTCGGCCTGCGCGAGCACCCGCCGGTTGAATTCCAGGATGGCTTGCTCGCGGTCGAGCAAATCGGGCGCAGAACGGGTCATCGGGCGATTATGGGAAGCGCCGCATGACAGCCGCGTGACACGCGCCACGCTCCCGATAATCCGCAGCGCCATGCACGTGCTCATCACCGACGCTGGCCCCGTGGAGGGCCTGCCCCTGCCCCCCATGCCCCATCTGCAGCGTCTGCTGGCGCGTTGGCGGCCGATGGCCGAGCACGGCGGCGACCCGACCGACCCCCACCCCCCCGCCGAGCGTGCTTTGGGTGCAGCCCGCGGCCACAGCCCCACAGACCCGCTGCCCACAGCAGCGTGGCGCTTGCAAGAGCGCGGCATCGACCCTGGCGACCTGCCCTGGGCCCTCGTCACGCCGCTGCACGTGCGGCTCGAAGCCCACCAGGCCCTGGCCCTGTCCCCCGAACAGCTGCGCCTGAGTGCGGCCGAGGCCGACGCGTTGTGGTCCACCCTGGCGCCCTTGTTCCCGGCCGAAGACGGCTGGCAGGTGCACCGCCCCACGGCCACCGAGTGGCTGCTGGGCCACCCCAGCCTGCTGAGTTGGCAGGCTGCCAGCCTCGATCGCATCGCACTGCGCACGCTTGACGCCTGGCTGCCCACCGAACGCGCCTTGCGGCGCCTGCAAAACGAAATGCAGATGCTGTTGCACGCCCACCCCCTGCACGCCCAGCGCGAGGCGCAAGGGGCCCTGCCGGTCAACTCGGTCTGGATCAGCGGTTGCGGCATCGCCCGCTCCCAGCCGCCGGGCTGGGTGGTCAACCGCTGGCTGCAACAGCCCGCGCTCACGGTGGACCCCATCGCCTGGCCCGCCGCCTGGCGGCGCTTGGACGACGAGGTCATCGCACCCTTGCTGGCCCAGAACAACCCCGACAGTCGCCTGACGCTCGCCGGCGAAACCTGGGCCCGCACCTGGGCCCCACAGCCCCGGCCTTGGTGGAAGTGCTGGCCACGCCCCTCGGGTTCGGCCGCGGCCCTTCAAGCCGAGCTGGAGCGCCTGTGACCGCATTGCCCTCTGCCCCGCGCGTCGTGGCGCGCGACTGCCCACCGCGCGCCGCCTGGGCCCTGGAGCAAGAAGGGCTGGACCCTTTGCTGGCGCGCCTGTTTGCCGCCCGGGGGGTGCGCCACCGGACCGAGCTCGACCCCGACCTCGCGCACCTGGCCCGGCCCGATCAACTGCGCGGCGTGGCCGAGGCCGCCCGACTGCTGGCCGACGCGATCGCCGCCGGCCAACGCCTGTGCGTGGTCGCCGATTACGACTGCGACGGCGCCACCGCCTGCGCCGTGCTGCTGCGCGGCCTCGTGCTGCTGGGCGCAGCGCCCGAGCAAGTGGGCTACGTGGTGCCCGACCGCGCTGTGCACGGCTACGGCCTCACGCCCCCCATCGTGGACCTGGCGCATGCCACCGGCGCCCAAGTGCTGATCACCGTGGACAACGGCATCGCCAGCCTGGAAGGCGTGACGCATGCCAAAGCCCTGGGCTTGACCGTCGTCGTCACGGACCACCACCTGTGCGCGCAGGACGCCCAGGGAGAGGTGCTGCTGCCGCCGGCCGACGCCATCGTCAACCCCAACCAGCCCGGCTGCCCCTTCCCGAGCAAGGCGTTGGCCGGTGTGGGAGTGGCCTTCTACCTGCTGCTGGCGCTGCGCGCCGAACGCCGATCGCGCGGTGATTTCGACGCACCGCCGCGGCTGGACGGGCTGCTCGACCTCGTCGCCTTGGGCACCGTGGCCGACGTGGTGCCGCTCGACGCCAACAACCGCCGCCTCGTGGCACAAGGCCTGCGCCGCATCCGGGCTGGCCACATGCAGCACGGTCTTCGTGCCCTGTTCCACGTCGCCGGGCGCGACGCGCGACGCGCCAGCAGCCAGGACTTCGGCTTTGCGTTGGGCCCGCGCATCAATGCCGCGGGACGCCTGGCCGACATGCGCCTGGGCATCGAGTGCCTGCGAAGCGACGACCCGGCGCGCGCACTGGCCATCGCGCAGCAGCTCGACGGCATCAACCGAGAACGTCGCGCCGTCGAAGCCGACATGAAAGCCGTCAGCGAGGAATTGCTGCAAGCGCAAATGCCGCGTGGCACGCCACCCGCGGCCGTGGTGCTGTTCGACGAGGCGTTTCACGAGGGTGTGGTCGGCATCGTGGCCGGCCGCGTCAAAGAAGCCCTGCACCGACCCACCTTCGTGTTTGCGCGCGGTGCCGACGGCCGCCTCAAGGGCTCCGGACGTTCCATCCCGGGCTTGCATTTGCGCGACGCGCTGGACCTGCTGGCCAAGCGCTGCCCCGGCCTGCTGGCCAGGTTCGGCGGGCACGCCATGGCCGCCGGCTGCACCCTGGCGGTCGACGACCTCGCCACCTTCGCCCAAGCCCTGCAGGCCATCGCCGAAGCCAGCCTGGCGCCCGAGCAACTCCGCCGAGAGCTGCAGCACGATGGCTCGCTGGAGGGCGCCATGTTCAGCGTGGATCGGGCGCTGGGCCTGGCCGAGCAGGTGTGGGGCCAAGCCTTCGAGCCCCCGCTCTTCGTCGACGACTTCGAGGTGATCCAACAGCGCCTGGTCGGCAGCGGCCACCTCAAGCTGCGACTTCAGCACGGCAGCGGCGTGCAGGTCGAGGGCATCTGGTTCCGCCGCACCGACACCCTGCCGCCCGGCCCCGCCCGCCTGGCCTACCGCTTGGACGCCGACCACTACCAGGGTCAGCCGCGACTGCAGGTCCTGGTGGAAGCGCTGGCGTGACGTAGTTACAGGGCGCTCAGATCGCCTCGCTCGATGTCATGGAATTGACATCGAGTTGGCTCAGCATGGCGAAACACTTGGGGCCCAGCAAGGGCCGTTCGCCATGATGTTCAAAACCAACCTTGCGCAGCGCTTCAAGCTGCTGTCGCTGCTCATCCTCGCCGCAGTGGCCATCCCGACGGCGGCCTTCATGCAGCGCACGCTGAGCGACTTGGCTTCGATCCGGCAAGAGCTCGCCGGGGTCCAGCCCACGATGGCTCTGCTGAAGGCCATCACCGATGTTCAACAGCACCGCTTGCAGTCGGGTTTGCAACTGTCGGCCCAGCCCGCTGCCGACCAACCGCGCTCTGCTGCCCTGCAATCCGCGCTGTCGCAACTCCAGGTCGTGATGAACCAGCGCGAGAGCCTGAGAGAGCCATTGGCCGCCGTGGAGAAGGACCTTCGCGTGCTGGCCGAGCAAATCAAGACCGACCGAACCACGCCGAGAGAGAGTTTCGAAGCGCACGGCAAGCTCCTGGGCCGACTGGACGACGCGGTCGCACAAGTGCTCGCTCAAAGCAAGCTGTTGCACGACCCCGAGCCCGAAAACTACTACCTCATCGTGGCGGGATTTCAAGAAGGCAAGACCGTGGTCGACCAGTTGGCACAACTCCATGACTTGGGCTACACCGTGCTCCGCCAAAAGGGCGCCAGCCCCTTGGACTTGAACCAAATTGCAGCCGTGAAGGCCCGACTGGAAGATCGGGAGCGCTTCGTGTTGCAAAACATCGGCTTGGCCCAAAGCCAAGCGCTCGGGGAGTTTCCCGCCGGCATCAGCGACGGTGCCAAAAAAGCCCAGCAAGCGGTCTCGGAAAGCTTGAACCGAGTGAACACCACGTTCCTGGGCTTTTCACCCGACTTCGATGTCAAACCCGAGGATTACGCGCAGGTCCTGCAAACCGCCATCCAGGCTCAACGGGCCTTCTCAGACGCCGTGGTCCAAGAGGTCCAACAGCGCTTGACGCAACGCGCCCAAACGCTGACCCTGTTCTCCGTGACCTTGGGGGTCTTGCTGCTGGGTCTGCTGGCGCTGCTGGCGTGGCGGCTGTGGGCCGTGGTGCAGGCCATCGTCCAGCCTTTGGGCGAATTGGCGCGCAAGGGCGACTCCATGGCCCAAGGCGATCTCACGCCCGTGTTCGAAAGCCAGGAGAGCCATGAACTGGGTCGCTTGATCCAGTCGTTGGAGGGCATGCGCTTGAAATGGATCGACGTGCTGTCCCATGTTCAAGGCTCGGCTCACTCGGTGAACAACGCCTCCCTGGAGATCAGCGCTGAGAACCTCGAGCTTTCGAGGCGCACCGAGCAGTCGGCGGCCCGTTTGCAGGCAGCCAGCCACCTGGTGCAGCAACTGACTGCGGCCGTGCAGAGCAGTGCCGACGCAGCCCAACAGGCCGACGGCATGGCCCGTCATGCCGCCTCGGTGGCGGGACGCGGGGCGGGCGCCATGGCCGACTTGGAGCAAACGATGGACGAGATCCACGTGCAATCGGGCCGCATCTCCGAGATCACGAGCGTGATCGACAGCATCGCCTTCCAGACCAACATCCTGGCCCTCAACGCCGCCGTCGAAGCGGCGCGCGCCGGCGAGCAAGGCCGTGGCTTTGCCGTGGTAGCGGCCGAAGTGCGCGTGCTGGCGCAGCGAAGCGCTGCGGCGGCCAAGGAGATCAAGAGCCTCATCACCTCGTCGGGCGAGCGGGTGGCGCAAGGCAATCAGCAAGTGCGCGGAGCAGGCCAAACGATGCGCGATCTGTCGCAATCGGTGCAACAGTTGACCGAAGTGATCCAAAGCATCGTGGAAGCCGCACGAAGCCAACAGAGGGACATCGAACGCGTCGAGCAAGACGTGTCGGCCCTGGACGAGATGACCCAACAAAATGCCGCGGTGGCCGAACAATCGGCCGCTGCCAGCGACACGCTGGCTCAGATGTCCACGCAACTCAGCGAGGCGGTCGGTCGCTTCCGACTGCCTCGCTGAACGCGATCAGCGGGCCGGGACCGTCACCCAACTGACCTCCAGCCAGTTGTCGGGACGGTGCACCGCCTGGAGGCCGGCCCGGGCCGCCCAGGGAATGACCTGGCGGTGCAGCGGCAAGGTGTGCACCTGCTGGCGGTACTCGGCCAGAGCCGCCTTGACCAAGGCCTCCCGCTTGGTCGCGTCGGGCTCCACCGAACTTTGCGCCGCCAAAGCCTCGAACTTGTCGTTCACAACCAGGCCGAAGTTGTTGGAGCCCGTGCCATCGCTCGGGTTCATCTTGCGGTAGACCGGCGTGAGGATGGTTTCCGCGTCCGTGATGGCGCCGCCCCAGCCGTACAGGTACAGGCTGGTGTCCAAACGCTCGAGCTTGGGAAAGACCAAGGCCCGCGGCTGCGCAAAGACACGAACCTTGATCTTGATCTGCGCCCACATTTGGGCCAGCACGATGCAGATCTCCTCGTCGTTGATGTAGCGGTTGTTCGGGCAGTCGAGGGTGACCTCGAACCCCTCGGGGTAGCCGGCTTCGGCCATCAATTGCCGGGCCGCGTTCAGGTCGTAGGGGAACAGGCGCGCCTCCAGGGCCGGGTCTTTGTAGGCCCCCAAGGGTGAAGGGGTGATGCCCCCCGTCGGCAAGGCCAGCCCACTCATGATCTTGCTGCGGATGCCCTCGACGTCGATGGCCTGGTACATGGCCCGCCGCACCCGAATGTCTTTGAATGGATTCTTGTCCCCCGGCACCTTGCCGTAGAGCAATTTGTCTCGCGACTGGTCCATGCCGATGAAAATCAGACGGTTCTCGGGGCCATCAATCACCTGCAGGTTTTTCATCTGCCGCAGGCGCGGCACGTCGCGCGGCGCGGGGTCGAGCACGAAGTCGACCTCCCCGCTCATCAGCGCCGCCAGGCGCGTGGCGTCGTTGCCGATGGGCGTGAACACGATCTCCTGCACATTGCCCTCGAAGCGCCCCCACCAGGCGGGGTTGCGGCGGTACACGGTCTTCACCCCGGGCTGGCGACTGACCAGGATGTAGGGCCCGGTGCCGTTGGCGTTCACCGCGGCAAAGCTCTCTTCCTTGTTCTTGAAGTCTTGCGGTTTGGTGACCCGGTGCTTTTCGGCCCAGGCCTTGTTCATGATCCACAGCAGGTCCAGGTGCTGCAAAAAGATGGGGTTCGGTCGCTCCAGCTTGAACTCCACCGTCAGCGCGTCGATCTTGCGCGGCAGGCCCACCGCCATGCCGTACTGGCGCACGTTGGATGTGGGCTCCCGGGCGCGCAGGATGGAGAACACCACGTCGTCGGCCGTGAAGTCGGCGCCATCGTGGAACTTCACCTTGGGCCGCAGCTTGAAGCGCCAGGTCAACGGGTCGGGGTTGCTCCACGCCGTGGCCAGTCCGGGCCCGATGGCCATGGTCTTGTCGCGGCGCACCAGCTTTTCGTACACCTGCCCGTTGATCATGTTGGTCATGCTCTCGTTCTGAGAGTGCGGATCGGCGGTCTGCAGGTCGCCCTGGCTGGCCCAGCGCAGGTTCTGGGCATGCACCATCCCGGCCGCCAAGGCAGCCGCCATCCAAACCAGCCATTTCATCGGGGTTGACTCCAAAGGTCGTTGAGGTGCTTGAAGCCCCAGGCGTCGGGGTCCTCTCGGCCCACGATGGCATCGCCGCCCGCGCTCAAGTCCAGGGTTTGCAGGTCGATCGGCATGTTGGACTTGAGCGAGAAGAACACCCGGACGACGGGTTGCGTCAGCTTGCCCGGGTTTTGGTCCAACACCACGGCCAAGCGCTGCGACTTGAGCTTGACCAAGGTGCCCACCGGAAAAATGCCCAGGCTGATGACGAAGGCCTGGAACACATTGGGGTCGAAGTGGCCCTTCCATTGCGCCATGCGGGCCAGGGAGCCGGCGGGGTCCCAGGCATTCTTGTAAGGACGCACGCTGGTCACGGCGTCGTACACGTCGCACACCGCGCCCATGCGGGCCAGCAAGGTGATTTGATCGGCCGGGAGCCCTTTGGGGTAGCCCGAGCCGTCCATCTTTTCGTGGTGGTGCAGGCACACGTCCAACACCCCTTCCGCAAAGGCCCCGCTTTCGGCCAAAGCACTGTGGCCGAGGGCGGGATGTCCCTTCATGATGCAGAACTCCTCGTCCGTCAGGCTGCCGGGCTTGTTGAGCACCTCGAGCGGCATCAGCATCTTGCCCACATCGTGCAGCAGGCCAGCCATGCCCGCCTCGCGCTGTTGGTCTTCGCTCATGCCCAGCTGCTTGGCCAAAGCGATCATCATGGCGCTGACGGCCACGGAGTGCATGTAGGTGTAATCGTCGCGCGTCTTGAGCCGCGCCAAGCTGATCAAAGCCGACGGATTGCGCCACACCGAGCTGGCGATGTCCTCGACCACCGCCGCGCTCTTTTCTTGGCTGACAGCACGGCCCAGCCGGGCCTCGTTGAACATGCTGACGACGGCCTCTTTGGACCGATTGACCACGGCCGCGGCCTGCACCATTTCTTCGGACAGGCTGGTGCGCTCAGCCGGGCTGGGAGGCGGCGGTGGCGGCGCGCTGACGATGGCCGGGGCCTGCCGGGACATCGGCGCCGGGGGCGCGGTTCGGCGCGGCGCGGGCAACGGGGGCTCCACCGTGGCCACGTCTTTGCCCAGGGCCACGTCGATCCAGACGTGGGACACCCCCGACGCCTTGAGGGCCGCGAGGTCTTTGGCGTCGGTGATGAGGAAGCGCGTCTTCCAAAACGGATGGCTCAGCCAGGAGCCCTCCATGGACTGGAGGAACATCCCGAGAGTGGCCTGCGCGGTAGGGATCTTCTTCAGCATGCCTGGGGCCCGCTTGGCAGGGCAAGGAACCGCGCCAGTATGCGATCGCCAGAGGCAACGCCACCCCGAGAGTTCCCCAGTTCAGCGGCAAGACGGCACGAAAAAGCCGCCCGCGGGCGGCTTGACAGGGGCCGAACGGAGGGATTCAGCGCAACGGCGACTGGGACACCGTCTTCATTTCGCTGGGCAACGAGGCCAAGTACTTGGCGATGGCCTTCAGCTCGGCCGGCTTGAAGTCCTTGACCTGGTTGGCCATGATGGCGTTGTCGCGCCCCCAGGTGGTGTGCTTGCTTTGCTGGTAGCTGCGCAGGGCCACCAACAGGTAATCGGCCGGCTGGCCGGCGATCTTGGGGTAGGCGTCGCTGATGGGCTTGTTGAAGTTGGCACCGTGGCAGGAGATGCAGGCGCCCTTCTCCAGCAGCTTGGCCACGTCGACCGACGGCGCTGGCGGGGTCACCGGGCTGGTCGGGTACGGTGCGCCCAGTTGCGCGTAATAGGCAGCCAAATCCTTCATGTCCTGCTCGCTCAGGCTGCCGGAGATGCCCCGCATGGACGGGTGCTTGCGCTCGCCCTTGGCGTAGGCGTTGAGCGCGGCCTGGATGTAGGCCGCGTTTTGCCCCGCGATCTTGGGCACCTGGTACACCTCAGGAAAACTGGCGCGGTAACCCGGGATGCCGTGGCAGCCGATGCACATGGCGGCTTGCTTCTCGCCACGCTGGGCGTCTTGGGCCATGGCAGGCAACACGGCCAAGGCAACGGCCACAGCAGTCAGGAGGCGGAAAAGCGTCATGGTGAGCTCGGGGGTGTTCGGACGGAATGGGCGCGGATTCTAGAAGGAGTCGGCCACCCCTCCTTCCTATACTGGACCGCATGAAATTCACCGGCTCTGCGCATTACGTCGCCACCGACGACCTCAAACTCGCCGTGAATGCGGCACTGACCCTGCAGCGGCCCCTGCTGCTCAAGGGCGAGCCGGGCACCGGCAAGACCCTGCTGGCCGAAGAAGTGGCAGCCGCCCTGGGCATGCCGCTGCTGCAATGGCACATCAAGAGCAGCACCAAGGCGCAACAAGGGCTGTACGAGTACGACGCGGTCAGCCGTCTGCGCGACAGTCAGTTGGGCGACGAACGGGTGAAGGACATCCACCACTACATCGTCAAGGGTGTGCTGTGGCAAGCCTTCACGGCGGATCGGCCGGTGGCCTTGCTGATCGACGAGATCGACAAAGCCGACATCGAGTTCCCGAACGACCTCCTGCGCGAACTCGACCGCATGGAGTTCTACGTCTACGAGACGCGCGAACTCGTCAAGGCCCGGCAGCGGCCGCTGGTCTTCATCACCAGCAACAACGAAAAAGAACTGCCCGACGCCTTCCTGCGCCGCTGCTTTTTCCACTACATCCAGTTCCCCGACGAAGCCACGATGCAACAGATCGTGGACGTGCACTTCCCCAACCTCAAAAGCGACCTGCTGGCCGCCGCCCTCAAGGCGTTCTACCAAGTGCGCAACCTGCCGGGGCTGAAGAAGAAGCCATCCACCAGCGAGTTGCTGGACTGGTTGCGGCTGCTGCTGGCCGAGAACATCGACCCCAGCACCTTGGCCTCGGCCGACGGCGCGCCGCAGCGCGTCCCCCCGCTGGTGGGCGCGCTGTTGAAGAACGAACAGGACCTGACCTTGTTCGAAAAGCTGCTGCACATGCAGCGCCAGCACCGATGAAGGTGTCACCGGTGGTGCTCACGCGCCATCCGGTTCGGTTGGAGCCCTTGAGCCCAGCCCACGAGGCCGGTTTGCGTGCCGCTGCGGCCGATGGGGGGTTGTGGCAGCTGCGCGTTACCTCGGTGCCCGAACCCGATGGCACCGCCGCCTACATCGCCAAAGCCCTGGCGCAACAGGCCGCCGGCAGCCGCCTGCCCTTCGCCATCTGCCTGTCCGACTCCGGCGAGGTCATCGGCAGCACCAGTTATCACGACATCGTGAGCGACCTCGATCGACTCGAGATCGGCTACACCTGGATCGCCCAGCGCTGGCAACACACCAGCGTGAACACGACGTGCAAATGGTTGCTCATGCACCATGCCTTCGACACCCTGGGCGCCGCCCTGGTGGGCTGGCGCACCGATGCCCTCAACCTGGCCAGTCAGGCCGCCATCGAGCGCTTGGGCGCGCGCCGCGACGGCGTGTTGCGCCACCACGCTCGCCGCCGCGATGGCACCGTGCGCGACACGGTGATGTACAGCATGACCCGGGCCGAGTGGCCCGCGGCCCAACAGCGCCTGTTGGATCGGCTGGACCTGCAGCGCAGGGTTTGAGCCCTTCGGGTCCGACCGGGCTCAGGCCTCAGGCCTCAACCCGGTTGCGCCCCGCGCGCTTGGCTCGGTACATCGCGGCATCGGCCCGTTCCGCGCAGGCCGTGGCGGTCTCGGCAGGCGCCAACTCCGCCACGCCGATGCTCACGGTCATGGCCAGCTCGGTGCTTCCCGCCCGCAAGGGGCTGCTGGCCAAGCACGCCCGCAGCCGCTCCGCCAAGTCGGTGGCCTCCGCCAGCGTGGTGTTGGGCAAGAGCACCAGGAATTCCTCGCCGCCCACCCGGGCCACGCTGTCGCCATTGCGCACATTCGCTTGCAGGGTGCGCGCGATGTGCACCAGGGCCCGGTCGCCCACCAGGTGGCCGTGTTCGTCGTTCACCCGCTTGAAGTGATCCACATCCAGCACCAACAAGCTGGCCGGGCGCTGCAACTGCCGGCGCGCCTGCACCATTTGCGCCAGCATGGTCTCGGCGGCGCGCCGGTTGGGCAAACCGGTGAGCGCATCCAGCCTCGACAACTTGCGCAGGCGCACCATCAAGCGCAAAGCCACGGCCACACCCAGACACAGATGCACCAAGATGCCCAAGGTCATGAGCAAGGCCAGAACGGTGACGTTGACGGGCGTGTCCTGCGCCAAAGGCACGCCCAAGACCGTGGGCCACACCATGGCACCCAAGCCCCGCGCGGCGAACAACAGCGCCGCGATCCGCAGGGGAACGACCACCACCCATGCCGATTGCGCCCCCAGTTCGGCCTTCACCAAAGGCCCCACCACTTGGGCGCAGCGCCACAGGCAAAAGGTCGTCAAGACCGAGGAGACCCACACCGGCCAGGGCTCGATCGCTTGGAACAAGTTCCCGGCCAGTGCCAGCCCCACGCTGAGCACGATGACCAACAGGTTTTCGGGGTCGTGACGCGGCCCCCTGAACAAGGTCTGCAAGCCCAAACGCAGGGTCACGAACACCCCAGGGATCAGCATGTTGGCCAGGCCGTGGCGCAACCAGGCGTCCTGCGTCCAAACGGCCAAACCCACCGCACTGGCGGCAAAGGCCGATGCCGCAGCCCAATGCCAGGCCGGCACCGTGGGGGCGATGCCCAAACGCCCAGCCACCATCCAGCCCACGATGGCCAAGCTCTGCTGCACGAACATCATGATCAGCAGCAGCTCGGCGGGGTTGATCGATGGCATGCGGTCGAGCGGGGTGCGGGTGAGCGGTGCGCCGCAATGCAGCTGCGCAAGCCACAATCGTGACATGCTTTTGCCGTTTTTTTACGCGCTGCGAGCGGCACGGCTGCCGGTGTCTCCCAAGGAGTTCCTGACCCTGTTGGAAGCCCTGCGGGCCGGCATCATCGGCCCCTCGGTGGACGAGTTCTACCTGCTCGCCCGCACGGTGCTGGTGAAAGACGAAGCCTTGTACGACCGCTTCGACCGCGCCTTCGCGGCCTACCTGGGCGGCGCCGAACTCAAGATTGACCTCGCCCGCGCCCTGCCCGACGACTGGCTGCGCCAGCAGATCGAGCGCGAGCTCTCGCCCGAAGAGCGGGCAGCGCTCCAGGCCATGGGCTGGGACGAGTTGATGGACACGCTGAAAAAGCGGCTGGAGGAACAGCAGGAGCGCCACCAGGGCGGCTCCCGTTGGATCGGCACCGGTGGCACCAGCCCCTTCGGCAACGGGGGCTTCAACCCGGCGGGCGTCCGGATCGGCGGCAGCGGCGGACAGCGGCGCGCGGTCAAGGTCTGGGAGCAGCGCAGCTACCGCGACTACGACGACCAGCGCGAGCTGGGCACGCGCAACATCAAGGTGGCCTTGCGGCGCCTGCGTCGCTTCGCGCGCGAGGGCGCAGCCAGCGAACTGGCGCTCGACGACACCATCCAAGCCACCGCGGCTGCCGGCGGGCTGCTGGACTTGAAGATGCGCCCGGAGCGGCACAACAAGGTCAAGGTGCTGTTGCTGATGGACGTTGGTGGGTCGATGGACGACCACGTGCACCGGGTGGAAGAGCTGTTCACCGCCGTCAAGACAGAGTTCAAGCACCTGGAGTTCTTTTACTTTCACAACTGCGTGTACGACCACGTCTGGAAGAACAACCGTCGCCGTCACGCCGAGCGCACGTCCACCTGGGACCTCATCCACAAGTACAACCGCGACTACAAGCTGGTGTTCGTGGGCGATGCCACCATGAGCCCTTACGAAGTGCTGCAGCCCGGCGGCAGCGTGGAAACCATGAATGAAGAACCTGGCAGCGTTTGGCTGGACCGACTCACGCAGGCCTTCCCGAAGCACGTCTGGATCAACCCCGAACCGCCAGGCGTGTGGGAGTACCGACCGAGCATCCAGCTCATTCAAGGCCTGATGCACCAGCACATGCACCCCTTGTCGCTGGCGGGGTTGGAATCGGCCATGCGCCACCTCAGCCGATGACGCCCTGGCACCGTCTGCTGGCCGCGGTGCTGGTGGGTGGCGCGGGGGCTTGGGGCACCGTGCAGGCGGCTGCGCTGCGTGTGGACGCCCCGGCTCCGGTCGCGGCGCTGATGCTGCGCCACCTGGACCTGGCCCGCGCCTTGGCCCGGGCCAACGAACGCACGCCGCTGGATGGCGCCGAGCGCCGCCGCCTGTGCCAGTTGGCGCCGGCCCAAGCGCGCGAGCTGCTCGAAACCCTGGGGCACTTCAGCCCTGCCGACGTGACCTTGGACTGCGACGCCGGCCTGCTGCGCATCGACCCGGGCCCCGCGGCACGCGTTCGCAGCCTCTCGCTCGAAGCCGAACCCGCCGCCCCCGAGCTGGACCCCGACGAGCGCTCGCGTCCCGTTGCCTCCTGGCGCGACTGGTGGCCCCTGCGTGAGGGCGACGTTTTCGGCCAAGAGGCGTGGTCCAACGCCAAACGGGCCCTGCTGTCTCGCGCTCGGACCCAGGGCTACCCCTTGGCGCGCTGGGCGCAGACCGAGGCCGAGGTCGACGCCGAGGCCCAGGCCGTGGACCTGCGCTTGCGCCTGGAGCCGGGACCTGCCATTCGCCTCGGTGCCGTGACGTTCACGGGCCTGGTGCACCACGACGAGACCCGCACCCGCAAGCTGCTGGGGCTGCCCGAGGGCAGCCGCACCACCGAGCAACGCCTGCTGGACGCGCAAGAGCGCCTGCTCAAGAGCGGCATGTTCGATGCCGTGCAGGTCGAGCTCGACCCCGAGGGCCTCGACGGTGACCGCATGCCCGTGCGCGTGCGGCTGCGCGAGGCCCCCTTGCAGCAGGTGGCGCTGGGCCTGGGCTGGCAAAGCAACAGCGGCGAGCGCGCCACCGTCGAACACGTCCACCGCCTGCCCTGGGGCTGGCCGGTGCGCACCCGCACCAAGTTGGCCTTGGGCCGCCTGAGCCAGTTGGCGGAGTTCGAAGCCAGCACCCACCCCGAAGCCCGTCAGCAGCGCCGGCTCGTGGCGGTGTCGTGGCAACGGGAAGAGTCCGACGACGCGCCGTTCTCCCAAGCCTCCTTGCGGGTGGGCCGCGTGTTCGAAACCCGGCGCGAAGACCGCACCCTGGCCCTGGAACTGCTCAACAGCCAACAGGGCACCGGTGCACAGCACCGCAACGCCCAGGCCCTGTTGCTGCACCTCAACCCCACCTGGCGCGATTTGGACAGCGTCATCCTCCCCACGCGGGGGCAAGCGTGGCTGCTGCAAACCGCCCTGGGGCAGGCCCGTGCCAACGAGGCGCAAACCGGCCAGGCACAAGGGCCGCTGGTGCGCCTTCAGGGCCGCTGGCAGGCCTTCGTGCCCATGGCCGGCGGGCGACAAGTCGCCCTGCGGCTTGAGGCCGGGCAGCTGTGGTCCCGGGTGGACGCCCTGAACCTGCCCGAGGGCCTGCGCTGGCGCGCGGGGGGCGATGAATCCGTGCGCGGCTACAGCTACCGCGCCCTCGGGCCCACGCGCAACGGCCAGTCGGTGGGCGGCACCCGCTGGTGGACCGCCAGCCTTGAAGGCACTCAACCCCTGCCGCCCGCCTGGGTCGGCGGCCTCGAGGGCTTGGGCGTGGCCGCCTTCGTCGACGCCGGCCAATCCGCTTTGAGCTGGTCCGAAGCCCGACCTGCCCTCGGCGCCGGCCTCGGTGCGCGCTGGCGCAGCCCCGTGGGGCTGTTGCGGGTCGATGTGGCCCGCGGCCAACCCCGCTTCGACGGCGGCTGGCGGCTTCACGTCAGCGTGGGGCTGGCGCTGTGAGCCGCCGCGCGCGCTGGGCATGGTCGCTGGGCGGCACCGCCATGGCAGTCGGACTGGGCGTGCTCGCCGCTGGCAGCGCGCCCGTGCTGGCCTGGCTCTTGGCCCGGCAAGGCATCCGCACCGAGGGCCTCTCCGGCAGCCTGTGGACGGGGCTGCAGGCCCAAAGTGTGGCGCTCAGCGATCCGTCCCTGACCCTTCAGGCGCGTGGGCTTCAACTGGCACCCTTGCGCTGGCAAGACGGAGGCTGGCACACCGCCGTCCTAGCCCAGGCGCTGAGCCTGCAAACCCAGCCCAGCCCGACCTCCGCTCCCTCGCCCGAGGCCCTGGTCGCCCGCCTGCGCAGCCCCTGGGGCCTCACGCTGGAGCGTGTGCAGATCCAAACCCTCACGGTGCAAGGTCACCCGATGAGCGGGCTGGACGCCCGCCTCAGCCTGGGCGGCTCCGACGAGGTGCTGGGCTTGCGCCTGCACCAGCTCCGCCTGCCCGAACTGGGCTGGCAATGCCAGGGCGAGCTGGCGCTGCGCGGCCCCGACCGGCTGCGCGTCCACGCCCAGGCTCAAACGCCGCACGGGGCCCTCCAACTGCAAGGCGACGGCCCGCTGGCGCGCTGGCCCGTGCAAGCCCAACTCATCGCCGGGCCGCAAACGCCCGTCACGCTGCGCGCCGAGTTGGCGCCGCTGGCGGCGCAGCCGGTGCATCGACTGCAGGCCACGCTGCAGGGGGTGGACCTGCGCCAACTGCACCCCCAGGCCCCGCAAACCGCGCTGACCGGCGACCTGCGCCTGGAGCCTGCGGCGCAAGGGCCTGCGATGGTGCTGCAAGCCCAAGTGAGCAATGCCGCCGCGCGCCGGCTCGACCAATCCGGCTGGCCCGTGCGACAGCTCTCGCTGTCGGCCCACGTGGTGCCGGGCCGCTGGAACGAAACCCAACTCGATGCCTTGGACCTGCGCCTGCTGGGCAGCACCGGCCGCATCACCCTCACCCAACCCTTCGCCTGGCCCCAGGGGGACGCTGAAGCGCGCGCCGCCATCCGGCTCGACGCCATCGCCTTGCGCGAGCTGGACGCGACCTGGCCCGCCTGGCGCGTGAGCGGGCCCCTCCGGCTTGCCCGCTCGCCCGCCAACGGCCGTTTGGACCTGGATGGCACCGTGGACGCCGCCCCCACGCAGCCGGGCGCCCCGCCCTGGCGCCTTGTGGCGCAAGCCCAGCTGTCGTCGCCACCGGAAGGCCCCCTGCTGGTGGTGCCGCAAGCCACGCTCAGCCAGGGGCGCAACGACGGCCAGCTGCAACTGCGCGGCCGCTGGCAGGCCCAGCCCCAGGGCTGGCAGGTCGACATCGAAGCCCAGGCGCAAGCCTTGCGCCTTCCCATCCCCGATGCCCCCTGGCCGCTGCGGGGCACCGGCCAGTTGCAGGCCTCGCTGACGCAAAACACCACCCACCTGGGCGGGCGCGTGGCGCTGCGCCTGGACGAGGGCAGCTCGCTGGGCGACCTGCCCATCCAAGCCCAATTCGACTGGCAAGCCGACGCCCAAAACAGCGCGTGGCAGGTCCGAGCCCAAGCGGCCACCGGGGCCCACACCGCCGAGGCGCAGGCCCAAGGGCGCCCGGCACCGCCCCTGCGCAACGTCGGCCAATGGACCCAGGCCGACGCCTGGATGCCGCAAAGCCTGCAGTGGCGCGTGCCGAGCTTCGCGGCGCTGCACACCCTGTGGCAACCCTGGTCGCACCGTGTGGCAGGACGCAGCGAAGGTCGAATCAACCACTGGGACGACCCCGCCCAGGCCCTCGTCCAAGCCGAATTCAGCGATCTTCACTGGCAAGCCCAGCCAGACGATAAGCCCTGGTCCCTGGCCCACGCCGAAGCCCGCTGGGCCGACGGCCAGGGTCAACTGCAGTGGCGGCAGGCCAGCGCCGACGGCTGGCAGCTGACCCAAGGCCGACTGCAAGGCGGCCTGCAACAACCTTGGCAGTGGGACGTGCTCGGCCGCAGCCCCCTCACCTGGGCCGGGCAGCCGGTGCCAGCCTGGCGTTTCGAGGGCCAAGGGCCAGCCCCCAGCCGCACCCCCAACCGCTGGGGCGCCGAGGGCTGGCGAACCAGCCTGAAGCCCGCTGTCAACTCATCTTCAGGCCCGGCCGACTGCAGCGACTGGTTGCGCTGGGACGCTTTCGCGTGGCAATGGCAAGCCGACGGCCCCGTCGTCGCCCTGAAAGGGGGGAACCTCATGATCCTGGGCGAACGCTTCCCGAACCCCATGGGGCAGTACGACCCCCGCGCCGCTGGCGCCGGCCATCGGCTGCAGCTGAGCGGGCAGGTGCAAGCCGCCCGCTGGCTGGCCCGCTGGCAACCCGAAGCCGGCTGGCGGGGCGACCTGTTGACCGAACTGCAACTGAAATGGGAGCGCGGGGCGGGCAGCCTGAGCGTCGAACGACTCCGAGGCGACCTGCTGCTCAACGACGAGGCCCTGGGCCTGCAAACCCTCAGCGCCCAAGTGCAGCACGCGGCCGGCGGCGCCACCCAAGCCCAACTGGCCTTCGGCAGCCCCGTGCTGGGCGAAGCCCAGGTCCTCGCACGGGCCAGCCCACAGGGCGTGCTGGACGGTCACCTCCAATCGCGACTGCCGGCACTCCACCTGCTGCAACCCTGGCTGCCCGCAGGCCTGCAGTGGCGCGGCAGCGCCGCATTGGAGGCCCGCTTGAGCGGCACCCGCGCGCAACCGCGCCTCAAGGGCCAAGGCCGCCTCGACCTCGTTCGGCTGCAGCACGCCGCCAGCGGGCTCGGCGGTCAAAACGGCGTCGTGCGTTGGCACTTCGACGAAAACGCCCTGGTGCTGGACGAAGCCCGCCTGCAAGGCCTGGGCGAGGGCGACAGCGGCGGCCGCTGGACCACCCAGGGCCAATGGACTTGGGGCCAAGCCCAACCCCAGGCCCGACTGCAGATGCAAGCCGAGCAGTTTCGGCTGTTCAACCGTTTCGACCGCCAGCTCACCGTCAGCGGCGATGCCAGCGCCCAGCTCGACGCCCGCCGAGTGCACCTGCGCGGCCAGCTCCGGGCCGACCAGGGCGTCTTCGACATCAGCGAAGGCGACGCACCCAGTTTGGACGACGACATCACCGTGCGCCGTGCCGCACGGGGCCACGGCGCCAGCAAGGCCGCCACCTCGCCCTGGCAGCGGGACATCGTGCTGCAACTCGACCTCGGCCAGCGCCTGCGCGTCCAAGGCCGCGGCCTCGCCTCGCGCCTGACGGGGCAGCTGCAGGTGCAAGAACAGGAGGGTCGCCCCGCGCAATGGACCGGTCAGATCGAAATGGGCGGTGGCCGCTACAAGGCCTATGGCCAGACGCTGGACATCGAAAGTGGCGAACTTCGCTTCACCGGCGCCCTGGAGAACCCCAGGCTCGACATCCTGGCCCTGCGTCCCGACGTCGAGGTGCGCGTGGGCGTGCGGGCCACGGGCAGCGCGCAATCGCCGCGCATCCGGCTCTACAGCGAGCCCGACATGCCCGACAACGACAAACTCGCCTGGTTGCTGCTCGGCCGCGCCCCCGATGAACTGGGCCGCAACGACACCGCCCTGCTGCAGCGGGCCGCCCTGGCTTTGGTCTCGGGCGAGGGCAACAACCCGGCCACGCAGCTGCTGGACAAACTCGGTCTGACCGAATTCAGCGTCAGCAACAGCGACGACGCCGGCACCACCTTGCGCCTGGGCGCGCAGTTGTCCCGCCGCTGGAGCGTGGGCTACGAGCGCAGCCTCAACACCGCCACCGGCAGTTGGCAACTCGTCTACCGGCTGGGACAGCGCTTCCGCCTGCGCGCCCAGAGCGGCACCAACAGCGCGGTGGACGCGCTGTGGTTGTGGCGCTTCGACTAGGAGTCTGCCGCGGACGCCTAGGAGTCTGCGCGGCAGAAGCCCAGGCAAGCGCCGTTTATCATCCGCCCCCATGCCGACCGCGCCCCGCGACGTGGCGCAGATCCGTCTGGACAACGCGCTGCGCCTGTTCGACGAATTCGTCGCCGCCACCATCAAGCACCCCGATGCCGCCGCCCTTCGCGGGCTGGAGCGGCGCTTCGCCGAGCGGGTGCTCATCCAGCCCAGCTACTGGAGCCAAATCAAGAGCCGCTCGCGCCAGATCGGTGAGCGCTTGGCGCGGCAGTTCGAACAGTGCTGCCACAAGCCCCGCGGCTGGATGGACCTCGACCCGCGCGAGGCGCCTTCGGCGCCAACGGCCGCCCCTGGCACGCCCAACCCAAGGCCCGAAGACAGCAGCCCCAGCGTGCCCCAGGACGACGACGAGCGCTTCATCGTCGGCTTGGTGCTGACCTACTACCGCCGCCACCCCCAGCGCGCCCGCACGCGCCTGTTGGACCTGCTGGGCGAGGTGCTCACACCGCCGCCCGGTCCAGCCCCCGCCGCCCCGCGCCCGGCGCCGCAGAACGAAGACAGCCGCAGCGCCTGGCAACAGGCGGCCGCCGGCATCGCCCCCCTGAAGACCCCCAAGAAGCGCTGACGTGGCGTCGTCCCCACACCTTGGGACTTGATTTCCTGCGCAAGTGATCTTTATCATTTGCGCACTGTTTATCAGACAGTGTTGCTCAGGAGATCACCATGCCCACCTTCACCAACCCCCGCAGCCAACCCGCCAAGGCCTTGCGCAAACCGCGCAACCCGGTGGTCGCGCCCGCGCTGATGCGGCAAGCCGGCCGCCACCAAGTCCCCCACCCTCGCCAAGCCGCCCAGTCGCAAATGCGCCTGGCCTTGCGCGACCTGCACCCCCCAACGCCCCAAGACTGAGCCGCCTTTCGGCGGCGAACGGAGAACACCATGCACGCCTCGCCCCTCGCCACCCGCCACGCCACCCAAACCGACGCGCCCTTGCGCGTCGCCTTGGCCCGATGCCTCCAGCGCCTGAGCCTCGGGCTCGACGCCTGGGCTCAACGCCTGCAGACCGCCCCCGCGGTCGAAGCGCAGGCCACACCCCATCTGGAGTTCCGCCACGACCCGACGACAGGCCATGGCGTGCTGTACGAGGACGGGCTGCGCCGATTCACGTTTTTGCAGGGGCTTGAGCGGCTTTGATCGACCGATGCCCGGAGCAGGGTCGGCTTATCATGGTCCGATCCTTGCTCAGGCATTGGCCCCGATGGACTTTCTGCCCCGCGCGCCTTTCCTCACCCAGCCTCTGCGACGCCACGAGGACTGGGTCGAGCGTTTCCGCAAGCACGAGTTCCCCGTCTTGGCCGTCAGCGCGGAAGCCTTGGAGCGCTTGCGTGCCGACGAAGACGCTGTCGACGCTCACCTCATCGGGCAAACCTTCGACAACGACCCGCTGCTCACGCTCAAGGTGCTGATCCATGCGTCCAACCTCAACCGGATGCGGCGCACCAACGACGCCGAAACACTGACCAGCGCCGTGGTGCTGATGGGCATCACCCCCTTTTTCTCCCTGCTCGGGCCACAGCCCACGCTGGAGGAATGGCTGGCAGGCGATGCGGAAGCCCTGGAGGGCGTGGACGCCGTGCTGGGCCGCTTGGAGCGCGCCTCGCGTTTTGCCTTGGGCTTCGCCGCCCACCGAGCGGACCCGGATGCCAACATCCTGCACCAAGCCGCCTTGCTGCACGACTTTGCCGAGTTGCTGCTGTGGTGCCATGCGCCCGAGTTGGCCAAGCAGATTCGCGCCCACCAAAAGTTCGACCCCACCCTGCGCAGCAAGGCCGCACAGCAGATGGTGCTGGGCACCGACCTCATGAGCGTGCAGAAGGACCTGATGCGCGCGTGGCACTTGCCCGCCGTTTTTGCCCACTTGCTCGACGACCGCGACCCCCAAGACGCCCAAGAGCGCTGCGTCCAACTGGCCACCCGCACCGCCCGTCACAGCATGTCAGGGTGGGGCAATGCCGGCATCCCCGACGATGTGCGCGACATCGGTGACCTGCTCAACTTGGGACCCATCCCCACGATGCGCCTGCTGCGCGACCTGGCGGGCGACCCGTTGGCGCGCGGCCCCGACACCACGATGTGAGGCCTCAGGCCGTGGCGGCCTCGCGCCGCCCGAGCAGCCAGCGGCCCCAAACGCCGTTGCGAATCCACAGGGCGAAGGTGCCCAGGCTCAGGCCCAAGGTCAGGCCCAGCACCAGCGGCAGCTTGAGGGTCCAAGGCCAGTCCAGGTCCATCGTCGCCAGCTGCAGGGCCAGCAAGATCGGCAGGTGCACGAGGTAGACCCAGTAGGCGGCATCGGCCAGGAAGCGCATCGCCCGCCCCATCGGCGCCTGCCACGCGCAGGCCGCCCCCACCACGGCCCCACACCCCCACACGGCCGCCACGCTGGAGACGGCCGCCACCGCCCAATCGCCGGGCGGCACCGGGCGGGGCAAGAGCAGCACAAAGCCCACCATGGCCAGCCCCGCCCCAAGCCCCAGCCCCAGCCAACACTTCTTGCGGGCGAGCACCGTCAGCCACGGACGGGACACCGTGCCGAGCGCGAAAAAGGTGCCGTAGAACGCGATGGCCCAGGGCTGCGGCAGCAGCGCCTCGGGCGCCGGGTGCGGCGCGGGCACCGCGGCCAAGGCCGGCACCAACAACACCGGCAGGGCCAACAGCCCGAGGGCGCCGGCGCCCCGGCTGGGCACCGACCAACGGGCCCGCCAAGCCAGCGGCACCAGCGTGCGCCCCACCCACAGCAAGACGGTGAAGAGCAACAGGTAGGCCAGGAACCACAGGTGCCCCAGGCTGGGCGGGGGGGAGGGCCAGCCCTCGGCCCAGGCCCGGCGCACCCAGCCCATCAGCGGCGACGGGTGCTGCACGTGGGCAACGCCCCACTGCACCAAAGCGTCCATGGCCAGGTGCATCAAGGGCAGGCCCACGACCAAGGGCACCAGCACCCGGCGGACGCGGTCGCGCATCAAGCCACCCGCGCCCCGCCGCTCCCACTGCCACGCCGCGAAGAAACCGGCCAGCCAAAAGAACAGGGGCATGCGCAGCAGGTGCATCGGCCACAAGAGGCCGTCCAGCCAGGGGGCTTGGGCGCGGTCGGCGGTCAGCCACAGCGGCTGCACCATGGGGCTGTGGGCCAAGGCCGCGTGGAAGGCCACGCCGGCCAGCATCGCCCCCGCGCGCAGGCGGTCCAGCGCGTCCAGGCGGGTGGGCATGGCGTCAGTAGAAGGCGGGTTTGCGCAGGTGCTGCCAACCCGTGTGCACCAGCAGCGCCAGGCTCAGGCCCAGCTGACCGGCCAAGATGGCCACGGCCTGCCAGCTCCACACCACCTCGGGCCCCGACCAGTGCGACGCGATGGCCGGGATTTGCCCCAGGGCCATGAGCAACGGGTTGATCAAGACCGAGCTGCCAACCATGGCAAAGATGTTCCAGCCCTCGGACTCGACCCGCATTGCCACGGCCAGCGACACGCAGAAGGCCAGCAGCAGGTGACCGGCCAAGAGCAAGACCAGGGTCAGCAAGCCGTCGGGCAGTGGCGTCCACAACACGACGGCCACGGCGCCGGCGGTCAGCACCGTGAAGGGCACGCCGAAGGTGATCAGGTTGCCCACCAACTTGGCCAGGTAGAAGTCGAAAGGCGTCACCGGCAGGCTCATGACCAGGGCGAGCGTCTTCTCCTTGCGCTCGTTGATCAAGGCCGTGCTCACTGCGAAGCAGGACGCCGCGACCATCACGATGATCAGCAGCAACGAGCCCAGGTAAAAGCTCCAACTCTTGGCGAGCCCCATAAGTGCCAAGGCCATGAGGCCGGCGCCCACGTAAGCGGCCAGCTGTTTCTCGAACAGCTGCCAATCCTTGAGCACCAGGGTGCGGATCACGGGCCCTCGCAGGCGGTGGAAGACGGTGTTCATGCGGCAACTCCAGCGTGCTGGCGAACGGTCGTGACAAAGATCTCTTCGAGCGACAAGGGCTCGATCTGGCGGATGTGCAAGCCCTCGGCGAGCAGTCGCTGTTGCAGCGCCTCGCTGTGCTGGCGCACGCGAAGCTCGACCAGGGAGCCGTTGCGGCGCACTTGGGCCACCTCGGGCCAAGCGCCCACGGCCTCGGTCAAGGCGCCTTGCCCCACGATGCGCCGCCAGCGCTGCAGGTAGTCCTCTTTGTCTTCTTCGGTCAGCAAGCGCCCTTGGTGCAGGAAGCCGATGCGGTCGGCCAAGCGCTCCACTTCGTTCGTCTGGTGCGACGAGAACAGCACGCTGCGCCGCTCGTCCAGCAGCACGTCCGACAGGGCGTCCAGCACTTCGGCCCGCGCCACCGGGTCCAGGCCCGTGGTGGGCTCGTCCAGCAGCAGCAGGCGCGGCCGGCGCGCCAGCACCAAGAGCAGCAGCGCCTTCACGCGCTGGCCGTGCGAGAAACCGCCCACGCGCTGGTCGGCCGGCAGGTCGAATCGCAGCCGCAGGTGCTCGGCGTAGGTGGTGTCCCATTGCGGCACCAGGCGCTGCACGAAGTCCATGTGCCAAGCCAGGGTCTGGGAGCCGTAAAGGCGCATGTCGTCAGACGCCAAGCCGGTTTGCTGCTTGGCCTGCACCTGCTGCTCGGGCAAGTGAAAGCCCAGCACCTCGACGCGGCCACGGTCCGCCAGGGTCAAGCCGGCCAGCAAGCGCAGCAAGGTGCTCTTGCCGGCGCCGTTCACCCCCACCAAGCCCATGATCTGGCCCTCTTCCAGGCACAAGTCCAAGGGGTGCAAGGTGAAGGCCTCGTAGCGCTTGCTGGCGCCGTGCAGGGCGAAGGCGGGGGTCATGCGGGGTCTCCGTCGGTGGCGCGCGCGGCGCGCCGGGTTTGGACGAGTTGCTGCCACTCGGCCTCGCTAAGACTCAAGCGCTCGGCACGGGCCAGCGCCTGGTCCAGGTGCTGCAAGAGTTCAGCGCGCAAGTGGGCGCGCGAGGCCTCGGTCGACTCGGCCACGAACGAGCCCTTGCCATGGCGGGTGACGATCACCCCGGCGTGCTCCAACTCCAGGTAGGCGCGCTTCACGGTGATCACGCTCACGCCGTTGGCCGCGGCCAGCTCGCGGATCGAGGGCAAGGCCGCGCCCGGCGCCCAGTCGCCCGCCACCACCTTGGCGCTCACCTGCTCGACGATCTGCCGGTACATCGGCTGGGCATCGGCGGGAGAAAGAAACAACTCGGCGTTCACGGGCGTGGCTTGCTGTGCATATGCGACATACACAGTATATACAGCGATCGCTCGGCGGCACAGGGCCTGGGTTCACACGGCTTTGCCTTCGCTGCAGGACCGTGACACCGAACGCCAGTTCACCCACCTGGATGTGGCACCCACGCTGGCACACCTGCCGGGGCTTCGCTGGCAGCCGCAGGGCGACCGCCTGGGCCTGGGCCATTCGCTGCTGGCCGAACCCGGCCGGGGCACGCTGCTCGAGCAGCACGGGCTGCCGCGGCTCAACCAACGGCTCGGTTGCCCCTCGCCCCTGTTCGCTTCGCTGTGGACTTGAAGCGCCGGCCGGAGCGCCGCGTCAGCCGCGGCCCTTGACCCGCTCCAGCACGAAGCTCGTCTTGCAGTCCTGCACGCTGGCATGGCGCAACAAGGTGTCGCGGATGAAGCGCGCGAAATGCTCCATGTCACGCACCTGGACGTGCAGCAGGTAGTCCATCTCGCCGGCCAGGGCCACGCAGTCCACCACCTCGCTCCAGCCTTGCACCGCCGCCCGGAACGAGTCCATCGGGCTCTGCCGCTGGCTGGGGGTGTGTTTTTCCAGGCGCACGTTGATGTAGGCCAGCAGGCCCAGGCCCATGCGCTCGGGCGCCACCTGGGCGGCATAGCCGGTGATGACGCCCTCGGCCTCCAGGCGGCGCACCCGGCGCAGCACCGCCGAACTCGACAAGCCCACGCGCTCGGCGAGTTGCTCGAAGGTCAAGCGTGCATCCTGCCGCAGCGCAGCGATGATGCGTTGATCGATGGCATCTAGCCCACCTGGGTTGTCCATGACCACGATTTTGCAGGATTCGTGCGTCTTGTCGGCGTACAAAGACACAGCTTGCAGGCTTCCTGCAGGGTTTCGTTTCTACAGTGCAGCACCCTTTGCTGGAGACCCACATGGCCACGTTCACCCCCTGGGACAACCCGATGCAGACCGACGGCTTCGAGTTCGTCGAATTCGCGGCCCCCGATCCAGCCGCACTCGGCCGCCTGTTCGAGACCATGGGCTTCAAGGCCGTGGCCAAGCACCGCCACAAGAACGTGCTGCTCTACCGCCAGGGCGACGTGAACTTCATCGTCAACGCCGAAGAGCAGTCGTTTGCCCAGCGCTTCGCCCGCCTGCACGGCCCCTGCGTGTGCGCCATCGCCTTCCGCGTCAAAGACGCCGCTTTTGCCTACAACCGCGCGCTGGAACTGGGCGCCTGGGGCTTCGACAACAAGACCGGCCCGATGGAGCTGAACATCCCGGCCATCAAGGGCATCGGCGACTCGCTCATCTACTTCGTCGACCGCTGGCAGGGCAAGGACGGCGGCCAGCCCGGCCAAATCGGCAACATCAGCATCTACGACGTCGACTTCGTGCCGCTGACCGACGCCCAAGGCCAACCCGTGCCGAGCGAGGTACCGGGCCACGGCCTGGAGACCATCGACCACCTGACGCACAACGTCTACCGCGGTCGCATGAAGGAGTGGGCCGACTTCTACGAGCGCCTGTTCAACTTCCGCGAGGTGCGCTACTTCGACATCGAGGGCAAGCTGACCGGCCTGAAGAGCAAGGCCATGACCAGCCCCTGCGGCAAGATCCGCATCCCCATCAACGAGAGCAGCGACGACAAGAGCCAGATCGCCGAGTACCTGCACCTGTACAACGGCGAAGGCATCCAGCACATCGCGCTCAGCAGCCAGCACATTTACCAAACCGTGCAGGGCATGAAGCAGTCGGGCGTCGAGTTCCAGGACACGATCGAGACTTACTTCGACCTGATCGACAAACGCCTGCCCAACCACGGCGAGAACGTCGACGAGCTGCGCCGCCTGCGCATCCTCATCGATGGCGCCGCGCACCTGGGCGCCGAGAAAGAGCTGCTGCTGCAGATCTTCACCAAGGAAGTGATCGGCCCGATCTTCTTCGAGATCATCCAGCGCAAGGGCAACGAAGGCTTCGGCGAAGGCAACTTCCAGGCCCTGTTCGAGAGCATCGAGCTCGACCAGATTCGACGCGGCGTTCTAAAGGACGAGGCCACGCCGGCTTGAGGCCGCTTTGACAATGGCCGGATGACGACCGATCCCATCGGCACCGACATCCTGCAGTGCCTGGCGCGCGTCGATGCAGAGCGTGCCCGGCGCGCGGCCGACCCCGCGTTGGCCGCGCGCTGCGAGGCCCTCAAGGCCTTGCAGCAGCAGCGCTTTCGCGCCACCTACGCCGACCTGCTGAGCACGCCCCGCTACGCCGGGGCGGCCGGCTTTTTTCTCGAGGAGCTGTACGGCCCGCGCGACTTCAGCCAGCGCGACGCGCAGTTTCAACGCATCGTGCGGCCCTTGGTGCGCCTGTTCCCCAAGGAGCTCGTGCTCACCGTGCACGAGCTGGCCCGGCTCCACGCGCTGAGCGAAACCCTGGACTCGGCCATGGCGCTGCACCTGCCGGAAACGGTGACTCCCGCCGCCTACGTGCAGGCGTGGCAGGCCGTGGGCCAAGCGGCCTCTCGTCAAGACCAGGTCGATCTGACCCTGGCCGTGGGCCGCGCCCTGGACGTGTACACCCGCAAACCCTTGCTGCGGCACGCCCTGCGGATGATGCGGGGCCCCGCGGCCGCCGCCGGATTGGGCGCTCTCCAGTTGTTCCTGGAAAGTGGCTTCGACACCTTTCGCGCCATGGGCGGCGCTGCCGAGTTCCTGCACACCATCGCCCAGCGCGAAGCCCAATGGGCCGCCACGCTGTTCGAAGGCGATCCGCAGGGGCGCTTTGTGGCCCTGTTCGCGTCCAACGCGGGCTGACGAGGAGCTCGAGTTCGGGCCGTGGCTGCACGTCGATGGCGTGGAGCGCCGCCCCCCCCAGGGCGGACAAGCCCCGCTTCGCCGATAACGCCCGATCGGCGGCCCCAGGCAGACCCACAATCGCCCGATGGACACCCTGCCCTTCCCACGCCGCCAAGGCCTGGCTCTGCACCAGGAACTGCACGCCCGGCCCGCCCTGCCCACCCGCTCGCCGTGCGTGGTGTCGTACTGGGTGCACGTGGGCATGAGCGAAGCTTGCGCTCAGGCGGCGCTGTGGGCGCTGTGCCAATCGGTCGGCACCGAGCCCCCCGCGGCCGATCAGCGCCACGCCCGCGTGGCCGGCCCGCACTGGGTGCTGAAGTACGAGCGGCATGGCGAGTTCGTCAGCTGGCAAGTCAGTCGGCCGATGGCGCCCACGCCCTGGCCCAGCGACGACACGCAAGCCCGCGAGGCCCTGATGCGCGCCAGCGCCTTGAGCGAGCTACCCGCCGCCTTCCGCGAGGCCCTGCGGGCCGACGACGCCGGCGCCCTGCTCGCGGCCACGCACGTGGTCGTGATCGACGCTCAAGGCAGCGACGAACTCATCGGTCGATGCCGCAGTGCCCTGCGCAGCGGCAGCGCCAGCACGCACGAAGACCTCGCCCCCTTGATGGGTGCCTTCATCGGCGACGCCCGCGCCGCGGCCCTGTTCACCGCCCTGCAACTGGGGCCCGATGGCTTCGTGCGCTTCGTGCTGCTGGACTTCGGCCTGCCCCCCGACCAACTCGCCCGCGAAGCCCAACGGCTGTGCGAAATCGAGGCCTACCGCATGCTGGCCATGCAGGGCTTCCCCTTGGCGCAGGCGGAATCGGCCACCCTGGGCACGCTGGAGCAGCGCTTGCAAGCCACCATGGACGCGATGGTGAACGACGACCAGCGCGACGACAGCGAGGCCTTCCGCACCCTCACCACCCTGGCCGCCGAGGTGGAACACGCCGCAGCGCGCACGCGCTACCGCTTCTCGGCCACCCGGGCTTACCACGCCATCGTGCAGCAGCGACTGAGCGACCTGCGCGAGCAGCGCATGCAGGGCATCCAAACGCTCAGCGGCTTTCTGGCGCGGCGATTTGCCCCCGCGATGGCGTTTTGCGAAAGCACCGACCGCCGACTGACCGACCTGGGCGAGCGCATCAGCCGCGCGCTGAGCCTGGCCCGCGTTCGGCTGGAGGCGCAGCGCGAGCAAGGCAACCAAGAACTGCTGCGCGCCTTGGCCGAGCGGCAACACCAGCAACTTCGGCTGCAGCAAACGGTCGAGGGCTTGTCGGTCGTCGCCATCAGCTACTACGCGCTGGGCCTGGTGGGCTACGTGGCCAAAGCGCTGGGGCATTGGCCCCTGCTCGCTGCGTGGCTGCCATCCAACGAGACCCTGGTGGGCTTGGCGGTGCTTCCCGTGGTGCTGGGCGTGGCCTGGGGCCTGCGGCGCCTGCGGCACTGAGCGCCTGAGCGCTGGACGCTGCCGACTCCTAGGGACAATCCAGGGCATGCGCGCCCCGCTCGGCACCTCCCTCGCACGCCGCCCGTTGCCGCCCGCGCTGGGGCTGTCATTGATCGTCCATGCGCTGCTGCTCAGCCTGAGCCTGGGCGGTGTGGCCCGATGGAGTGAGCCGTCGGCCCTTGGGGCCGATCAGCCCGATCAGCCCGAACGCCCCGATCACCCCGAACGCCCCGAACGCCCCGATCGCCTTGACCCCACCCAGGGGCTCAACGGCACCACCCGGGCTGCCACACCAGCGCGAGCCGCCGTGCTGCAAGTGAGCCTGCCCAAGCTCTTGCTTGACGGCGCACCGCCGCCGAGCGCCACCGACCGACCGCCGCCATCGCCCTTGGTAGGCCCTCAGCAACTGGTCGGGCCCCTGCGGCCCGCCGCCCAACCCAAACCGGCTGCACGCCCCAAGGGCCCCACGCGCCCCCTGCCCACACCGCGGCCCAGCCCTGCGACCTCGGGCACCACGTCCGAGCCAGCCCGGCTGGCGTTGTCCACGCCGGAATCCCCATCCCAGCCGCCGGAGCCCATGGCGTCGGTCCCCGCGCCCGCCTGGGTGCCCCCCCTCGCCGAAGTCCGCGCGCCGGCCGTTGAGGCCGACCCCCGCAGCGCCGACCGGCAAACGCAGACCGACAGCGCCCAAGGCGAGGCCGCGCGACAAGCCGACGCGCAGCGCCAGGCACAAGCCGACGCTGAACGGCAGGCTCAGGCTCAGGCTGAAGTCGCCCGGCGAGAGGCGGAACGCCGGGCCAGCGCCCTCGCCGAAGCCGAGCGCCACGCTCAGGCCCAAGCCCGCGCCGAGGCGCTCCGACGCGAGGCGGAGCAGCAAGCCGCGCAAGCCCGCGAGGCGGCCCGGCAAGAAGCGGCACGACAAGCCGCCCAACTCGAGCGAGAACGACAAGAAGCCGCGCGTCAAGAAATGGCCCGAGCGGAAGCGGCCCGACAAGAAGCGGCCCGACAAGCCGCAGTGCGGGCCGAGGCCGAACGCCAAGCCCAAGCCCAAGCCCAAGCCCAAGCCCAAGCCCAAGCCCAAGCCCAAGCCCAAGCCCGGGCTGAGGCCTAGCAACGCGCGGCGGCCCAGCGAGAGGCAACCCGCCAGGAAGCCAGTCGACAAGAAGCCGCGAAACAGGAGGCAACCCGCCAAGCGCAAGCGCGCGCCGAGGCAGCCCGCCAAGAAGCCGCTGCCGACGAGGCCCGCCGCGAGGCCGCCCGTCGCGCCATGGGTCGCCAACTGGACGAGGAACGCGCCCAACGCGACGCAGCCCCTCAGGCGCATGCCGGACCCAGCGGCGACCTGCCCCTGCGCTGGAACCCGTTGCGCCGGGTCCGGCTCTACGGGCACACCGACCCCAACCCCGAGGTGGTTCGCTACGCCCAGGCCTGGGCGCGCAAGGTGCAGCTCAACACACCGCCCGAGACCATGCGCCGCCTCGCCTCCCTGCCTCACACCCCACCCTTGGTCACGGTGGCGATCCGGCGCGACGGCTCGGTCGAATCCATCACCTTCGTGATCGGCAGCGGCGTGCCAGCCATCGACGAGGCGGTGCGCCGCATCGTGCAAGACCAGCAGCCCTACCCCGTGTTCCCAACCGCCTTGGCGCAGGACGTGGATGTGCTGGAAATCCGCCGCAGTTGGAGCTTCAGCACGGTACTGGGGCTGCAGTGAGCCCTTGCGGTCAATGTCTAGAACGTCTTGCCAGATGGTCGCACTGCCACGACGTCAAGGTCTCGAACGTTTGAGTCAACCGGCGTGCGGCAGAGCCCAGGCCTTGCGGCTGGCCGCAGCGGCGCTGCGCACCAGCCAATCGGCGCTGGGGGCCTACTACCGGCGGCTGTGCGCGCGCATGGACAAACCGAAGGCGGTGACGGCCGCCGCGCACAAGCTGGCGCGGCTGATCTACGCG